>JANQGU010000243.1 GCA_028282935.1 Kiloniellales bacterium
CTCCTTGGCCGCGACCATGGTGACGATGCGGGCCTGGAAGTCGGTGGCGCCGCCCGGGCTGTAGGCCACCATCAGGCTGATCGGACGGTCGGGATAGTCCGCGCCGACGGCGGTGCCGGTCATGGCCGCCGGAGCCACCAGGGCCAGGAGCCCGGCAAGGCGTTTCAGTGCTTTCATCGTTGCCTCCCTTTTTCCTTGTTGTCGGCTTCCGCAGTGTTGGGGCGCCGTCCTGCGTCGTCGCTCCGGCTTCGCGCCGGACCGCCATCACAGCAGCAGGCCCCTCGGAGTCTGCACCTGAAGCAGCAGGGCGAAAACCGCGTAGAGCAGGGCGGTGAAGCCAAGGGTCACGGTCAGGCGCCGCGCCCAGACCCGCGGCGCGCGGTGGCTGCCCGGGTCGTAGAGCGCATAGACTGCCAGGAAAGCCAGCGCCGAGGCCAGATAGAAGCCCAGCGCTTCCGCCGCCAGGAAGACATAGACCGCCATCACCGCCAGGCCCGGCGCGATCCCGATCGCGGCGTCGCGCCCGATCCCCGCCCCGGTCCGATTGCGGCCCTGCAGCGCCCGCAGAAAGGCCAGCGATGCCAGGCACAGCAGCGCGACCGCGATCAGGCGCGGGAAGAGATAGGGCTCGGGGTCGCGGACGTCGAAGCTGACATAGGCGACCCAGAGCGCCAGCAGGAGCAGCAGGCCCGCCGACAGCGCCTGCTGCCAGCGTTCCGCGACGGGCCCGGTCGCGCCGCCGCGGCCCCAATCCGCCTCCAGGCGGCGCAGGCGGACCTCGGTCACCAGGCTGTAGCCCACCGACACCAGGCAAAGGGCGATCAGGAGCAGGTTGAGCGGCCCGGTGAGGAAGTAGGCGAAGAGCCCGTCGCCGGCCTCGGCGATCAGCCGGCCCTGGACGTAGTTGGTCTCGGCGAGGGGGCCGAGGATCACGCCGAGCACGATGGGCGCCGGGCTGAAGCCGTAGCGGCCCAGGAGGTACATGCCGGCCCCGAGGCAGAACATGACTAGGACGTCGGCCATGGAGTGCTGCACGCTGAAGGTGCCGATGACCGCCAGCACCAGGATCCCGGGCGCCAGGATGTATGCCGGGACGTGCACCACCCTGGCTGCGAGCCGCGCGACGTAGAGCCCGAAGATCAGCATCAGGATCTGGCCGATCAGCATCGAGTTGATGAAGGTCCAGGCGACCTCGGCGTGGAGCGTGAAGAGGTCCGGACCGGGAAAGATCCCGTGGATCAGCAGGCCGCCGAGCAGCACCGCCGCGGTCGGGCTGCCTGGTACGCTGAGGGTCAGCAGCGGCACCAGGGAGGGCCCGACCATGGCGTTGTTGGCGGTCTCCGCCGCGACGACGCCTTCGCTCTCGCCTTCGCCGAAGTGTCGGCGCCGGGGGCTGAGCTTGCGAGTCTGGTCGTAGGCCACGATGCCGGCGATCTGCCCGCCGGCGCCCGGGACCAGGCCGATCAGGGTGCCGGTCAGGCTGCCGATCGACAGCGCGCGGAGCTTGCCCAAGACCTCGCGGGCCGAGTCCAGCGTGGAGTGCCGCTCGACGCCGAGGGCGCGGAGGTCCTTGGCCTGGCGCCCGCCCTCCAGCATCTCGATCACCTGGGGCACCGCGAAGAACCCGATCAGCGCCGCGATCACGTTGACCCCGCCTTCCAGGTGCTCGGTGAAGACGAAGCGCTCGACACCCTGGATGTCGTCGTAGCCGATGGTGGCGATCCACAGGCCGATGCAGCCGGACAGCAGGCCCTTGACCAGAGAGCGGGAATCCAGCGAGCCGATGATCGTGACCCCCAGGATCGCGATCCAGAACAGGTGCGAGGGCCCGAAGCCGAGCGCCCAGGACGCCAGGACCGGGGTCAGGAAGATCAGCACCAGAACGCCCAGCACGCCGCCGATGGCCGAGGAGATGAAGCAGATCTGCAAGGCCTTCGCGGCCTGGCCGCGCTGCGCCATGGCATAGCCGTCCAGGGCGGTGGCGATGTTGGCCGGCGCCCCCGGGATCTTCAGCAGGATCGCGCTGACCGCGCCGCCGGCCACGGTCGAGGTGTAGGCGGCGCCCAGCAGCATCAGGCCTTGCGCCGGTGGCAGGTGAAAGGTGAAGGGGATCAGCAGGGCCACCGCCATGGTCGGCGACAGGCCGGGCGTCGCGCCCAGAAGCAGGCCCCCAATGGTCCCGAGGCAGAGGATTGCCAGCGACGAGGCGGTAAAGACCTGGCCGAAGTAGCCGAGAAACTCCAGAACACCCTCCCGCGGCGGTGTCCCTGCCCCCGCGCCCCGGCAAGCAAACGGGAAGCCTAGGGCATTATCCGATCGGATGGAATCGCTTCGCGATCCAACTGGCCGCCTGCCAATCGAAGCCCCTGGTTCCCGGTGGTCGCTTCATCGAAGGGACAAGAATCCGATTGCAGTGGCAAAACTCACCGCGGTGACATCGGCAAGCTGCTTTCTTGGCCGCGGCGGATCGTGCTGCAAAGGCTGTGCCTGGCTCGGTCCCTCGGGGTCGACCCAAGCGATGCTCGACGATCCGCCTGCCGACTTCCGGTTTTTGCCCGCCGAAAGGTGGGCGACGAGCCAGACCTAGGGCCTGCCTGACCACCCCCCGTCTCACCGGGGGGTCCCACCGGGGGGCACGGGTGCCGCGCCGCAGATCCGTCCGGGGGGAGAGGATTTCGTGGCGCGGCCCCAACTGCATGCGGGCCCCTACATACGGGTCCTGGCCTCCGCGGATGGGATCGTCCTCCGCGACCGGCCCGAGCGCACCTCCCCGAACGTCCCTCGAAGCCTCCCGGAACGGCCAAGGGTCCCTTTCCGCCCCTGCGCCTCGTTTCCGCGCCTCGGCTCGGGACCGCGGTCGCCGGGTTCAGGTGCCGCAGTTCACGGACTTCGGCAGTCGGACCAATCCCCATCCGAAGATCGGGTCCCAGCCCGGGGGCCCCAGGTCACGGGCGGCATCGCGGAGCAGCGCGTGGGCGCTCTCGCTGTCGCCCTCGAGGTCCGAGCCGCGCAGCAGCGCGAAAGCCGCGCTGACGAAGGGCGCGGCGAAGGAGGTGCCGGTCTGCACCACCGTGCCGCCGCCGGCCTTGGCCAGCGGCACCTGGACGCCGGGCGCGGCAAAGGCCAGGTAGGGGCCGCGGGCCGCAGCCCGATAGGGGCGCAGGCGGCTATCGACCGCGGTCACCGCGACAACCGCCTCGTAGGCCGCCGGAAAGGTCTTGGTCTTGCCGTCGATCTGGTCGCCGGCGGCGCCGACCAAGGTGACGCCGCGTTGGGCACTCTGCTCGACCGCGGACGCCAGGAGCTTGTTGGCGCCGCCGGAAAAGCTCATGTTGACGACCGTGACCTGCTCCGCGACCAGCCAGTCCAGGGCGCGGATCAGGTCAAGGGTATCGGCACGATTGCCCTCCTCGCCGCCATGAAAGGCGTCGGCGGCCAGGAGCACGGCCTGGGGCAGGAGCCCCGGGACTCCGCTGTCGGTGGCTCCGACAAGCAGGCTGGCCACGGCGGTTCCATGCTCGGCGGTGGAGGGGCGGCGGTCTCGGCCGCGAAAGGCGCGCGCGGTCAACTCGGCGGCGCGCAGCGAGGGATGCTCGGGGGCGACCGCGGTGTCGATCATGCCGATCCGCAGCCCGTCGCCGCACTTTGCCGCCTCGCGGTTCCAGCTCATCAGTTCCTCGGCCAGGCAGCTGCTGCCGCAGTCCGGCTCGTTGCGCGGGCTGTAGAGCGTGTTGAGGTCGAAGCTCGCGGCGGGCGCGGTCCGCTCCGCCAGCTGCAAGGCCTGCAGTTCGCTCAGCCCCGGGGGTAGCCTGAGGCGGTCGATACGCCCGGCCAGGGCGGTCAGGTCCTCGCCTTCGATGACGCCGAAGCCGGCCCGCTCGAGGTCGCGGACCGACAGGTCATCGAGGTTCAGGGCGACGATTTCGCGAAGCTCGAACTCACGGCCGTCGATCGAGCCGGTGCCTGTGGCGCCGAAGGCGGCCTCGTCGCCGTCATCGTCGTCCCGGTCGTCATCGTCGTCATCGCCATCGTCGTCGTTATCGTCATCATCGTCGCCGCCGTCATCGTCGTCGCCGAGGTTGCCATCGTCGTCGCCCCCGTCGTCGCCGTCGTCGTCGCCCCCGTCGTCGCCGTCGTCCCCGCCGTCGTCACCGCCGTCGTCGCCCCCATCGTCGCCGCCGTCGCTGTCGCCGTCTCCATCTCCGTCGCCGCCGTCGTCACCGCCGCCGTCGCTGTCGCCATCTCCGTCGTCGGCCACGACATGCAGCGGGAACAGGATGCTCGGCGCCGCGACAGCGACGGAGAGCAGCAGGACGATCGCCAGCGCCTGGAGGACGCCGCTCCGTCTCTTCGTTTCGAGCTGCTTCATGGACTTTTTGTCCCACGGCCGATAGGAGCGGCCCCTCTCCCCGGTTCCGGGGAAAGGGGCCAGAGGCTATTTTCCCAATTTCTTGGGTTTTGGCCAGACGTCCAGTCTAGCGTTCCTCGTCCGAGCTGGAGAACAGGGCGACGACCCGGTCTATCGTCTTGGATATCGCCGCCTGGACCTTGGCGGCGAAGCTCGGTTCCTCCGCTTCGCCGGCGGCGGCGTCCAAGGTGCCGTCGGCCTCGCTGTCGGTTTCCGGCGCCTCCGAGGGCTCGGTCCCTGTCTCCGCAAGCGTATCCTCGTCGGCGGTTTCCGGCTTGGCCGCGGCGATCTCGGTCGTCTTGCCCGCTTTGTCCTCCGCTTCCTTGTCGTCCGCTCCGGCAGCGACCGCCTCTTCGATCTTGGCCATGACGGTCTCGCCCGGGTTGTCGTCCGGGGTCTCGCCCGCGGTTCCTTCGGACTCCGTCTCGGCCGCCGCGGCTTCGGATTCCTCGGCAGCTTCGGGCTCGGCCTTGGCCTCCACGGCTTCCGGTTCGGAGACGGTTTCGGGCTCGGCCGAGGCCCCAGCCTGATCCGCACTTGGGTCGTCGCTTTCCGCGGGCTCGGCTTGGGCCACCTCGGCTTCAGCAGGCTCGGGCTCGGCCTTGGCCTCCGTGGCTTCCGGTTCCGAGGCGGGTTCCGGCTCGGCCGGGGCCGCAGCCTGGTCCGCGCTCGGGTCGTCGCTTTCCGCGGGCTCGGCTTCGGCCACCTCGGCTTCAGCAGGCTCCGGCTCGGCCTTGGCCTCCGCGGCTTCCGGTTCCGGGGCGGTTTCGGGCTCGGCCGAGGCCGCAGCCTGATCCGCACTCGGGTCGTCGCCTTCCGCTGGCTCGGCTTCGGCCACCTGGGCTTCCGTGGGTTCTGGCTCGGCCTTCTCGGGCTCGGCTTTCGCCTCCGCGGCTTCCGGTTCCGAGGCGGTTTCGGGCTCGGCCGGGGCCGCAGCCTGGTCCGCGCTCGGGTCATCGCTTTCCGCCGGCTCGGCTTCGGCCACCTCGGCTTCCGTGGGCTCGGGCTCGGCCTTATCCGGCTCGGCTTTCGCCTCCTCGGCTTCCGGTTCCGAGGCGGTTTCGGGCTCGGCCGAGGCCTGGGCCTGATCCGCACTCGGGTCGTCGCTTTCCACCGGCTCGGCTTCGGCCACCTCGGCGTCCGCGGGCTCGGACGCCACGCTCTCGGTCTCGGTCTTCGCCGCCGCGGCTTCCGCTTCCGGGGCGGCCTCGGGCTCTGCCGATGCCTCCGCCTCGTCGGCGGCGCCTTCGGACTCCGGCTCATCCTTGGTGATGCCCAGCTGGGCGGCCACCACCTGGCCAGGCTTCTGCACCGGGATCGCGACCTTCTCTTCCTCCGCCTCGGCCGGCGCATCCGTGATCTTCACGGTCGTCGAAGTGCTGCCGGTGAGCGCTTGCTCAGCCGTCTTGTCTTCACTTTTGGCTGCGGTCTCCTCGGCCTCGGCCGCCGAGGCAGCGTCTCCGGGCGCCACGGCATCGAAGACCTGGATCCCGGCCCCGCCGGCCTCTTCGTTCTCGGAGACCTCGATATCACGCCCCTCGGCGATGATCTGGAGGTCGTCCTCGGCCTCGTCGGCCTGGGATGCGGTTGCGAGCTCGCCCGCCTCTATTTCCGCGAGCTCGGCCTCGTTGTCGACCTCGTCCTCGGCCTCGTCGTCATCCTCGCCGGAGAACAGCGACACCAAGCCGTTGAAGGCGCCGGCAAAAGCGTTCTCGATACCGGCCGCCAAGGCTTCTCCGGCGTTCGGCTCCAGCTCGTCGTCGTCGTCCAGGCCCTCGTTGCCCAGATCATCGTCGTCGAGCCCTGCCGCCTCGTCGTCGCCTTCGCCGTCCTCGCCGTCGTCCTCGTCGTCGCCCCCGTCCTCGCCGGCGTCGCCGCCATCATCGCCGCCGTCGTCCCCGCCATCGTCGCCCCCGTCGTCGCCGCCATCGTCGCCGCCGTCATCGCCGCCATCGTCTCCGCCGTCATCGCCCCCGTCGTCGTCGCCGCCGTCATCGCCGCCATCGTCGCCATCGTTTCCGCCGTCGTCGCCATCGTCGGCCAAAGCAACGTTGCCCGGCGCTTCGGAACCCGGCCCGGCCGGCAGTGCAAGGGTCAGGCAGAGCGCTAAAGCCGAAGTTGACAGCAACCTGTAAAGTCTTGAACTGGGGGTTGGTTCTTTCATGAGAGGCGTCCTTTTCGTCATGAACGGGTCTGGCGTATGCCAGGCATAACGGTCGAGGCGATGGATCTATTCCTTTTTATTTTGGATGGCCTGCGACAGCGGGGAGGGGCGTAAGAATGTCAGAATGGCGGCGGAATAAGGTCTCCCGGGGCCCGTTGTCCCAGCATGCAGACGGAGGGGCGAAGGAATGAGTGACGACGTCAGGCGCGAAATGGTCGAGCTTCTGCCTCGGCTCAGGCGCTTCGCCTATTCGTTGACAGGTTCTATGGAGGAGGCCGACGACATGGTTCAGACCGCTTGCGTGAAGGCATTGAGCCGTCTCGATCAGTTCAGGCCGGGAACACGGCTGGACAGCTGGATGTTCCGGATCATTCAGACCACTTGGCTGGACCATGTCCGCTCGGCTGCCGTCCAGCGGACCGTGGCCGACCCGGATGCCCTCGACCAGGCCGTGACGCAGGATCCCATCGAAGAGCGGACCATCGCGCGGGTCGCCTTGGAGAAGGTGCGCCAGGCGATGGGCGGCCTGCCCGAGGATCAGCGCATCCTGCTCGGCCTCGTCGTGGTGGACGGCCTCAGCTACAAGCAAGCGGCCGAAAGCCTCGGCATTCCTATCGGAACCGTGATGAGCCGCCTGTCCCGGGCGCGCCGGCGCCTGGCCGACGCGATCGACAGCCCGCGGGCGGCCGCTTCGGAAGGATCGCTGTGATGACCGAGATCAATGATGAAGTCCTGATGGCTTATGCCGATGGGACCCTGGACGCCGAGGCGCGGGAGGCGGTCGAGGTCCGCCTGGCCGAGAGCCCGGAACTGCGCGACCTGGTCGAGCGGATGCAACGTTCCGCAGACCTCCTGGCCGAGGCCTTCGATGCGCCCATGAAGGAGGCGCCGCCCCAGGCCTTGATCGACACCATCCTGGGCCAGGACAGCAACGTCGTCTCTCTCGGCCGGCGCCGGGAGGGCCGCGGGGTCTGGCGTGAATGGGGCGGCCTCTCGATCGCGGCTTCGATCGCGCTGGCCGTCGGCGTCGGGATCGGCTCCTGGGTCCTGGGTCCGGGCAGCGGCCTGCAGGGCAACACCTACCTGGCCACCGGGCCGGTGCCGCAGGACAGCGTCCTGCATCAGGTGCTCGAGACGCGCCCCAGCGGCGATGACCTGACGCTGGGAAGCAGTGGGCAGAGGATGGTGGCGGTCCTGACGTTCCGGGACGCCACTGGACGGCCCTGCCGCGAGATCGAGATGATCCATGCCGACCTGACCGACCTCCCGGCCGAGGTCGGGATCGCCTGCCGCGACGGTGGCGGCAGCTGGACCATGGAAGGCGCGGCCGAGGTCGCGGTCGATCTGGTCCGAGAGGGCGACAGCTTCAAGCCGGTCGACGGTCCCGACGCCGAGACCGTCGAAGCCGTCCTCGATGCGATCGGCGCCGGGCCGGCGCTGTCGCCGGACGAGGAAGCCCGCCTCTTGGAGAACGCCTGGCGCTGAGGCTGGCGGCCGAGTTTCCAACCCCGAAAGCACGGCACGAAGCGGAGGCCCCCCTCGCCGAAAGGCGAGGGGGGCGCTGCGCGTGTGTGGCCGGAAAGCGAGTAATTCCGCGGGTCTCCGAAGGGCCAGGCGGGAATATCCGCGGCCCGGGACCGTTGTGTCGGTGAGCGAACCAAGAGACAGGCACTGATGCTCGAACGGAGCAAAGTCATGAGTTTCAGGATAGTAATCGCCGTTGCCGGCTTTCAGCACGAGTTGACGGTGCGCGAGGCGGCCAGCGCGGTCTGCGCCGGTCTCCGGCGGATCCAGCCGGACGTCGAGGTGGTGAAGCTGCCTTTCGTCGAGGGGGGAGAGGGCTTCACGGCGGCCCTCGTCGATGCCACCGGCGGCGCGATGCACCCGGCGAGCGTCACCGGCCCCTGGGGGGCGCCACTGCGGTCCTTCTTCGGCCTGCTGGGCGGCGAAGGGCCGCGGACCCTGGTGATCGAAGCGGCGGCGGCGGCAGGCCGGAGCCTCTTGATCTCCGGAGCGAGCGATCCGGGCCCGGGCAGCAGCCTCGGGGTCGGCCAGTTGATCCAGATCGCCCTGAGCGCAGGCGCGGAACGTATTCTGCTCGGCTGCGCCGACACCCTGCTTCTCGACGGCGGCGTCGGAATGGCCCGTGCGCTCGGCTTTCGCTTCCTGGACGACCAGGGCGAGGAGATCGGCGAGGGTGTGGACGAACTGCGGCGCCTGGCACGGATCGACGGCAGCCGGCGGGACCCGCGCCTCGACGAGGTCCGTATCGACGCCGTGGTCGACTGGCGCAGCGTCCTGCTCGGCCCCAGCGGCGTGGCCGAAAGCGCGGCCTTCGCGGATCCGGATCGCGCGGCGAGGCTCGAAGAGGCCTTCGGAAACCTGGCCCGGGTGCTGGCCGCCACCTCGGGCAGCGACGTCGGGCACGTCGCCGGCAGCGGCGCGGCGAGCGGACTGGGCGCCACGCTTCAAGCCCTGCTCGGCGGTCGCCTCCGCCCCTTCTTCGCGGTGCTGGCCGACTACCTGGCGCTGGACCAGTCGCTGGAGGCGGCCGACCTGGTGCTGCTGGTCGACGGCGAGTCGCCGCCGCAGATTCCGGAAGCCTCGGCCCTGGCCAAGGTCTCGCGGCAGGCCAAGCTGCAGGGTGTTCCGGTCTTTGCCTTGCGGGCCGGGACCCAGGCCGGTCTTGGGCAGGGCCTGGCGGCCGACCTCTTCCTGCAGGTCGAGCCGCAGCAGCAAGAAGCGGGCGGGCCCGGCGGGGTGTCCTCCAAGAGCCTGATCCGTGCGGCCGAGGAGGCGATGCGTCTGTCGCTGACCGGCCGCTTCGCGCGCGAGGGCAACGGCACGGCCTAGGGCCCCTAGGCCCCCCTAGGGCCAGGGCCTCGGCCGGCTCAGCCCGCGAGAAAGCCCTTCAAGACGTTCTCCAGAAGCTTCGAGATATTGTTGTCGCCGCCGCTGGACAGCAGGCTGCCGCAGAAGGTGATCGAGCCGACCGAGAACACCGCGCCGCCGCCCGGCAGCTCGAAGTAGGTCATATCGGCGCGGATCAGGTCCTCGGCCGGCTGGTCGGGCCAATTGGCCTTGTGGGTCAGGATCTCCTCCGGGACCAGCACGAAGTCGTCGCCGTGGCCCTCCGAGGAGGCCAGGACGACCGTGGCCTCGGGACTGCCCAGCCGCCGGTCGGCCCGGTCCAGCTCGAAACCCGCGGCGCCGCCGCCGCAGAGCCCGAAGTCGCCGAGGACCTCGTCGTCGATCCCGTCGAAGATCCAGGCGGCCTCGGGTTCGTAGGACGCGGCCCGTCGCCGGTAGCGGCCGCCCTGGAAGGTGCCCTGGGCCGAGAAGCCGACCCCCGCGAGCCGCTGGGGCGGCCGGCCGTTGCGCCGCCAGAGCCCGCCATAGGCGCCGTCGAAGGCGTTGTAGTACTCGCCCGGCTCGGCCGCCCAGGCCCGGATGCCGCCCTCGCCGCGGCGGATCTCGATGGCGCCGGGCAGCTCGCGGTGGAGCGCCACCCGCCAGTAGAAGCCGTTGCCGCCCAGGTAGGCCAGGCGGCCGCCGCCGTCGCGGTAGCCTTCGAGGGCGTCCAGGCTCTCTTCCGTGTGGTACTCGGGATGGGAGCCGGTCAGCACCGCCCGGTAGGGGCGGAGTGCCTCGGCGCCCTCGTTGTGCAGCTCGAGGTCGGTCAGGATGTCGCAGTCGAAGCCCTTGGCCTGCAGCCAGGCGACCAGATGGCAGTCCGCCTGGTAGTGGCGCAGCCCCGAGCGGCCCTCGGGCTCGGCGAAGGTCAGGTAGCCCTGCTTCAGGGTCATCAGCGGCCGCAGGTGCGAGGCGTGGCAGATGCCGCTGCCGTCGGCATGCAGGTTGTAGGTCGAGAGCCCGTATTCGGGGTGGTCCGCCGGGTTGTGGGGGTAGCCCGACCATTCCGCCGCCCGCGCGCGCCAGGCCTCCGAGAAGTCGGGCCGGGCGTGGTTGCCGTAGATCGCATAGGTGAAGGTCGGGATGACCAGGCAGAGCGCGGCCGTGGCCCGGCCTCTGGGCGGGCAGACGAAGAAGGGGATGCTGTCCTGCGCCGCGCCGCAGGCGAGGCGGACCGCGTAGACGCCGCTCGGCAGGTCCTCGGGCAGGGTGAAGGAGAAGTCGGTCTCCCAGCCGGCGTCGTGGATATCGTCCGCGTGGAAGTGGATCGCCCCGTAGTCCTGCGGCGCGTGGCGCCAGCAGTGCTCCGCGCCCTGCCAGGTCGATCCCGTCATGCCCCGCGCCGGCAGGTTGACCAGGCGGCCGTGCAGGCCGTGTCGGCCGAGATCGGTGATCCGCGTCGTCTGGGTGTCCAGCGCGAAGTCCCACTGCGCGACGGGCGGCAAGGACGGATCCGGCTGGGCGGGCGCCCGGTCGTAGATCGCCGGGGCCTCGATCTTGCCGTTGAAATGGCCGGAGGGCGGATCGCCGTCGAAGGCCGCGATCAGCAGGTCGCCGGCCCCGGCGAGCGCCGGCCGGTCTTCGAGGCGGGCTTCGGCGGTGGCTTCGGCCTCCAGACGGGCCGCCGGGCCGAGCGGCGCTTGGCCGACCTGAAGGCGCCCGCTGGCGGCGTCGAAGCCGGCCCAGACCCGGTACCAAGTCCGTTCCTTCAGCGGGCGGCCCACGGCCAGCGGCGTGAAGTTCCCCGCACCCTGGCCGATCCAGAGCGTGATCCCGAGCCTCGGCTCGAGGATCAGGGCGAAGCCGCGGCCCGTCGCGGCATCGAAGCGGGCGAGGATCGCCTGCCGTCCCCGCTCGGGCAGGGTCGGCCAGACCCGCGCCGTCAGATGGAGCGACTCGAGGCCATCCAGCGGCGCCGGGTTCTCGATGCGGGCGTAGGAGCCGAGCCGGATCGGCTGGACCCGCGAGGGGTAGCGGCCTTCGAAGGCCGCGGCGACCGGCTCCTCCACGATCCCCGGGCCGGCCGGATTGGGATCGGCGTTGAAGACCCGGACCAGGCGGGCCTCGTAAGGCTCGGGACCGGCGCTGGAGACCTTGAACGCGACGGTCTCTCCGGGCCGGACCGAAAGCCGGTCGGCATAGCCGATGAGCGGGATCATGATCGGGTGCGCTCCCTCAAAAGGCCCTGACGCCGTAGACCAGATTGGGCAGGTAGAGCACCCACTCCGAGAAGAACGCCAAGAGTAGAATCATAAAGACGTAAGGAATCAGGAGCGGCAAGACCCCGAGCGAGATGTCCTCGATCGAGATGTTGGTGATCCTGGCCGCGACGAAGAGATTGGCCCCGATGGGCGGGGTCAGGAAGCCGACCTCGCAGGTCATCACCGTGAAGATCCCGAAAAGGACCGGATCGATCCCCAGGCTCGTCACCAGCGGCAGGAAGACGGCGGTGAAGATGATGATCTGGGGAATCGATTCCAGCCACATTCCGACGAAAATGTAGAAGATCCCGATCAGGAGCATGACCAGCCAGGGATAGGCCGCGGCCGTCGAGAAGAGCTCGAGGATCGCCTGCGGGATGTCGAAGAGCGTCACCAGCTGGCCGAAGGCCTTGGTCGAGCCGAGGATGAAAAGCACCGTTCCGATGGTGATGGCGGTGAAGCGCAGGGCCTCGGCGACGCCGCGGAAGGTCAGCTTGCGGTAGACGAAGAGCCCGACGACCAGGCCGTAGAAGACGGCGACTCCGGCCGCCTCCGAGGGGGTGAAGATGCCGATGTAGATCCCGCCCAGGATGATCAGCGGTGCCGCGACCGCCCACTTGCCGTCCCAGAACGCCTGCAGCAGAGGCCTCCAGACGAAGCCTTCGCCGCTGCCGCCGTAGTCGTTGCGGCTGGCCACGATGAAGGTTGTCAGCATCAGCAGCAGGCCCAGGGCGATGCCCGGCAGGATGCCGGCGAGGAAGAGCCGCGGGATCGATTCGTCGCTGACCAGGGCGTAGATGATCAGGAGGTTGCTGGGCGGGATCATGCTGCCCAGGGCGCCGGCCGCGGCCGAGACGGCGCCGGCGAAGCGCGGCCGATAGCCTTCCTTGAGCATGGCGGGAATGGTGATGGAGCCGATCGCGGCGGTCGTCGCCGGGCCGGAGCCCGAGAGCGCGGCGAAGAACATGCAGGCCACGACCGTGACCAGGCCCAGGCCGCCCTTGTAGGCGCCGACCAGGCGATGGGCGATCTCGATCAGCTTCTCCGACATGCCGCCCTTCTCCATCAGCTGACCGGCCAGGACGAAAAGCGGGATGGTCACCAGCGGAAAGGGTTCGAAGGCGGTCCAGGCGGACTGGGCCAGCAGGGTCAGGGGAATGTCGGCGATCAGGATTCCGGCCACCGTGGCGATCCCGGCGGCGAAGGGGATCGGCACGCCGATCGCGATGGTCGCCACGAAGACCAGGGCCATGACGATGGGCCCGTTCACGACTTGGCCCCTTCCACGCGGCCGGGCCTCACAGCGGCAGGCCCTTGAAGCCGCTTCGGCCCCAGCGCCAATAGACCTGCAGCATGCGCAGCAGCATCAGGATCAGGGTGGCGGGGATGACCAGCTGGAACCACTTCTGCTCGAGCCCCAGGCCGGGCGAGATGTAGGTCACCTCGAAGAGCAGCCGGGTATAGAGGCCCGTGAGGTAGACCATCAGGATCAGGAAGCCGCACCACAGCAGGTCGGCCAGCAGGACCGCCGCGACCGCCAGACGCCTCGGCAGGTGCTCGATCAGCAGGGTGATGCGGATATGGGAGCGCTCCCGCACGGCCATGGACGCGCCGAGGTAGACGGCGAAGATCATGCCGTAGACGGCGATCTCCTCGGCCCAGGGCGCGGCGGTGGCAAAGAGGTAGCGCAGGATCACCTGCAGCATCACGCAGGTGGCGATGGCACAGAGGCAGACGCCGCAGACGGCTTCCTCGAAGTGCCGGTCCAGCCAGCCGATCATCCTGCCCCCGATCCCGCCATCCGGCCGGCGTCGGCGCGTGGCGCGCGGGCGCCGGACCCGCCGGCCTCCCCGGCGGGCGGGCAGCCTTCGCGGGCGATCCTCCGGGCCCGAAGGACCCGCACTACTCGGCGGCCGCCCGTATCCGCTCGATCAGAGCCTTGAAGCCTTCGCCCTTGTCGGCCGCGAAGTCGTCCTGAACCTTCTGGGCGGCCTTGATGAAGTCGGCCTTGTCCGGGTCGGTGCGGGCCATGCCGCCTTCCTTGGCCAGGAAGCCGCGGATCTCCTCGATCTGCCGGCCCATCTCCTCGCGGTGAAAGGCGCCGGCCTCCTCGGCGGCTTGCCGGACGGCGGCCCGCTGGGCGTCGTCCAGCTTGCCCATGATCCGGTTGCTTGCGAAGAGCGGCGAGAAGTAGGTGAAGTGCTCCAGGATCGCGAGGTTGCTCGCGATCTCGTAGAACTTCTGCGACTTGATGAAGGAGGTGCCGTTGTCCGCGCCGACCACGGCTCCGGTCTGCAGGGCGGTGGGCGTGTCGGCCCAGGGCAGCGGAATCGGCGCCGCGCCGAAGGCCTCCCAGGTCGCGATCATGACCTGGTTCTTGGGCACGCGGATCTTCAGCCCCTTGACGTCGGCCATGGTCTCGACCGGCCGGACCGAATTGTAGAAGTCGCGGTCGCCGACGAAGCCGTAGGTCAGCAGATGCAGCTTGGTGTCGGCGTTCAGCTGCTTGGCGAAGTCGGCGCCGATGGGGCCGTTGAGGACCTCGTAGGCATGAGCCTTGCTCTGGAAGACGTAGGGCAGGACGAAGGCATCCATCAGCGGGAAATGCGGCGACACGTTGTTGTGGGTGATGATGTACATGTCGACCGTGCCGAGCTGCATGGCCTTGAAGGCCTCGTCCTCGGTGGCCAGCTGCGCGCAGCAGCGGACCTTGACGTCGATCGAGCCGCCCGAGTGCTTTTCGGCCAGCTCCTCGAACTTGTCCGCCAGCACGCCGTAGGCGCTGCCTTCGGCCGCGGCGTAGCCCAGGTTTATCGTGACCTCGGCGGCCGGCGCCGAGGCGGCGGCGAGGGCCACGACGGCGGCGAGGGCAGGTCCCAGGAGACCTGCGCTGAAGCGCTTTTCCATGCCTTTCTCCCTGCTGGTCTTCTTGTTTCTTCTGGCGATTGGACCAAAGGCTAGCCCAGCTATCTTGCCCTGTATAATATCGATTTCGGCAGGATTGATGCCGCTGGGTTATCATGCGTTTCGAGCTTCGACACCTCCGGTACTTCCTCGCGGTTGCGGAAGAGCTGCATTTCCGGCGCGCCGCCGAGCGGCTCAACATCGCGCAGCCGGCCCTCAGCCGGGCGATCCGGCAGCTCGAGGCCGAGCTCGGGGTCGCCTTGCTGAAGCGCAGCAGCCGGCAGGTCTCCTTGACCGCGGCCGGAGAGACCTTCCTGGAAGGCTGCCGGGAGGCCCTGAACGGCCTCTCGCTGGCCGTCGCCCGGACCCGCAAGGTCGAAACCGGGGACGTCGGGCACCTGGCGATCGGCTACACCGACTTTGCGATCTCCGGCGCCTTGCCGCAGATCATCCAGCGCTTCCGGGAAGAGAATCCGGAGATCACCGTCGAGCTCGATCATGGCGTGACCAACCAGCAGCTTCCGGCCCTGGAGAGCGGCCAGCTGGATTTCGGCTTCGTCACCGGGCCGATCTTCCAGCGCCACTTCCAGGGCATCGTCGTCGACAACGACCCCTTCGTGGTGGTCCTGCCGCGCGCCCATCGGCTGGCCCGGCAGAAGGAGATCGCCCTGGCGGAGCTGGCCGAAGAGCCCTTCGTCCTGGGAACGCCCGAGACCTGGACCCACTATCTGGACCACCTCTATCGCCTCTGCCGCAGCGCCGGTTTCGAGCCGCGGGTGGTCCAGAGCGCCTTCAACAGCGAGGGCATCTTCGGGCTGGTGGCGAGCAACATGGGCGTGACCATCCACACCAGCAGCGTCCGGAACTACATCCGGAAGGACCTCCTGGTCCGCCCCCTGAAGGACTGCGAACGGCGTGTGCCGACGCTGGCCTTGTGGCGGCGAGAGGGTGTCTCGCGCAGCGGCCGCAGGTTCATCGACTTCGTGACGGACTACGTCGCCCGGCCGACGGCCGAGGCCTGAGGTCGCGAGCTACAGCGGATAGTCGCGGCCCGGCTCGACGCCGCAGGTCTCCAGGAACTTGCGGATCTGGGCCACCTCCTCCTTCGGCACGCTGTGGCCGCCGGCGTGGAAGGCGGCGCTGTGGCCGCTGAGACGCACGGTCAGGCGGCCGTTGCCGGAATGGCCGAGTTCGGCGCCCAGTTCCTTGAACACGCTCTCGACGTCGCGGAAATGGATGTTGGCGCTGACGGGGTGGGCGAAGAGGGCGTGCAAGACCTTGCGGTGCCGATGGTTCATCGAGAT
>JANQGU010000300.1 GCA_028282935.1 Kiloniellales bacterium
CCGGCGGGGCGACCTCGTAGGCCTCCAGCTTGACCGTCTGGAAGTCGCCGAAGAGGGGCTCGCCGGGGCGGGCCTCCTGCGGGTCGCAGGCGGCGATCAGCTCGGCCTCCTCCAGGCGCTCCGCCGCCCTGGCGATCTCGGACCAGGGCAGCCCGCTCTGCTCGGCGATCGACAGCAGGTCCTTGGTGCCGTCCGCCAGGTTCAGGACCCAGAGCAGGGCGGAGCGGTCGATCGGCCGGCTGCGGTCACCGAGGGTGCTGTAGAGGCCCCGCCGGCCGAGCTGCGGCTCGCCGAAGGGCTTGAGGTTCCGATAGACCAGGTTGGCCTCCAGCGCGGCGCAGATCTTCTCGTAGATCCCGATCGTCTCGACCATGGCCGGGAAGGACACGAAGTCCTTGTTGTCGAGCGAGCTGTGGTACTCGGGATAGCTGGAGGGCGGGCAGCGCATGATGCTCGCCACCGGCAGGTTGAAGCCGGGCGAGTTGTACTGGCGCTCGTCGCTGCCCCGGTCGGGCCGGAAGGGGATGACCTCGAGGCGGTCGGCGGCGGCCTCGCCCAGCACCGCGGCCGCGGCCCGGTCCGCCGGGCTGTCGCCGCGCCGGGTCTGCTTCAGATGGAAGGCGCCCTCGGTGCCCACGCAGCTGATGATGTAGCCGGCCGTCATGCGGTGCAGCAGATGGCTGCCCTTCAGGCTGAGGTAGGCGATGCTGCCGATGGTCTCCGGCACCAGCACGAAGCGGTAGGTGTAGCGGCGGCGTGGCCTGGCCGCGAGGCGCCGGTAGAGGTGGCTCAGGACCAGCGGACCCGAAAGCTCGTTGTTCGCCAGGGAGGGGTGGCAGGTGTAGCAGGAGAGCAGGATCTCCTCCGCGGACTCCCCCGGCAGCACCGCCTCGCTGATGGTCATCGAGCCCTCGAACAGCTCGCTGTCGATCACGACCTCGTAGTCGCCCTCGGGCAGGGCGAGCCGCTCCCGGTGCGAGAGGCAGAAGCCCCAGCGGTCCTGGTAGTAGCTGGTGATGTAGGGCACCGCCTCGGGCAGCTCGGGAAGGCTGTAGAGGTGCGCGTCCAGGTCCTGGCGCGAGACCCGGCCCCGGAAGGGGACCGAGCAGTTCAGCAGATGCAGGTTGTTGCTCCGGACGTCCAGACGGCGGCGGCCGTCGGGTCCGACGATGTAGGCCTCGCGCACCCGCCATTCCCGCGGCACCGTCCAGTCCAGGACCTTGGTCCCGCTGGGGATCTCGAAACGGGTCAGAGGCAGCAGCTCGCCCAGGATGTCGTGGGTCGCGCGGACGCCCTCGCCGGTCAGGCTGCGCAGCAGGGGCCAAAGGCGGTCGAAGTAGGCCTCGAGCTGCCGGGCCTCCGCTTCGCCGGATTTGCTCATGCCGGTCACCTCGAATGCCCTTTCCCGAATTGCACGTCTCGCCGCTCCGGTGCCTTGGGGGCGCCGGCTGGGCCATAGTGTGTACCTATTAAGGTTAGTATAATGGCGGGATAGCGTTAAGCGCCGGTTAAGTAATTTACGCCATCCGGCCTATTCAACAGGGGTGTCGCCGGGCTTTCCGATCTCTTCCTGGAAGATCGCCTCGACCCTTGCCGTCGCCTCGGCGAGCCGCGCCTTGAGGGCCTCGAAGTCGTCGCAGTTCCCGGCCGCCGCCAGCCTCCGCTTCAGGCCTTCCGGCGCCTGCGCCTCGTCGAAGGCCTGGCCGACGGTCAGGCGCAGAATGGCCTGCAGGTGCCGCAGCAGGCGGGCCGCCTGGTCCAGGGCCTCGGCCTTGCCGGCCTCCAGGACCCCGGCCTCGGCCAGCCGGCGCAGGGCACCCGCCGTGCTCGGGTCGAGCACCGCGGGATGGGCGTGGCCGTGGCGCAGCTGCCAGTACTGCACCAGGAACTCCAGGTCGACCAGGCCGCCGGGCCGCTGCTTGACGTCCCAAAGGCCGCCGGCCCGGTGCTCGCGGGCGACCCTGGCGCGCATCTCGGCGATGTCCCGGACCAGCTTCTCCGGGTCCCTCTCGCCGGCCAGGAGCTCCGCGATCGCGGTCTGGACGCGGGCGGCGAAGGCCGGCGCGCCGATGATGGTGCGGGCCCGGGTCAGCGCCATGTGCTCCCAGGTCCAGGCCTGGTCGCGCTGGTACTTGACGAAGCCGGGCAGGGTCGTGGCGATGGGCCCGGCGTTGCCCGAGGGCCGCAGGCGCATGTCGATCTCGTAGAGCCGGCCCTCGCCGGTCGGCGCCGAGAGCGCGTTGATGAAACGCTGGGCCAGGCGGGCGTAGTAGAGGCTGGGCGGCAGGGGCTTGGGGCCGTCGGACAGGGTCGAGTCGTCCGGCGCGTCGTAGAGGAAGACCAAGTCCAGGTCCGAGGTGACGGTCATCTCCCGGCCGCCCAGCTTGCCGAGCGCGATCACGGCCAGCCCGGCGCCCGGCAGGGTCCCGTGGACCGCCTCCAGCCCTTCGCGGACCGCCGGGAAGAGACCCTTCATCGTGGTCTCGGCGATCGCGGTCAGCGCGGCGGCGCAGTCGTCGGCGTCGCTGATCCGGTCGAGGAGGTGCACGCCGACCTGGAACCTGCAGTCGTTGGTCCAGCGGCGCGACAGCTCAAGAACGTCCTGGAAGTCGCGCGCCTCCTTGAGGGCCAGCTCGAGCTGCGGCTCCAGCGCCTCGGCGGCGGGCAGGGGGTCGAGGAAGTCCGGGGACAGCACGGCGTCCAGAAGCCCGGGCCGGCGGCTCAGCTGCTCGGCCAGGGCCGGGGCGCTGCCCATGATCCCGGCCAGCATCCGCAGCAGGCCCGGGTTGGCGTGCAGCATCGAGAAGAGTTGCACCCCGGCCGGCAGGCCCTGCAGGAAGGTGTCGAAGCGGCGCAAGGCCTGATCCGGCTGCGCGGTCGCCGCCAGGGACTCCAGCAGGGTCGGCATGATCTCGGTCAGGATCTCGCGGCTGCGCTTGCTGCGGGTGGCGCGGTAGCGGCCGTGGTGCCAGCCGCTGACCAGGTGGATGACCTGATCGCCCTCGGCGTAGCCCATGCCCTCCAGGGTGGCCACCGTGTCCGGGTCGGGCTCGTTTCCGGTGAACACCAGGTTGCCGGGTCCGGACAGCGCCGGCGCCTCCTCGAAGAGGGCGGCATAGTGCTCCTCGACGCAGCGCAGCCGCGCCAGCAGCTCCTGCCGGAAGGCCTCCGGGTCGTCGTAGCCGAGGAAGGCCGCCAGGGCCTCGAGCTGCTTGGGATCGTTGGGAAGCTGATGGGTCTGCTGGTCGGCGACCATCTGCAGTCGGTGCTCGACCCGGCGCAGGTAGCGGTAGGCGGCGGCCAGGTCCTTCGCCGTCGCGGGTTCCAGGCGGCCGCATTCGACCAGGGCGTCCAGGGCTTCGACCGTGCGGGGCCGGCGCAGGACCGGCGCCCGGCCGCCGTAGATCAGCTGCTGGGTCTGGGCGAAGAACTCGATCTCGCGGATGCCGCCGCGTCCCAGCTTGACGTTGTGGCCCAGGATCGCGACCTCGCCGCCACCGCGCTGGGCGTTGATCTGGCGCTTGATCGAGTGGATGTCCTGGATCGCCCAGAAGTCCAGGTTCCGGCGCCAGACGAAGGGCCGCAGGATGGCCATGACCTCGCGGCCCAGGGCCGGATCGCCGGCGATCGGGCGCGCCTTGATCATCGCCGCCCGCTCCCAGTTCTGGCCCAGGCTCTCGTAGTAGGTCTCGGCGGCGTTGATCGAGATCGCCAGCGGCATCGCCGCCGGGTCCGGTCGCAGCCTGAGGTCGGTGCGGAAGACGTAGCCCTGGGCGGTGCGCTCGCTGAGCAGCTGGACCAGGTCCCGGGTCAGCCGGACGAAGAAGTCCTGACAGGTCCGGCTGCCGGTGTAGGGCGCCCGTTCGGGATCGAAGATCGCGATCAGGTCGACGTCGGAGGAGTAGTTCAGCTCTCCGGCGCCAAGCTTGCCCAGGGCCAGGACACAGTAGCCGCAGCCTTCGGCCGGGGCCCGCAGGTCCGGCACGGCCAGCTCCTTCCGGCCCGCGGCCCGGCGCAGCAGGAAGGCCAGCCCCTGGCCGATCGCCCGGTCCGCGAAGCGGCTCAGGGCGTCCGTCACCTGGTCCACCGACCAGGCGCCGGCCAGATCGGCCAAAGCCACGATCAGGGCGACCTTTTGCCGCGCCAGGCGGAGCTCGGCTTCGACCGCCGACAGCTCGGTCTGGTCTCTCAATCCTGCGTTGAGGCCGTCGAGTGTTTCATCGAAGGGTTTTTTTGGGCCACGCCTTAAAACCGCCTCGAAAAGTTCAATATCATGCAGAAGGCAACGACTCAGAAAGGGGCTGTAGGCGAAAACTGCGCCCATGAGTTGCTTGACCTTGGGGTCTTTGGACAGCTCGCCGAGCTTCTCTGCGTGCCCGGACTCTGCCATTTTGGTTATCCGGCTGGTCCAGTCCTGCCATCCGGGATCTGCTCGCTCAGGATGGGCGAGGATCGGGAGTAGGGCTTTGGACGTGAAGAGAGGCAAGCGCGTCATTCGCTACGATCCAGTTTGGGGCAACACTGCGTGCCACTTCGGTGGCGGTCAAGGACCGGTGGGGGCCGGTCTGTAAACGGATGGGGCGGGTCGAGACTTGCTGAAACGAAGCGCCAAGATTGGCCTGGAAATACTGCTGGGCGGGGTCGCGACCGTCGCGGTGGTCGTCGGACTGCTGATCTGGCGCCTGTCCAGCGGCCCGGTGACCCTTGATTTCATCACCCCCTATCTCGAGACGGCCTTCTCGGACTCCGATGCCGGGGTCAACGTCCGGGTGACCAACACGGTGCTGACCTGGGACAAGGCCGAGGGGGACCTCGACTTGCGGGCGCTCGACGTGAACGTGCGCGACCAGGAAGGCCGCCCGATCCTGTCCCTGCCGAACGTCGAGGTCGGCTTCAGCCTCACGGCGCTGCTCTTCGGCACCCTGGCGCCGACCCGCATCGAAGTCGTCGGCGCCCGGATCACCCTGCTCCGGAAAGCGGACGGCAGCTTCCACTTCGGCGACGGCACCGCCACGGAGATGCCGGAGGAGGACGCGGCGCCCGAGCTGACCGGCATCGTTCCCGAACTCGTCGCCCAACTGCAGGCCCAGCGCGACCCGGCGCGAAGCATGTCCTTCCTGCGCCAGGTCAACATCGTCGACGGCCAGCTCCTGGTCCGCGACGAGAAGGCCGGCGTCGACTGGTGGGCGAAGTCGACCAACATCAGCGTGGGCCGGGGGCCGACCGGCCTGTCCGGCGAGCTCTCCCTCGACATCGCCGAGCCCAAGGAGATCTCGGGCGTCCGGGGCGCCTTCTCCTACCACCGCGGGTCCGAGCGCCTGGACCTGGTGATCAACGTCGATGAGGTCCTGCTGTCCGACCTCGCGCTCCTGTCGCCGGACCTCTACAAGCTCGCCGGCGTCGACGTCGCCTTGCGGGGCACCCTGACCTCGGCCTTCGACGCCGAGGGCCAGGTCACCAACCTCGGCTTCGACGTCTCGGGCGGGCCGGGGCAGATCGCCGTCGCCGACCTCTGGTCGGAGCCGGTCCCGGTCCAGAGCTTCAAGGCCCGCGGGGTCTTCGACGGCCCGGGCGCGAAGATGAAGGTCGAGGACGCGACCCTGACCCTGGGCAGCGAGGCCGATCCTGGCCCGCAGGTCGGACTGATCGGCAGCGCAGAGCGCGGGCGCGACGGCGTCGTCATCAAGGCCCGGGCGGTCGGCCAGTCGATCGCGCTGGACGACCTGGCGAGCTATTGGCCCCTGGGCCTCAACAACAACGCCAGGACCTGGGTCACCGAGAACATCCGCGACGGTCTGGCCGACACCGCGGAGATCAACCTCGACATCCTGCTGCCCGACGGCGCCGAGCAGCAGGTGCGCGCGCGCGAGGTCTTCGGCCGGCTGACCTACAGCGACCTCTCCGTCCATTACCTGCGCCCCCTGCCGCCCGTAACCGGCGTCAGCGGAGAGGCGACCTTCAGCGCCGAGCAGTTCGTCATCCATCCCAAGGGCGGCCGGCTGGGTTCGATCTCGGTGCCCAAGGGACGGGTCACGATCGACGGGCTCGACGTCAAGGACCAGACCATCGACATCGACCTCGAGGTCGCGGGCCCGATCCGCGAGACCTTGGAGCTGCTCGATCACGAGCGCCTGGACCTGATCAGCGGCCTGGGCATCGAGCCGGAGCGGACCTCGGGCAGCGCGGCGGGCCAGCTCCGCTTCCGCTTCCCCCTGGAATCCGATCTCAGCGTCGATCAGATCGAGGTCGCGGCCGAGGCGACCCTCAGCGACACGGAGGTCGGCGGGATCCTTCTGGACAAGGACCTCAGCGCGGGCCGGCTGCAGCTCGTCCTCGACACCAAGGGCATGCAGGTCAGCGGTCCGGTCCGGCTCGGTGGCCTCGGCATGACCGTCGACTGGCAGGAGTTCTTCAGCGCCGAGAACCCGACCACGACCCGGATATCGGCCAGGGTGCCGCGGGTCGAAGTCGCGGACTGGGCCGCCTATGGCGTCGACGTGGTCCCCTATATCGAAGGCCCCGCCGTGACCGAGATCGCGGCCACCATCAATCGTGCCGGCGTGACCACCGTGGAAGGCAAGGCCAACCTGCGCCTGGCCAAGCTGAGCTTTCCGATCCTCGGCTGGAGCAAGCAGCCGGGCGCGGACGCGCGCGCGACGGCGACCGTGATCTTCGACGGCGGCCGCCTGGACCGGGTGGACTCCTTCCGGATCGACGCCGGCGACTTGCACGCGGCCGGCGACATGACCTTCGATCCGAAGAACAGCGAGGTCTCGCTCCTCAGGCTCAAGGACCTGGCGGTCGGCCGGAGGACCCGGCTCTCCGACGTGATGGTTCGGGAGGGCGGAGAGATGCTGCGCGTGGAGCTGGGCGCCGGAATGGTCGACCTCGCCCCCCGCCTGAACGGCGATGCCGAGGCTTCGGAAGAACAGCAGCTCGCCGCCGCGGCGCCGCCGAGCGATGGCGTCGAAGCCGGTAACGAGGAAGCGGTCCAGCCCTTCGACCTGCAGGCGAAATGGCTCGATCGGGTCTACTTCGGACCCGAGGAGTACCTCGAGAACGTCCGGCTCCGGCTGGTGCGGGCCGAGGGCGGCTGGGACCGGATGGAGATCGACGGCCAGGTTCCCGAGCAGCTGGCCCGCCACCCCAGGGCCAGGCCCAGGTCCGAGGTCGGCGCGCGCCCGTCGGAGCTCGGCGGACGCTTCGGGGAGGCGGCGGACTCGGCCGGCGACGAGCCGCCCGAGGAAGACCGGGGCCCGGTGACGCTCAACCTGCGGCTGGTCCCGGTCGAGGACGGCACCCGCCGCCTGGCGGTGCGCTCCCGCGACCTCGGGGCGATCCTGCGCGCGCTCGCCATCGATCCGAACATCGACGGCGGTAAGCTCGAGGTCACCGGACAGACCGACGGCCCGGACCCGGCCAGCCCGCTTCGAGGCCGGATCGAGGCCGACGGCTTCCGGGTCTACGACGCGCCGATCCTGGCCAAGGTGCTGACCGTCGCCTCGCTGACCGGGATCGTCGAATCCCTCGGCGGCCCCGGCCTGGTGTTCGAGCGGATCACCGGCGACTTCGTGTACGAAAGCGACCGCCTGTCGACCGAGCTTCTGCGGGTCTACGGCACCTCGATCGGCATCACCTCGAAGGGGCAGGTCGATCTCGCCCGCGGCTGGATCGATGTCGAGGGCACCGTGGTGCCGGCCTATTTCCTGAACCGGATCCTGGGCGCCATTCCGATCATCGGCAACATCCTGATCGGCGGCGAGGGCGAGGGCCTGATCGCCTTCACCTACAAGGTGCGCGGACCGAGCGACAAGCCCGACGTCAGCGTCAACCCGCTCTCCGCGCTGACCCCGGGCTTCCTGCGCGGCATCTTCAACATCTTCGACGGCGACGGCGAGGGGCCGCGAAGCGGCGACGACATGACCGCGCTGCCCTCCGGCCGCGGCGACCAGTAGCGAAGCTCGCCTCTGTTCTCCGCTTCCCGGCGGTTCAGGCGACCCGGACTAGGGCGTGGCGCTTCTTGCCGGCGGAGAGCTTGATCACCCCCTCCGGGTTGCGGTCGGACAGGGTGACGACCCGGGCCTCGTCGTCGATCCTCTGGTCGTTGATCCTGGCGCCGCCGCCCTTGATCAGCCGGCGCGCCTCGCCGTTGCTGCTGGTCAGGCCGCTGCGGGCGAAGAGCTCATAGGCCGGAAGGCCCGCCGAGAGGTCGGCCTCCGTCATGTCCAGGCTCGGCAGGGCCTCGCCCAGGCCGCCCTGCTCGAAGGTCTTGCGGGCGGTTTCCGCGGCCTCGGCGGCGGCCGCCTCGCCGCGGCAGAGCCGGGTCGCCTCCAGCGCCAGGACCTTCTTGGCCTCGTTGATCTCGGCGCCCTCCAGGGCCTCCAGGCGCGCGATCTCGGCCTCGGGCAGCTCGGTGAAGAGGCGCAGGAAGCGGCCCACGTCCGGGTCCTCGGTGTTGCGCCAGAACTGGTAGTAGTCGTAGGCCGAGAGGCGCTCCTCGTTCAGCCAGACCGCGCCCTCGGCGGTCTTGCCCATCTTGGCGCCCGAGGCGTTGGTGATCAGGGGCGTGGTCAGGCCGAAGAGGGTGGTCTGCTCGGCCCGGCGGCCGAGCTCGACGCCGTTGACGATGTTGCCCCACTGGTCGGAGCCGCCCATCTGCAGCCGGCAGCCGTAGCGCCGCGAAAGCTCGACGAAGTCGTAGGCCTGCAGGACCATGTAGTTGAATTCCAGGAAGGACAGCGGCTGCTCCCGGTCCAGGCGCAGGCGCACCGAGTCCATGGTCAGCATGCGGTTGACCGAGAAGTGCCGGCCGTAGTCGCGCAGGAAGGCGATGTAGTTGAGCTCGTCCAGCCACTCGGCGTTGTCGATCATCATCGCGTCGGTGGGGCCCTCGCCGAAGGTCAGGAACTGCGCGAAGATCCGCCGGATGCTCTCCTTGTTGCGCTCGATGCCCTCGAGGTCGAGGAGCTGGCGCATCTCGTCCCTGCCGGAAGGGTCGCCGACCTTGGTGGTGCCGCCGCCCATCAGGACGATGGGCTTGTGACCGGTCCGCTGCAGCCAGCGCAGCAGCATGATCTGGACCAGGCTGCCCACGTGCAGGCTGGCCGCGGTCAGGTCGTAGCCGATGTAAGCGACGATGCGCCCCTGGCTCGCCTCGCCATCGAGGCTCTCGAGGTCGGTGCACTGATGGATGAAGCCGCGCTGGTCTATGGTGCGCAGGAAGTCGGATCGCAGCTTGCTCATGTCGGCCGAAGGGCTCCTGATGGACGTCCAGCGTCTTGCCGGGGCAGCGTCTTGCCGGGGCGGCGCTGAGATATCACAATCCCGCCCGCGCCTCAAACGCCGGGCCGCGGTAGGATCGCCCCGTCCGGGTTGCTGAGGATCGCTTCTCTTCAGCTTAAAGGTGCAAGTCAGCGCGCGGCGGCGACGGCTCCGGCCTCGGCCTTCGCCAGGTAGTCCTCGACGTGGCCGTTCAGCTCGTCCATCTGCTCGGTGAAGAAGTGATTGGCCCCGGGGACGACCCGGTAGTCGATGGTGATGCCGCGCTGCTGCGACAGCTTGTCGACCAGCTTGGCCACGGCCGCCTCGGGGACGATCTCGTCGCGGCTGCCCTGCACCACCAGGCCCGACGAGGGGCAGGGGGCCAGGAAGCTGAAGTCGTACTGGTTGGCCGGCGGGGCGACGGACACGAATCCGGCGATCTCGGGCCGGCGCATCAGAAGCTGCATGCCGATCCAGGCCCCGAAGGAGAAGCCGGCGATCCAGCAGGCCGAGGCGTTCTCGTTGATCGACTGCAGCCAGTCCAGCGCCGAGGCCGCGTCCGAGAGCTCGCCTTCGCCCCGGTCGTAGACGCCCTGCGAGCGTCCGACCCCGCGGAAGTTGAAGCGCAGCACCGAAAAGCCCTGCCGGGCGAAGGCATGGTAAAGATTGTAGATGACCTTGTTGTTCATCGTCCCGCCATGCTGCGGGTGCGGATGCAGCATCAGGGCGATCGGGGCGGTCGGCGCCTTGCTGTGCTGGTAGCGTCCTTCGAGGCGACCTTCAGGGCCGTTGAAGATCACGTCAGGCATCGGCGGTATCCATGAGCTTGCTTCACGTCAGGATCTAGGAAATCTCAGGGTAGATATCGGGTCGCGCGGCTGGCGTTACCAGAGGCCGAGGGTTAAACTTGAGAAGATTACTCGGACAAACCATATCCGACCCGATAAGGTTTCGAAGGCCGGGGCGAGCTCTCCGGGAGGTCTAGCGGGCGCGGATCATAGCACGACGGGCAAGGCGATGTTCAAGTTCCTGGTGGAAGAGATCGACTCGATCATGCGCCGCGATCCAGCGGCCCGCTCCCGTTTCGAGGTGGCCCTCTGCAATCCGGGCTTCCAGGCGATCCTGTTCTACCGCCTGGCGAACGGGGCCTGGCGGCGCGGCTGGCACCTGACCGGCCGTTTCCTGTCGCAGGCCGCGCGCTGGTTCACCGGGATCGAGATCCATCCCGGCGCCAGCATCGGCCGCCGGCTCTTCATCGACCACGGGATGGGCGTGGTGATCGGCGAGACCAGCCACATCGGCGACGACGTCACGCTCTACCACGACGTCACCCTGGGCGGCGTGGCGCCCAGCGTCGACAGCGACAGCCAGCGCAACCAGAAGCGCCACCCGACCCTGGAGAGCGGGGTGATCGTCGGCTCCGGGGCCCAGATCCTGGGGCCGATCACGGTCGGCAGCAACGCCAGGATCGGCGCCAACGCGGTGGTGACCAAGGACGTGCCGACCTGCGTGACCGTGGTCGGGATTCCGGGCAAGGTCGTCCAGCCGGCGGCCAAGCGGGAAGAGCAGCCTGCCTTCGTCGCCTACGGCACGCCGACCGGGGACCTGCCCGATCCGGTGGCGCGGGCGATCGAAGGCCTGATGGACGAGGTTTCGCGCCTGCGGGCGCGGATCAACGACCTGGAGGCCCGGGCCGAGGCCGGCGGCAAGGTCGACGGCCTGGCGGTCGAGCCAGCCGCCGAGGACGGCGCCGGCGACGCGCCCCAGGGCAAGTGCTAGTGGTGCGCAGGAACGCGCAGTTGGAGGATAGACGGTGAAGCTCAGCACCAAGGGGCGTTACGCGGTGATGGCGATGGTCGACCTGGCGGCCCAGAGCGACGGCAAGCCGATCGCCCTGTCCGACATCGCCGATCGGCAGGAGATCTCGCTGTCCTATCTGGAGCAGCTCTTCGCGAAGCTGCGCCGCGGCGGCCTGGTCCGCAGCGTCCGCGGTCCCGGCGGCGGCTATCTGCCGTCCCGGCCGCCCACGGAGATCCGGGTCTCGGACATTATTCTCGCGGTCGACGAGCCGATCCGCACGACCCGCTGCACGCCCGGCCAGCCGCTGGGCTGCCGCAGCAACAAGAGCCGCTGCGCGACCCACGACCTCTGGGAGGAACTGGGCAACCAGATCTACCTCTATCTGAGCTCGGTCACCGTGGCCGACGTCGTCGAGCGGCGGGTGCTCGGGACCAGCAACCTGCTGTCCGGCGGCTCCGGGCCGATCGCGGCCGCGGAGTAGCGGCCGGCGACGGCCCCCGCGCCTGGCCCTACACCTGGCCCCGAGTCCGCCATGGCCCGACCGGTCTACCTGGACTACAACGCGACCGCGCCGCTGCGCCCGGAAGCCGCGGCCGCCCTGGAGGCGGCCCTGCGGGAGGCCGGCAATCCCTCCTCCGTCCACGGCTTCGGGCGCCGGGCCCGGCGCCGGGTCGAGGACGCGCGCGAGGCCGTGGCGGCCCTGGTCGGCGCCCGGCCCGCGGGCGTGGTCTTCACCAGCGGCGGCAGCGAGGCCAACAACCTGGCCCTCGCCGGCCTGCCTGCCGGCCGGATCCTGGTCTCCGCGATCGAGCACGATTCGGTGCTGCAGGCAGCCCCGAAGGCGCGCCGGCTGCCGGTCGACGCCGCGGGCCAGATCGAGCTGGACGCCCTGGCCGAGGCCCTGGCGGAGGGCGATGACGCCGACGGTCCGACCCTGGTGTCGGTCATGCTGGCCAACAACGAGACCGGCGTGATCCAGCCGGTCGCCGAGGTCGCCGCCCTGGCCCGGGCGCGCGGCGCCCTGGTGCACTGCGACGCGGTCCAGGCGGCCGGGCGGCTCGACATCGACCTCGGGGCTCTGGGCGTCGCGGCCCTCAGCCTCTCGGCCCACAAGCTGGGCGGGCCGCAGGGCGCGGGCGCGCTGGTCCTGGCCGAGGGCGTGGCGGTGGCGCCGCTGATCCGCGGCGGCGGCCAGGAGCGCCGGCGCCGGGCCGGGACCGAGAACGTGCCGGCGATCGCCGGTTTCGGCGCGGCCGCCGAGGCGCTGCGCGCTGCGCCCAAGCCGGACCCGGCCCTGGCCGGCCTGCGCGACGGCCTGGAGGCCCGCCTGCGCGCCCTGGCGCCGGAGCTCGTGATCTTCGGCGCGGACGCGCCGCGCCTGGCCAACACCAGCTGCTTCGCGCTGCCCGGCCTTCCCGCCGAGACCCAGCTCCTGGCGCTCGACCTCGCCGGGATCGCGGTCAGCTCGGGCGCGGCCTGCTCCTCGGGCAAGGTCGAGCCCTCCCACGTCCTGCGGGCCCTGGGTGCCGACGCGGAGACGGCCGCCGCGGCGATCCGGGTCAGCCTGGGCTGGGCCACGACCGCCGAGGACCTGGATCGTTTCATCGAGGCCTGGGACGGGCTATACAGGCGGCGGGCGGCCTAGACGTCGGGCCCAGACGTCGGGCCCAGACTTCGGGCCCAGACTTCGGGGAGGCCCCGGGCCCCGATCGGCCGTCGCCTGGAAGAGTGAGGAGGATGCGGGTGCAGGAGCGTTCCGAAGAGACCCCGATCTACATGGACAACCATGCGACCACGCCCCTGGACCCGAGGGTCCTGGAGGCGATGATGCCTTACCTGACCGGGCACTTCGGCAACCCGCATTCGGTCCATCACGCCTACGGCTGGAAGGCCGTGGCCGGCGTCGAGGCGGCCCGCGCCGAGGTCGCCGAGCTGATCGGCGCCGAGTCGCGCGAGATCGTCTTCACCTCCGGGGCCACGGAATCCGACAACCTGGCGATCAAGGGCGCCGCCCGCTTCCTGCGCCGCAAGGGCAAGAACCACGTCGTCACCCTGGCGACCGAGCACAAGGGCGTGCTGGAGAGCTGCCGCCGCCTGGAGAGCGAGGGCTTCCGGGTCAGCATCCTGCCGGTCGAGCCGAGCGGCCTGGTCAACCTGCAGCGCCTCAACGAGGCGATCTGCGAGGACACCGCCCTGGTGTCGGTCATGGCGGTCAACAGCGAGATCGGCGTGATCCAGCCCCTGGCCGAGATCGGCGCGCTCTGCCGCGAGTCCGGCGTCGTCTTCCACAGCGATGCGGCCCAGGCGGTCGGCAAGATCCCGATCGACGTCGAGGCCATGAAGATCGACCTCCTGAGCATCTCGGGCCACAAGGTCTACGGGCCCATGGGCGTCGGCGCGCTCTACGTGCGGCGCCGGCCGCGGGTCCGGCTCGAGCCGCTCTTCGACGGCGGCGGGCAGGAGCGGGGCCTGCGCTCCGGCACCCTGGCGCCGGCGCTCTGCGTCGGGCTCGGCAAGGCCTGTGTCCTGGCCGGGCGCGAGATGGCCGAGGAGGCGGAGCGCCTCCTGGCCCTGCGCAGACGGCTCCAGGACGGAATCATGGCCGCCCTGGAGGGCGTCAGCCTCAACGGCGATCCCGACCAGCGGGTCGCGGGAAACCTCAACCTGGCCTTCGAGGGCGTGGACGGCGAGGCCCTGATCAACGCCATGCCGAAGCTGGCCGTCTCCTCCGGCTCGGCCTGCTCCTCGGCCGCGGTCGAGCCTTCCTACGTGCTGCGCGCCCTGGGCCTTTCGGACGAGGCCGCCCGCTCCAGCATCCGCATCGGCCTCGGCCGCTTCACCACCGAGGCCGAGGTCGACACGGCGGTCGGGGACGTCGCCGCCGCCGTCACCGCCCTGCGCCGAGGCGAGGTCGCCGAGGCGCCGGCGCTCGGCGCGGCCGGGTAGCCGTCACCGCGACGCTATGACCGAATCGAGGCTGGATTTCGGGGCCGCAGGAGATTACCTAATGCCCGCCGAAGCGATACCTGGAGCCTGATCAGATGCCGAAGATGGTGTTCCTGGAACCGGACGGGACCCGCAAGGAGGTCGACGCCCCCCTGGGACTCTCCGTCATGGAGATCGCCCACCTCCACGGCGTCGACATCGAGGGGGCCTGCGAGGGCTCCCTGGCCTGCTCGACCTGCCACGTCATCGTCGAGCCCTCCTGGTTCGGCCGGCTGGAGACCGCCTCCGACGACGAGGAGGACATGCTGGACCTGGCCTTCGGCCTGGAGGAGACCTCGCGGCTGGGCTGCCAGATCGTCATGACCGAGGAGCTGGACGGCCTGACCGTGAAGCTGCCGTCCGAGACCCGCAACATGCTCTTCGACTGAGGGGCCGGCGATGACCGCCGCCGCGGGCGAAGCAGAGGGGGTCTTCGAGCGCCTCAAGCAGGCCTGCCCCCAGGACTGGGCGGCCTACACCGGGCACGACTTCGTCCGTGGCCTGGCCGAGGGCAGCCTGCCGGAGACCTGCTTCCGCTGGTACCTGGCCCAGGACTACCTCTTCCTGATCAACTTCGCCCGGGCCTACGCCCTGGCCGCCTTCAAGAGCGACAGCCTGGACGACCTGCGCCAGGCGACCGCGACCCTGGACGCCCTGATCAACAGCGAGATGCAGCTTCACCTGAAGTACTGCGCCGGCTGGGGCCTCAGCGAGCGCGACATGGCGGCCCTGCCCGAGGCCGAGCAGAATCTGGCCTACACCCGCTACGTCCTGGAGCGGGGCCTAGCCGGCGACCTGCTCGACCTGCTGGTCGCCCTGGCACCCTGCGTGCTGGGCTACGGCGAGATCGGCCGGAGGCTGCTGGCCGATCCGGCGACCCGGCTCGACGACAACCCCTATCTCGACTGGATCGAGGTCTACGGCGGCAGCGAGTACCAGGAGGTCGCCGCCGCTTCCCTGGCGCAGCTCGAGAGGGTCGCCCGGGCCCGCCTGGGCGCCGAGCCCGCGGCCTCGCCGCGCTGGCCGGCCCTGGCCGCCACCTTCCGCAGCGCGACCCGGCTCGAGGTCGGTTTCTGGGACATGGGCCTGGCGCCGCCGGCCGCCTTCGGCGACGCCTGATCCCTGCCCTGCGTGCCTGATCCCTTGGCGCTAGCGCGCTCGCTACTCCGCCGCAGTGGCTTGCTTGGCGATGCTGGCGAAGACCTCGTCCAGGTCCTTGGCCAGCTTCTTGAGCTTCTCGCCGCCGTCCTCGTAGGGGGCGAAGATCACCGTCGGCTTGCGGTAGGTGAGGGAGGCCGTGCCGTCGTCGTTCTCGGTGATGTAGAAGCGGATCGGGGCCTCGATGCCGGCCGGGACGCTCGCCTCCAGCATGGGCACGGCGAAGCGCGGGTGGTAAACGCCGACCACCATGTTGCCGGGGATCACCTTGTCGAAGGCGGACTTGGCGCCGACGGTCGCGCTGGCCCGGGTGACCAGGCCCATCTTGTGGGCCTTGACGGCCGTGTTCAGGCGCTCGATCAAGTCCTTGTAGCTGTGCGGCGTCTTCGCGGTCACCAGGCCCTCCGGCGCGGCCGGGGCCGGCCCGGCCAGGAGGGCGGCGGCCAGGAAGGCGGCGGCGGGCAACAGACAGGCGAGCGAGCGGTGCGTCATGGTGGGTTCTCCTACCTCGATCCGGTGGCACGGATTTGGGCGCCCACTTTAACCAACTGCCTGCCGACGGCAACTCCATGAGCCCCAGCGACGCAGGGCCCGCGGAGGCCGCGCCGGTCCCCGCCGTGCCGGCCTGGCGCGCCCTGGCCGCCCGGGGCCTGCTCTGGCCCTGGATGGACGGCGTCGCGCTGCGCCTGATCGCGGGCCTGCACCTTCCGCTGTCCCGGGCCTGGGCGGCGGCGCTCGCCTCCGAGGGGTGCACGGCGGCCTTCTGGCAAGGCCTCGGCCAGCCCGCGCCGCAGACCGCCTCGGTGCGCCGGGGTGCCGAGGCCGCCGTCGCCACGGTCCTGCGCCGGGCCGAGGCCTATCGGGCGGCGGAGGCGGACTGGCGAGCCGCCTTCTTCGGTCCGCACAAAATCGCGCAGGGGCATCTGGCGGCGTTTCAGGCCCGTCGCGTGAACGCCGCCGAGGCCCTGATGATGACCCGCGGGCGTTTTCTCGGCCTGCACCGCCGCCGTCGCCTGCCGCCGCTGCGCTGGCAGATCGCGTCGCCGGACGAGGTTGAGGCCCGCCATGGCCGGCGCCTGGCGGAGCCGGCGCGGGCCTTTCCCGCTCTCGAGACGGCCGAGGTCTCCGAGTCCCAGGCGACCGAGGGCCGCGGGGGGACCTTGTCCTGGCTCCGCTTCCCGGCGCCGCTGGGCGATACCGCCTGGGCCCGGGTGACCGCGCCCAGGGACGTCGCCGATCCGCCGAGCCTCATCTTCCTGCACGGCATCACCATCGAGACCGAGATGTGGCGGGACAGCCTGGATCCGGCCAGCCCCCTGGCCCGGGAGGGCATCCGGGTGATCCGGCCGGAAGGGCCCTGGCACGGCCGCCGCCGCCTGCCCGGGTTCTACGGCGGCGAGCCGGTGCTGGGGCGCGGGCCGCTCGGCCTGCTGGAGCTGTTCCAGAACTGGGTCGCCGAGACCTCGGCCTGGATCGCCTGGGCGCGGCGGACCAGCCGCGGCCCGGTCGCCGTCGGCGGCATCAGCCTCGGCGCCCTGACCAGCCAGCTCGTCCTGACCGCGGCCCGGAGCTGGCCCGAGGCCCAGCGCCCGGACGCGGCGCTGCTGATGGCCGGCAGCGGCGACCTGCTGGCCACGGGCTACGAAGGCGCGCTGCCGGCGGCCCTCGGCATGCGGCCGCGCCTGGCGGAAGCCGGCTGGGACGAGGCCGGGATCGCCGCCTGGCTCGGCCTCCTGGAGCCGCAGGGCCGGCCCCTGCTGGCGCCCGAGCGGATCTTCATGCTGATCGGCGAGGCCGACGAGGTGGCCCCGGCCGAGACCGCGCTGGCCCTGGCCCGGCGCTGGGCGCTGCCCGAGGCCAACGTCCTGCTGCGCCGGCACCAGGGGCATTTCACCCTCGACCTCGGCGTGACCGCCGATCCGGCGCCGCTGCTGGCCCTGGCGCGGCTGCTCAAGGGCCTCTAGTGCCGACTCGCATAGTTCAGGGAGTCACCCCCACCCCGGCCCGCGCGCAGCGCCGCGCCTACGCGCCCCATCAAGGGGGAGGGAGAAGAAGGCGGCTGCCGTCTACTAAAGCCCTCCCCCTTGATGGGGGAGGGTGGGGTGGGGGTGACACGCCATTTTGTGCGAGTCGGCACTAGGGCCCGCACCGTGCCGCGTCCGGTTGCAAGCGGGCTGCGAAGGCCTATAGTCCCGGCCATGAACGCGCCCATGAACGCATCCGTGAACTCTCTGGGGATCGATAAGGCGCCCGCCGAGACGCGGGTCGTGGTGGCCATGTCGGGCGGCGTCGACAGCTCGGTCACGGCGGCGCTGCTGGCCGAGCAGGGCTTCGACGTGCTCGGCATCACCCTGCAGCTCTACGACCACGGCCAAGCCGCGGGCCGCAAGGGCGCCTGCTGCGCCGGCCAGGACATCTACGACGCGCGCCGGGTCGCCGACCAGCTCGACATGCCGCACTACGTCCTGGACTACGAGAGCCGCTTCCGCGATGGCGTGATCGAGGACTTCGCCGACAGCTACCTGCGCGGTGAGACGCCGATCCCCTGCGTGCGCTGCAACCAGACCGTCAAGTTCCGCGACCTCCTGGCGACCGCCCGCGAGCTGGAGGCCGACGCCCTGGCGACCGGCCACTACGTGCGCCGGGTCGGCGGTCCGGCCGGGCCGGAGCTGCACCGCGCCGCCGAGGCCGAGCGCGACCAGAGCTACTTCCTCTTCGCCACCACCCGGGCGCAGCTCGACTTCCTGCGCTTCCCGCTCGGCGGCCTGCCCAAGGCCGAGACCCGGCGCATCGCGCAGCGCCTGCAGCTGAAGGTGGCCGAGAAGCCGGACAGCCAGGACATCTGCTTCGTCCCCAACGGCTCCTATGCCCGGGTGGTCGAGCGGCTGCGCCCCGGGGCGGCGGAGCCGGGCGAGATCGTCGACCTCGAGGGCCGGGTCCTGGGCCGCCACGAGGGCATCATCAACTTCACCATCGGCCAGCGCCGGGGCATCGGTATCGGCGGCACGGCCGAGCCGCTCTTCGTCGTCCGGCTGGAGCCCGAGGCCCGCCGCGTCGTGGTCGGCCCCCGCTCCGCGCTCGGCCGCGACCTGGTGCGCCTGACCGAGGTCAACTGGCTGGACGCCGAGCCGCTGCCCGCCGAGGGGCGGGCCGTCGCGGTCAAGCTGCGCTCCGCCGGCACGCCGGCACCGGCGAGGCTCTTCCCCGCCGGAGACGGCGGCGCGGAGCTGCGGCTGGAGGCGCCGCAGTGCGGCGTTTCGCCGGGCCAGGCCGCGGTCTTCTACCAGGGCCCGCGGGTCCTGGGCGGCGGCTGGATCACCGGCGCCGAGCGGCGCGACGCGGCCTGAGGGCGCCGCGGAACCGAGACACCAGAGGTCGGGGCGAGAGAGTAGGGGAGTACACGAAAATATGAGCCTGGACAGCCTGACCGAAGCCATCCGCAGCCAGGCGGCGCTCAATCCGCCGCTCGGCTACAAGGTCAAGTTCGAGCTGGGGGACCTGGGGGTCATCTTCTGGGACGGTACCGGGACGACCGCGGAGATCTCCAACGAGGACCAGGGCGCCGCCGACACCACCATGGCGATGAGCGAGGAGGACCTCCAGAGCCTGGTCAACGGAACGTTGGATCCGCAGCTCGCCTTCATGACCGGCAAGCTGAAGGTCGAGGGCTCGCTGGGGGTGGCGCTGAAGCTCGCGGGCATGATGGGCGACTGACCGGGCTCCAACTTGATCGAGGGCGGCCCCCGTGGGGGCCGCCCCGATGTCCGGTGGCAAGGGACGCCGGCGCCTCGGCTCAGCCCTGGGGCTCAGCCCTGCGGCTCAGCCCTGGGGCTTGAAGCAGAGGTACTCGATCTTGTTGCCGACCAGCTTCACGCCGCCCGGGCCGAAGTTGTAGCCCTTGGCGCAGGCCGGCTTGAAGGTCGTGCGGCAGAGGTAGCTCTTCGGATCCTCCTTCACCTTCTTGAACTTGAGGCCGCAGGCGGTGATCGGCACGGCCTGGAGCTGAAGCTGCTGGCCGGCGACCTGGACCCCGGCGGCCTGGATCCCAGTGGCGGGGCCGTTCGCGAAGTCTCCGGCCTGGACGGCGCCGATGCCGGCGAGGGCCGCGGCGAAGACGCCGGCGGCGAGAAGGCTGCGGAACTTGGTGGTCATTACCCGTCTCCTGAACTCTGTCTTGCTTCGATGGACGCGGACTGGGCCGCTTCCGGCCCCCGCAGACCCTTGGGTCGTGCCCGGGGCGGCCGCGGTTCAAACGCCACCGCCGCCGCGGCCGCAAGGGCTCGCCGCGGCCGGCGTTCGAGCCGTGGGATCAGGGCCTTGGGGGCCTGGCGGCCGGGCCAGGGGGCGGGCGGCTTGACAGGGACGGGGCGAAGGCCATATACGCCTAGTCCTTCACGGTAGCGCCGCCTGGGGCGGGGTAGCTCAGCTGGTTAGAGCAGCGGAATCATAATCCGCGTGTCGGGGGTTCGAGTCCCTCCCCCGCTACCACTCGAAAGGCGTAGAGTTGCTGGGATAGCGGGCCTTTGAGGCCCGTTTCTCTTTTCTAGAGTCCGAGTCCCCTGTGCTTAGTCTCATGTCTGCATGAAACTACCAGGCGCAGGTTCTCGATCGTCCGTAGGGTGTAGGCGGGCCGTGTATGGCTCACCGACTTGTACCGCGGTTGGTCCCGGCCCCTCTGGCACACCAAGTGCTAAGCCAACGGCCGGTGTGGGGTCTGGCTGGTCCGCTGGACAACGCATTGCTCCACTGCTTCCTTCCAGGCGGTGCTGTCCTTCTAAGCAAGCATCTGTTGATCTGTGTAGCGATCGCCGCGCGTATCCAGAACGTTTGATGCCCTTCGCCTCCCTATGAGCGAACGTCCCGCTGGCCTCCCGCTAGGGGGCTTTTTTCCTGGACCTGACACCTTTCCTAAGACAAGCATGTAACTGTGCAACTGCACCGATAGCTGACAGAATGCTGTTTGGGCGCAACTTTAACAAAAATCCGTTGCTTTGGGGCCGCGAGGCGCGCATATGGTATTGCTGAAAGCGGAGAATTGCCGATGATCCACAAGATTGAGATTGAGAACTTCCAGTCTATCCGCGGTCCGCAGGTTCTTGATCTTAGAGCAGCGGCTAACGCGCCGAAGAACACCAATCGCCTCGCGAAGTGCTGGCACGGCTCCGATGATCGCGTGCCAAAGGTTGTGGCACTCTTCGGTCCAAATGGCTCAGGCAAGTCAAATGTGCTTCGCGCACTAACGTTCACGACGTGGTTCATTTCGCACAGCTTCTCTCTCTCACCTACCCACCGCATTCCTTTTGAGCCGTTCAACGATGAAGAGGCGCTAGAAAGCCCCACTAGGCTGAAAGTCTGGACATCAGGCGTTGACCCTCTGGTTGACAACAACCAGACCGGAACGATCCAGTGCCAGTACTGCTACGAGTTGATAGTCTGCAATGGTGAACGCCGTGAGGTTTTGAACGAGGCATTCTTTTTTTGGCCTTCGGCGACCGGCCGTAGAACGCGACTGGTCGAGAGATTCAGCGATGGCTCGATTAAAGCGGCGAAAGCATTCGAGCTAGCTGGCTATCATCGTGCACTTGAGACGGTGCTGCGTCCTAACGCCAGTATCATATCTACTCTTGCGCAACTCAACCATCCTTTTGCAAAGAAAATCGCCGACCGGACGAGTCTTGTTAGCTCGAATATCTTTATTGAGAAAACTGAGACTTCCGACGATCTCGCACTTCGTCAATACGTTGACCATCCGAATTTGGTGAGCCAATTCAACCGCGAGATACAGCGCATAGACGTCGGTCTTCGTGCGCTCGACGTCCGATCGACACCCAATGGACCGCAAGTGCTTTTTCTGCATGAAGGATTAGCGGTTCCAATGCCGTTCTTTCTAGAGAGTCATGGCACGCAGCAATTCCTCAAACTCTATCCAATGCTGCTCAGCGCGCTCTCCCTTGGTAGTATTGCGATTATAGATGAGCTTGATGCGGCAATTCATCCTATGATCTTGCCAGAAATTATTCGCTGGTTTCATGACTCCAAACGCAATCCAAACAATGCGCAGCTTTGGATGAGTTGTCACAATGCCTCTCTTCTAGAAGATCTCTCAAAAGATGAAATCGTGTTTTGTGATAAGGATCATCGAGGAAGAACAGAGATATACAGCTTGAATGATATCAAGGCTGTTCGTCGCGATGACAACTACTACAAAAAATACATAGGCGGTATCTTTGGCGCTGTTCCGCAGGTCGGCTGATGCCACGCAGTCGAAGTTTCAGAGAAAAGCGGCGACGAGTATTTGTCGCCTGCGAAGGCGAGAGCGAGCGAAGCTATACAGTATTTCTAAGCCAGTTGGCTGAAGAAATGGGGTTGCCATTGCATCTCGATCCTTGGTGTTGCTCTGGTGGTGATCCTTTGTCGATCGTCGAGCGTGCGGTGAATGAGATGTTCCGCCGCATCAGTCGTCGCGGGGCCTACGCCGAGCGCGCGATACTTCTTGATGGTGACAGGCGAAGTGATTCGCCAGACCGTACAATGCAAGCCGATCGTCTAATCGAGGCGAACGGCATACGCCCAGTTTGGTCGTATCCAACGCTCGAGGCGCTTCTGCTCAGACACCTTCCAGGCTGTGCGACGTTGCGGCCAGCGACGCCGGAGTTGGCGTTTCGGGAACTCAAGAGACGCTGGCCGGAATACGCAAAGGGGGCTTCCGCGCATGAGCTTCGCCGTCAGCTCGATCTTGCGGCGGTTCGGCGCGCAGCTGCGGTCGACGCCCAGCTTCGCTCGGTCCTCATCGCGATTGGTTTACTTCCCTAGCGAAGACAGGATTCACCCCAAAGCTAAAAGTGCAGGCTTTGCACGCGTTTTCATAGTGTTGGTGATCAGTTCACCAGACCCAGGCGCCCAGTGGGATGCTTGTCGCGGTATCGGATAGCCTCTTCCGCACAATTAAATCAATGCGCTGGAGGGCTTTTAGGAGAACCCCGCTACCAATTGACAACACTGAACTCCCAATTCTCTCTAACAGGGCTTTGCTGGCAGCTTCACAGAGGCGCGCGCCTCTTTTCGGTTTTGCTCTGGCTAGCTGCTTGGTCAGCGACCGAATCTGGATGTCTCTACCAGTCAACTCCGACTGCAGTGCTTCCAAATTCAGACCTGTTCATCAGGGCCACTGGACGGCGGGTTGTGACCCCAAGCTGACCTTGCGGCTGCCCTTGATCCGGGTTCGTTGATTGCTCGCGCTACCGGCCCTCTGGCGCTTCCGAGCACGGCGGTACCGCCGGTTTTGGCGCCATGACTGTCGGTCTTGGTGCCTTGCAATCCTCGCCGGCTTTGGGCTCCCGCCTTTCGGGTCTCGATCGGCGCCGCGGTTCCCCGCGCGGCTCGCGCTCGCCGCTTCGGGTCATGGCGCGGCTGCAGCGGCCGATGGTTATTCGGGCAGGTGGGTGACGATGCGCGGGAGGCCGCCCGATCCGCCTTCTATCATCATCGGCAGGGCGATGATCGTGGAGCCGGTCGGCGGCAGCGCCGATATGTCGCCCAGGTTCTCGAAGGCCGGGGTGTTGCGGGTCATCAGCGCGACATGGGTTTCGAAGGTCTTCGTCTGACCGTAGTCGATCGACGGCGTGTCGATCCCGACCGCGCCGATCCGGCGCGCGACCAGGAACTCGGCGCCGTCCTTGCCGAGGCCGGGGAAATGGAGCTTGGCCAAGGCCGCCTGTCCGCGCTCGTCGGTGCCCATGTAGGCTTCGCGGTCGGGGTAGAGCGCGGCCCGGCCGGTGGTGTCGAAGCGGGGCGCTCGCTCGGCGCCGGGTCCGGCCTGCCGCTACTTCTGGGCGAAGGCCCAGACGGCCACGGGCCAGCCCGGCTCGTTCTTCAGGCTCCCGAAGAGGCCGCGGCGCGGCCAGGTACCGTCCATGTGGGCCTTGATCCAGGCGCGGTTGCCCCAGGCGCCGGTCCGTATCCGCTCGAGGTCCCAGCCGCACTCGGCCAGGAAGTAGCGCAGCCCGTCCTCGCTCCAGCGCGAGCAGTCGAGCGGCCCGTCGTGGAGGCGCACGAGGAAGGGCGTGGCGCAGATGAACCAGCCTCCCGGCCTCAGCATGTCATGGACGTTGCGGCCGGCGCGGTAGGGCCACTTCAGGTGCTCGAAGATCTGGTCGGCGATGATCAGGTCGAAGCGGGCGTCGAGCTTGCCTTCGCAGATGTCGAACTCCGGATACCTGGTCTCCCGGTAGGACTTGAAGCCGTGCTGTTGGTAGTTGTGCCCCGAGGAGATCTCCAGGGCGTCGAGCCGCTCCGGCCCGAGCTCCCGAATGAAGGCGTTGCAGGCGTCGTAGAGCGCGATCCGTGACCAGTGCCGCGTGTCGTAGAAGGGGACGAGGTCTCCGCGCCTGAGCCGGGCCTTCTGTTCCTCGGAGAGCAGCCGCCGGGCCAGCTTCGTGATCAGGACGTTCAGTGCGCCCATCGGGACCTCCCGTTTGCGTCCGCCGGACCGGGCGGGTGCGTGTCGCTGCGGGGACCGCGGCGAGAAGACATCGGCGGAACGCTAAGACCGCAGAGGAACCCCCACGTTAGTTGCCCGTCAGCAAGTCGAACCTTCTCCTGTCGATCGAGGCGCGGCTCTCGAGTCCGGCCGCGACGCAAAGGTCGGGCGCATAGAGCTGACAGGTGCTGCGCTCGGTCACGGCCTTGTCGAGCTGCTCCAGAAGCCGGCCGGGGTCGATATGCCCCGGGGCGGCGATCCGGCCGGTGACGACGTGCTTCTCCACCCCTTCGTGACGGGCGTGGTCGAGGTCGGGATCGCGCCAGCAACTCGCGCAGAGCATCCGGAAGTTCTCCGAGTGCGCATAGACGACGGCGTCTTCCTGCAGGTCGCGGCTCATGTCGGCCAGTTGGCGGGCTTCGCCCTGGGTGCCGGCGAAGTCGAAGAAGCGGTAGTTCCGCCGGATCAAGGTCGCGAGGTGGGGAAAGACGGCGACCTCCACGTCACCGTAGGTGTGATAGGTGATCGGCGCGCCGTCCATGAGAACGACGTCGCCGTAGTCGACGCCCAGGTCCTGGTAGAGGACGCTGCGGATGATCCCGTGGCAGGGACTCAGGCGCTCGATCCATATCGTCTCCTCCAGCCCCGGGTCGTCCGCCTCCGCGCTGCGCTCGGCGAGCGGCCGTTCGGCGAGCTTGACCTTGCACTGGGGGTAGCCGCCCTCGGGCAGGCCGAAGCGGCCCAGTTCGATCTTCTGGCCCATGCGCTTCCAGACCTCCAAGGCAAGCTCGCCCCTCCCGGCGCCGGTGGCGCAGATCCCGAGGTTCCACTCGATGCTCTCGACCGTCTCCTCCGCCAGGCGCGCCGCGATCCGGTTCGATTCCATGCCGTCTTCGAACCGGCCGCGCGTCTTGTAGAAGAGGCCCAGGTTGTAGTGGTAGGCGCTGTTCTCCGGATCGATCTCGGTCAGGCGCCGATAGCTCCGCTCCGCGATGCCGTCGCCTTGACGCGCCAGCATGCGCGCCGCGGTGGCCAGCCCGCCGAGCAGGCCCTCCTCCTCGGCGCCGCCCTGGTGGTCTTCGGCGAGGCCGGCGAGTTTCTCGACGACGTCGTGGAAGACGGCGTCTTCGGGCGGCGCCGCGTTGAGATCGTCGATGTCGCGCGCGGACTCCAGGCATTCTCCGAGCGCCTGCAGAAGGTCCAGGTCTTCGCCATGAGACCCTGCGATCTCCGAAAGGACCTCGGCGGCGGCCTCCCTCGAGAGGCACTGCCGGTCGACGACAAGAAGCAGAGACGCCGCGGCGTCCTTCTGGTGGTGCTGCGCGTTCCGCAGCCGCTGCACCTTCTCCCGGACGGCCTCGTCCCGCCCGGCCCGGGAGTCTTCGACGATCTCGTCCTCGAGGGACTCGATTTCCTCGGCGGAGAGGGTCTGGCTCGGGAGGAAGGGCATGGGCGTCTTCTCTGAACAGCTGTTCCGGGTTTCGGCGCGCCGGGCGCAGTTCGACACGCCAGCAGTCTGCCGCCAGGTCGTTTACGCTTCGTGTCCCGCCGGCCCGCCGCCCTGGATCATACCGCGCTCGATACGAAACGATTGATCGCAGTGGTCTCGTCGGGGACGGCGAACTGGATGGGCCGGACCCTCGCCATGCCGGTCTCCAGGTGCTCTCTCGGCTCCGACCGCCCTCTTGGGCCTGTCCCAAGACAGTATTATGCCGCGCGGGCGCAGGAAGACAGAGGTTTCCATTGCCGACGGGGGGCCGCGACTATTTCTACCGCCGGTTCGTTGTTCCTATTTTGTTCTTACCCTAGCCTTGCGGCATGGATGAGGTCGACGAGCGGAGATTCAGTCTTTCCTTCGCCGCCTGGAAGGCGAGCCGGTTCCTGCCGAAGGGCCGTGGCCGCGGCGAGGGGGTCGAGGCCTATCGCGTCTTCGTCGGAAGCTTCGAGAAGGAACTCGAGCTGGCCGGCTACCGGATCGTGAAAGCCAAGCCGGCGGCGCGGCCGCATTCGGGCGGGGACTGAGCCGGCGCGGCCGCGACGAGGCCTCGGCCCTTTGGCGCAGAGTGATCTCTTCTCCCTCCGGAGTCGTACGACCCTCTGCCTCCATGGTTATTGCTAATCAATGGTGGCCTGTCTAGTGTGATAAGACCTAACGGCTAGGCCGTTAGATCCAAACCTGGAGCGACGGCTTATTGGGGGGCAAATGATTTGGGCGCAGGCGCAGAGCCGGCACGACTTGCCGAGTTGGGCGAGCGCCCCCGTGCACTTTCTTTTCCCCCTTGCTTCCGCGTTCGCCGCCGCCAAAGACGCAAGATCGCCGGGTCCGGTCGTCCGTCCGGTGGTCGACACCCTGCGCTTCGATCTTGGGGGAGGCCACCCGCGGTCGAACGGAGACGCCGGGTTTCCCTCGGGTTTCGAGATCCTCGGCTCGGCCGGGCCCTTCGCCGGAGACGCCTCGGCCGGCTTTCCGTTCCAAAGCGACCAAGACGTCCGTGACGTGACTGGCGCGTTCTCTGCAACGCGTATGTGAACTAATACCTAGGGAGGAGAACAAAATGTGGAGAGTTATTGCCATCGTCGTGGCGGTCTTCGTGGCGGCGCCGGCCGTGGCCGATCCCGTCGCCAAGGAGCTGCAGTACTTCAAGGCCATCGATGTTGTCTTGCTGGACAAGACCGCGGATTGCGGCATCACCGACGCCAAGCTCTTTCAGGACCATCTGCGCGGGAAGCTCGGGCAACTGGGCATCAAGGAGAACGCCAGCAGGTTCGGCCGCGTGAAGGTCGACGTGGCGGCCCAGACCATCCCCAACACCGCACTCTGCGCAATCCATACGCTGGTCCGCTTCAATGGCGCGCTCGGCAAGGACAACGTGGCCACGGAAGATCCCCTGATCAACGCCGCCATGGATCGCCTCGAGGTCCTTCCGATCACGGTCTGGACCGGCTCCTCCCTCGTGGTACGGCAGTACATGCTGCCGGCGAGCGGGAAGTTGACCGAGCGTGCGGCCGAGAGCGTGCTCGAGCAGCTCGACGCGATCACCGGCCGCCTGGCGGAAGCGCGGGCGCAGTAGACGACATCGGCCGATGACCATCGACCCTTGATCTCTGGACCCCGCTGCTCCTTTCGTCGGACGGCGGGGTCCGGTCTTCCGGTCGCCCGGCATCGAAGCGGGTGACGGGCGCGCCGGTCGCGCGATAACGATGCCCGGGACCCTGCCGGTGCGGGGGCCGGTGCAGGGGCCGGTGCGGGAGGCCGGTCGGTCGATAGGACGATCGAGGATCGGAAAGAGCGAGGAGGCTAAAGCCTTGCCAGTCGCGCGGCGCCGGCCGTCATGAAGGAACCTCGGAAAGGGACCAACCAGATGTGTGGCACGCTTTGTTCAGCAGGGTTTTCGATCCGGCGCCTGCCGGTCCTGCTCCTGGCCTTGGGAGTCCTCGCCGGCTGCGCGTCGAGCGACGTGACCTCCCGCCGAAGCTTCGAGGGCGAAATCGCCAAGCCGGCGCGCGTCATCGTCTACGACTTCTCGGCGACGCCTCAAGACGTGCCGGCCGACTCCGTGCTGGCCGGTCAGTTCGCCCGGCGTGACGCGCCTCAAAGCGAGGAGGAGATCGCGCTCGGCCGCGATCTCGGCGCAAGGGTCGCGAAGCAGCTGGTCGAGGACCTCAACGCCCTGGGCATCCGGGCCGAGCGCGCCGCCGACGGCGCCGTCCCGAAGATCGGCGACGGCGTGATCAAGGGCGCCTTCGTCTCGGTCGACGAAGGCAGCCGGGTGAAGCGGATGATCATCGGCTTCGGTGCCGGGGCCGCCGAGCTCAAGACCGTGGTGGAAGGCTACCAGCTCCGCGAGACCGGCCTCTTCCCCCTGGGATCGGCGGAGATCGAAGCGGGCGGCGGCAAGATGCCGGGCGTCCTGGCGCCGGTCGGCATCGGTGCGGCGGCCGGGCGGGCGGCGACCAGCGCGGTCGTCTCCGGCGGCGCGGCCGTGGTCAAGGAAGTCGGACCCGAGAGCATCGAGGCGGCGTCCCTGCGCACGGCCGAGGAGATCTCGAAGATCATCGAGGAGGCCTACCGCAAGCGGGGCTGGCTCTAGCCGCTGGCCGAAGAGGCAGGGGAGCGCCGGGCCGGTCCGACGATCCTACGGCGTGGTCGGCGCTCGCTCGCCGTTGACAGCCGGCAATCGGAACTGCGAAACACTCCAGCCACGGCGAGACGTCCTTCCGCGCCGCGCGAGCGGCGAGTCCCAGCTGGCGGTGGAGCCTGGCGATGACTGCTTCCGTGTCGAGCGGGCCCGCGGTGCCGCTCAAGACCCTGCGTCGCATCTCCGAGCTGCGCGACGAGGTCGCCGGCTGGCGGCGGGACGGCGACAGCGTCGCCATCGTGCCGACCATGGGCGCCCTGCACGAGGGGCACCTGGAACTGGTGCGCCGGGCCCGGGACTGCTGCGCCAGGGTCATCACCACGATCTTCGTCAATCCGATCCAGTTCAACCGGCAGGACGACCTCTCGAGCTATCCCCGCGACGAGGCCAGCGATGCCGCGAAGCTCTCCGCCCTTGGCGTCGACCTGCTCTTCGCGCCGCCGGTGGAGGAGGTCTACCCCAAGGGGTACCAGACCCGGGTCTCGGTGCCCGACCTTTCGGACTGTCTCTGCGGTGCCGCCCGGCCCGGCCACATGGAAGGGGTCGCCACCGTGGTCGCGAAGCTGCTGCTGCAGTCCCTGCCGGACCGCGCCTACTTCGGCGAAAAGGACTACCAGCAGCTCCTGGTGGTCCGGCGCATGGTCCGCGACCTCGACGTTCCGGTGCGGATCGAAGCCGTGCCGACGGTGCGCGAGCCGGACGGCCTGGCGCTGTCGTCGCGCAACCTCCTGCTGACGCCCGATCAGCGGGCCCGGGCGCCGGCGCTCTTTCGGGTGCTGCGGGCCCTGGCGGCGCGCCTGGAAGGCGGAGAGGTCCCGGCGGCGGCAATCCTCGGGGAGGGCCGCGCGGAGCTCGCCGCGGCCGGCTTCGAGCCGATCGACTATCTGGAGCTGCGCAGCGGTGACAGCCTGCGGCCGCTGGAGCGTGCCGAGCCGCCGGCTCGGCTCTTCGCTGCCGCCTGGCTCGGCCCTGTCCGCCTGATCGACAACCTCGAGATCGGGCCTGCGCGAGGCCTTTCCCCACAGCGCCACGGCTGACCCGCGACCCGGCCCGCGCCTGCGGCTCCGGCTTGTGCCACCGGTCTCGGCTGCGCGGCCGGATGACTCTTTTCTCTCACTCAAGCGTTACATAACAAGGCGAGCCGTTACCAAAACTTGTCCGAACCTTCAAAAATAAAACTTTCGAAACAGAAAATTGTTCTAACGTTGTGTTTCTTAGACACCAGTATAGATAAATAATCGCGCCAATTCTGAATGCTTCCACACACAACCTAGGCAAGGTCGCCTTGAAAAATGGAGTTCAGAGTTGGAATCGAACCCGCAGACTTCAACCAAGCGCTACCGAAACACCGCCTTCGTCATCGACCAGACCGCTTCTCATTTCGACATGGCCTACCGTCTCAACGTCATGGGGGTCGGCTGCAAGTCCCTGGCGCGACGTGATGTCCAGTTGCGTGCGCCGAGCGGCGACGACATCCGCATCGGCGGCGACAGGGTCGTCGACTTCGTCCGCTGCTCCTATCTGGGCCTGGACAACCATCCGAAGGTCGTCGAGGGCGCGCTCTCGGCGATCGAGGACTACCGCACGGTCCACTGGTCCTGCGCGCGGACCCGGCTGAACTTCGGCCTGCTGCAGGATCTCGAGGACCAGCTCTCCGCGCTCTTCGCCTGCCGGGTCATCGCCTTCTCCTCGGTGATGCTCGCGAACCTCGGCGCGCTGCCCCTGATCGCCTCGGGGCACCTGACCGACGGCGTCAAGCCGGTCGTGGTCTTCGACCGCCTCTGCCATGCCTCGCTGGCCTACCACAAGCCCGTCGTCGCCAGCGAGACCGAGGTCGCGACCATAAACCACAACGACATCGCGGCGTTGGAGGAGATCTGCAAGGCCAACCCCTGCGTCGCCTACATCGCCGACGGCGTCTACTCGATGGGCGGCAGCGCGCCGATTCCGGAACTCTTGCGCCTGCAGGAGAAGTACAACCTCTTCCTCTACATCGACGATGCCCACGGCATCTCGATCTTCGGCGAGCACGGCGAGGGCTTCGCCAGAAGCCAGCTGCCCGCGGAGCTCGGCCCGCGCAGCATCGTCGCGGCGTCCCTGGGCAAGGGCTTCGGGGCCTCCGGAGGGATCCTGCTTCTCGGCACGCAGAAGCAGGAGGACCTCTTCCGGCGCTACGCGCAGCCCTATGCCTTCTCGGCCGCGCCCAACCTCGCAGCGGTCGGCGCCGCCCTGGCCTCGGCCGAGATTCACGCCTCGCCCGAGCTCGGCAAGCTGCAGAAGACTCTGGGCGAGCGGATCCGCACCTTCGACGAGCGGATCTGCACGCCGCAGCGCGGCTGTCCGCTGCCGATCCGAACCGTGCCCATCGGCAGGGAGGAGGACGCGATCCTCGCGGCCAAGGCCTTGATGGAGCGGGGCGTCTACACCTCGGCGATCTTCTTTCCCACCGTGGCGAGGGGCGCGGCGGGGCTGCGGATCTGTCCCACGGCCACGCACACGCCGGAAGACGTGCGGACGGTCTGCGCCCTCGTCGAAGAGATCCGGCAATGGCAGGACTTCGACCCGCCCGCCCTGCAGGCAAAGCTCGCCTCCTAGGGCGTGGACGAAGATGCTCGCCGAACAAGGGTCGGGCTCTCGGCCCTTCCTTGGAATGGCTGCGACGAGCCCGCTTCGGCACCAGGTCCGGTCCAGGATCCGCCGGTCTCACGAAGAGGCCGGCGGGCCCGCTTGGCCGTCGGCGAGGATGCAGCGGCCTTGAGTGATTCGGCACCGCATGACGATGGCCGGCCCCCGTCCGCGGACCGGGGCGGCCCTCCGCCGCCCGGCAGGGCTTGGCGCCCGGGGTCAGGGATGCCGATCCCGAGGCCGGACAGGGAACCACCGACTGAATCGATGTCCTTCATGCAGAAAACCCTGACAAGGCAGCGGAGCTATCCAAACCGGAACGCCCTGAGGCCGCTGAACACGCCGATATTCTGCAGGCTCTGGGGGGCGACGATCGTTCTCAACACGGGCCTCCTGATGACGCAGGCCGGGGCGGCCTGGTTGATGACGACGCTGACCGAATCGCCCCTTTTGGTCGCGCTCGTGCAAAGCGCCGCCTACCTGCCCGCCGCGGTGCTGGCCCTCTTGGGCGGCATTCTCGCGGATACGCATGATCGCAGGCGCTACATCATCACCATGCACGCCTCGATATTCATGGTGATCGCCTTTCTGGCGCTTTCCACGCACTACCACGCCGTCACCCCGCCGGTTCTGCTGTTCCTGGTCTTTGCCTTGGGCTGTGCGGTGGCCATGGCCACGCCGGGCTGGAAGGCCACCATTCCCGAGCTGGTGCCTCCCAGGGACATGCCGGCCGCCGTGGCATTGAACGTCGTCGGCTTCAACGTCTCTCGGGCGATCGGTCCGGCACTGGCGGGCGCAATTCTTGCCGCCTACAGCCCCGCGGCCGTCTTCGCCGTCGCCGCCGTCGCCGCCTTGCTGGTCATAGCGGCCTTTCATAGCTGGCGACGCAGCCCGGGGAACAGGACGGCGCCGAAGGGCTGGTTCCTGGAAGCGACGCTTGCCGGGTTCCGCTACCTTCGGGAGTCGTCTCCGATGCAGGTCCTCCTCATCCGCTCCGCGGTCTTCTATTTCTCCGCAAGCGCCACCTGGGCGCTGCTCCCCCTGGTGGCCCGTTCGCAACTCGGTCTGGGGCCCGGGGAGTTCGGCCTTCTCTTCGGCCTGCTCGGCTTGGGCGCGGTGCTGGGCGCCCTGGTCCTGCCGCTGGTGCGCGCGCATGCCGGGCCGGATCCGGTGATCGCCGGCGCCACGGTGGGGTTCGCCGCGACGACCCTGCTGCTGGCCTTCTCCGACTCCTTCCTCGCCTCCTGCATCGCCACGGTCCTGGCGGGGGCGTTCTGGATCGCTGCGCTCTCGACGCTCAACATCGTCGCTCAGACCATCGCCCCGGCCTGGGCTCGGGCGCGGGCGCTGGCGCTGCCCTTGATGGTCTTCAGCATCAGCATGGCGGCCGGCAGCGCCTTCTGGGGCGAGGTCGCCTCCAGAACCGGGATCCTGATGACGCTGCTCGCAGCCTCGGTCGGTCTCTTGCTCGGCGTGCTGACCATACGAAGGCTGCCGCTGCCATGCCGGGTGGCCGATGAACCGCAGCGCTAGCCTCTCGGGATCGCGGACCGTGCGGAAGGACGGTCCCGGGCCAGGCTTTCGCCAGGACGGCGTGGCGATGAAGACAGTCGGGCGGGCCGTCTTGCCGGCCGCCGGGACCTCAAAGGAGGGTGCGATGGAAAGCCTCATGCAAGTCTCTTCCATTTCGGAAGGCGCCGATTTGCATCAAGACGTAGCAATCGAGCATCCCGTCCAGATCGGCAATCTCGTGGAAGTGCATGCCAACGTGAAGATCGGCATGTTCAGCAGGATGAACACCGGCACGGGGATTCATCGTAACGTCAGCATTGGGCGCTATTGCTCCTTCGGGCGCTATACCGATATAGGTGTTGGCAGCCATCCGATGAGCTTTCTCAGCACCCATGCCTTTACCTTCTCGAAGAGCGATTTCCTGGGGCATTCGTTGTATCGGGACGTCAAGCGGCTCGAGTGGCCCGTGCTCCCGGAGACCAAGCTTGGCAACGATGTCTGGGTCGGCGCCAAGGCCGTGGTTCGCGCGGGTGTCACGATCGGGGACGGCGCCGTCGTGGCGGCGGGCGCGGTGGTCATCTCCGACGTGCCGCCCTATGCGATCGTCGGCGGGGTTCCGGCGCGCGTCATCCGCTATCGCTTCCCCGAGGATATCGTGGATCAGCTCTTGCGATTACGGTGGTGGGACTTGCCGTTCGACCGGGTGAGCCCTTTGCCCTTCGACGATATCGATGCCTGCATCGAACGCTTGAAGGAGATGCGCGAGAACGCCGGCCCGGCCTGCGTCCTAGAGGAAGAGGCCGTGTAGCGCCTTGTCGGCTGTCCTTCCAATGGTGAGGCGATCCGTCAGGTCGGAGCGAGCGGAGACGCGGATCCGGTGCCGATGAGCGGGTGTTTCCTCGGGTTGCTTCGGCGCTTCTCGGTCGGACTGGAGTCCCGGCACAGGGGCGGTGCATGGTGAGCCCAGTGACCGTCGTGACGGGCGCCAGCCGTGGGATCGGCCGCGCGATCGCCTGTCGCCTGGCCGGGGAGGGGCACCGGGTCATCAATCTCTCGCGCTACCTTCCCGAGGGCGACCTTCCCGCCGAGAGCCTTTGCGTTGATCTGGGCGACCAGGCCGCGACCACAAGGATGCTGAGCGAACTGGTCGAGCGGCACGAGGTCGACAATCTGGTCAACAACGCTGCCGCAATCAACGTCAGCGACATAGCGGCGCTGTCCTACGGAGACTTCCAGCAGCTCGTGGACGTGAACCTGCGGGCCGTCCTGCAATGCATCCAGGCCGTGACGCCGGGAATGAAGAAGAAGGGACGGGGGCGGATCGTGACGCTCGGGAGTCGTGCCGCGCTCGGCAAGGCGCAGCGCACGACCTACGGCATGACCAAGGCGGGCGTGGTCGGCCTCTCGCGCAGCTTGGCCCTGGAGCTGGCGCCCTATGGCATCACCGTCAACGTGGTCAGTCCGGGGCCGATCGAAACCAAGATGTTCCGTGAAAACAGCAAGCCGGATGACCCGGAGGTCATCGCACTCACCGGTTCGATCCCGCTCGGCCGCATGGGCCAGCCGGAGGACGTCGCGGCGGCGGTATCCTTCTTTCTGGGCGACGGCGCTGCCTTTGTCACCGGTCAGAACCTCTACGTCTGCGGCGGCCTGAGCATAGGCTCCGCGGCGATTTAGGGCATTGCGTCCGGCCGCCCAGATCAAACCCCCGTTCGATTGGCCTCGATTGAACGGGGTTTGATCTGCTTCATGTAGAGAGAGCGGCAGGGCCTCCGCTCGCCGCCCGCTACTCTTCAACGTAGAACTGGTAGTACTCTTCGCCGCAGAAGAAGCCTGCGCAGCTTCGTGCTGTCCGCCCGTTCCAGAAGAGCCTTCCTCCGGTTCGGGACTCGATACCTCTAAGGATGGGCCGTCTCGCGGTCTATTCGGCACGCCGAGGACTTGATCAGGATACTTGCAAGATAGCGGTATTTGAAATATGTTATATCAAATAGCAAATGAGGGGAGGCTATGACCAGATCTGTATATTCCGCCCTTTTGGGCCTTTTTGCACTTGCGCTTGCAGTATCCCCCGCGGCTGCAGGAGAGTTTCCATCGAAAGAGGTTTCTCTCATCGTCAACTACGGGGCCGGGGGGACCACCGACACCGCAACGCGAATTCTTGCCAACAAGGCGGAAGAGTTTCTCGGCAAGCCCATCGCTGTGCTCAACAAGGCCGGTGGTGCCGGGACGGCCGGACCTTCGCAGCTGGCCAGGTCCGATCCCGACGGCTACACCGTCGGCGTGACCAGCCTTTCCCCGCTTACCGTGACGCCTCACACGCTCGACGTGCCCTTCGTCACCGCCGACTTCCAGTTCCTTCTCGGCTACTTCCGATATGTCTACGGCGTCGGGGTCGCCAAGGAATCGCCGTTCAAGGACTTCCAGGCGGTCGTCGACAGCGCCAAGAACGGCGACAGGATAACCTGGGCCGTTGCCTCGACGGACGAGAGGATTCTTGTCGCGACGCTGAACAAGCTGACCGACGCGGGCTTCGTCCCGGTGCCCTTCAACTCGGGCAGCGAGAGGGAAGTGGCCATATTGGGCGGCAAGGTCGCCCTGTCCTTCGTCGGTCCGGCGTCGGCGAACGTTCGCTCGGGCGACATCCGCCTCATAGCCGCGGCCGGTCCCGAGCGCTGGTCGACGTCGCCGGAGGTGCCGACGCTGATCGAGCAGGGCTTCGATGCCTCGATCGAAAGCTGGGCCGGGCTTGCCGCGCCGGCTGGAACGCCGAAAGAGGCCCACGGCGTTCTCGAGGCGGCCTTCCTCAAGGCCGCAAAGCACCCCGAGGTGGTAGAGAAGATTCGCGGGCTCGGCCTGGATGCGGCGGCCATGACCGGCGCCGAATACAAGGCTTTCGTGGACCAGAGGTTCGAGGACAACAAACGCTGGATCGAAGAGCTCGAACTGAACAAGAAGCAGTAGGGGCCGCAGGGTCCCCATTGGCCTAGCAGACCGGCGCTTCCGGGTCGCGGACCTTCCCAGGTACGATCCGGGGCGCCGGCGAGTGCCGGGCCGCTGCATCGTGAAACCAATCCGGGCGAGAAGGGCCCTCCTCGATGGAAGCCATCGTTCTGGCCTTTCAGGCTCTGCTCGATGTTCAGAACGTCTTGTATCTCTGCATCGGCGTCGGCGCCGGGATCGTCCTAGGGGCGATTCCCGGACTCTCGGCCTCGATGGCCATCGCGATCGTCATTCCCTTCACCTTCGCACTGCCGCCCGTCGCCAGCCTGATCATGATGATGGGTGCCTACAAGGGCGGCATCTACGGCGGATCGATCGCCGCGATCCTGCTGAACGCCCCGGGCACCTCCGCCGCGGTGGCGACGGTTCAGGACGGCCATGCGCTCGCCAAGCAGGGAAAGGGCCTCAAGGCGCTCAAGGTCTCGCTCTTCGCCTCCGCCATCGGAGACACCTTCAGCGACATCGTGCTGATTCTCTCCGCCGCCCAGCTTGCAAGGATCGCTCTTGAGTTCGGCCCCGTCGAGTTCACCGTCATCGCCGTCGCGTCCTTGACCCTGGTGGTGTCGCTCTCCGGCAAGTCGCTGATGAAGGGCCTGATCGGCGCGGCCTTGGGAATCCTGGTCGCCTTCATCGGCCTCGATCCGATGAGCGGCCTGCCGAGGCTGACCTTCGGCAGTTCCGACTTCTATGGCGGCATTGGCCTGGTGCCGATGCTCATCGGCCTGCTGCCGATGGCGGAAGTCCTGATCCGGCTGGAGCAGAAGCAGCAGACCAAGGGCGCGTTCCTGCCAAGCCCCAAGGAGCCCTCGGACGCAAGGGTCACGAAGTCGGACTGGAAGAGGATAACCAAGCCAATCGCCGCCGGCTCGGTTCTCGGCACGATCATCGGCATCATTCCCGGAATGGGGCCGACGATCGGCGCCGTCGTAGGCTACGACAATGCAAAGAAGCTATCGAAGGACAAGGAAAGCTTCGGGAAAGGGTCGGTCGAAGGCGTCGCGGGCGCCGAATCGGGAAACAACGCGGTCAGCGGAGCCAACCTCATACCTTTGCTGGGGCTCGGTATCCCGGGTGACTCGGAGGCCGTGATTCTGATCGGCGCGTTCCTGATACACGGCCTGACGCCCGGCCCCATGATCTTTCGCGAGAATCCCGAGGTCGTCTACGGGTTGTACGGGGGGCTGGTCGCCGCGAACCTGCTGCTGATCATCTTTGCGCTGCTGCTCCTTCCGCAGTTCGTCAAGCTCTCGCGGATCCGCACGACCCGGATCCTGCCCGTCGTCATGATCTTGGCGACCATGGGTGCCTATAACTATCAGCAGAGCTTCTTCGACGTCATCGTCGCCTTCGTTTTCTGCGGCATCGGCTATCTCATGCATAAGATCGACGCGCCGAGGTCGACGATCATGATCGGCTTCATTCTGGCGCCCATTCTCGAGAACAACTTTCGAAGGGCCATGCTGATCACGGACAACGACTGGAGCGCCTTTTTCTCCAGCTCGATCGGGAACTTTCTTTGGATGCTGGCGATCGCCTCGGTCATCTACTCCTTGGCGGCCTTCGCCAGAAAGCGGAGGTGAAGGGAATGGCGGACTCCGTTATCTCGGAACAGCGGTCGCGTTGGTTGAACCTCGACCTCGTAACCGCGGTAAGCGTTCTGGTCGGGACCCTTGCACTGCTGCTGCTGGTCTTTCCCTCGCAGATACCGGCCCCCGAAGGAGATGAACTCGGGGCGCTTCTGCCCACGCTTATCTGCCTGTTCATCATGGTCTTGAGCATAACCTGGATCGGGAACAGCGTTCTCACCACTCTCCAGGCACGCCGCACCCTGGAGGAGGGCGCCTTCATCGAGCAGGAGCGAGGCGTGGACCGTCGCCGACAACGCCTGTTGCTGCTCGCCACCGCCGGCTATGCGGTGATCATTTCCTTCGTGGGCTACGTCATCGCGTCGGCGCTGCTGCTGACGGCCTACTTCTGGATATTGGGGGAACGCTCCAAGCAGTTGATCTTCTTTCTGGCGATCGGCTTGCCCTTGGCAATCAACGCCCTTCTCGCGCGCGTCCTCTACGTGCGTTTCACGGAAATCGACAACTTCCTGGCCGGGCTGTTCTGACCGGCCGAGCCTGCCGGGAGGCGGGCCGCGCCGTCGGCCTGACGGCAGTCCGGCCGCGTCGGGCCGGCCTTGCGGAGCGGCCCTTCCGGCGCGCCTTCACGCCGCCTCGGCCTGGACCGACACGCTTCTCTTGAGAGTGGCCGCCAGCTCCGCGACGGCCGCCTTGCCCCTCGAAAGGTATCCCGACTGACTGAAGAAGCCATGCATCACGCCGGCGTAGCGCCGCAGGGTGACGTCGACACCGGCTTCTTCGAGCCGGCGGGCGTAGTCTTCGGCTTCTCCTCTCAGGGGGTCGAGCTCCGCCGTGATGACAAGGGTCCTCGGCAGCCTCGAAAGCAGGGTCGAGAAGGCCGGAGACAGTCTGGGGTCCTCGAGGTCCCGGTGTGCGCCGAGGTATTGGTCGCGCGACCAGCGCCGCTTCTTGGCGGTGAAGGAGAAACCTTCGCCGAGCGTCGTGTAGGTCTCGTTGCTCAGCGTGGCGTCCACGGGCGGATAGACGAGAAGCTGGCAAAGGAGACTTGGCCCGCCCGAGCGCTGAAGCTCGAGGGCCGCGGCCGTCGCGAGGTTCCCGCCGGCGCTGCTTCCGCCGACGCTGACGCTTTGGCGGTACAAGCGATACTCGGGCGGGGCCCTGCCGAGCCACCGGACGGCGGCGACGGCGTCTTCGAAGGCCGCCGGAAATGGGTGCTCCGGCGCGAGGCGGTAGTCGACGTTGAGTACGGCGCAGCCCGACAGGTTCGCGATCACGCGGCAGAGCGCGTCATGGGTTTCGAGATCTCCGACAACGTGCCCGCCGCCGTGAAACCAGGCCAGGCAATGCGCCTTGTCCTCGGCATGGGGATGATAGAGGCGGCTCTTCAGAGGGCCCGCAGCCGTGGGGATCTCGACGTCGTTGACCTCCGCGACATCCTCGAAGGGCGGGTCGGTGTCGAGCTGGAAGCGCTCGAACACCTCTCTCTTGTGCTCCGGCGTATCGCATTGGGCCAGAAGGCGATCGCGCGCCTGGAGGCTCTCGAAGAGCCGTCGGGACTCCGGCTCCAGCCGCTCCAGAGGAGCCCGATCCTCCCCGGCGCGATGGGTCTTCTGCTGCATCACGATGACAACGCTCCTGCGTTCCAAGGCTCGGGGGCGGCGTTGATTGTATTTAATATATCATATAACATGCGGAAAATGTAAAGCGCGGTGGAGCGGACGGGCGCTTCGGGCGGCTGGCCGAAGCCTGGGTCCGCGGCCTCGGGGCGGGAAGGCGCGACCGCCCCGCATCCTTTTCCTCGAGCACGCAAGGAACGCCTCTCCGAAGGGGAGAGGCGTGCGGGACGAGACCGGGTCGGCAAAGGAGAGTCCATGCGGGCGCTGGTTGCGCAAGTCTCCCAGGAGACCAATAGTTTCAACCCGATTCGGACGGAACTCTCCGACTTCTCGATTCGCGAGGCCGAGGAAGTCCTGGTCGAACTGACGCCTACGGGGACAATTCTCGGCGGCGTCCTTACGGAGTGCCAGGCGCGCGGGATCGAAGCGATACCTGCCCTTGCCGCCATGGCGTCACCGGGCGGCCCGGTGTCGGACCGGGCCTTCGACCGCCTTTCCGGAAGGATCCTGCAGGGCGCCGCCGACAACGAGTTCCAGTTCGTCGCTCTCGATCTGCACGGCGCGATGATGACCGAGTCCCGCGACGACCCCGAAGGCGAAATCCTTGCCGCGCTCCGGAACGCGCTTGGCCCAGAGGTGCTGATAGGCGCCGGGCTCGACCTCCACGCCCATCTGACCGAGCGGATGATCGAGGCCGCCGATGTCTTGATCCCCTGCAAGAAGAACCCGCATTCCGATCTCAGGGAGACGGGCGCGGAGGTCGTCCGTGCCCTCCTGCGCTGCTTCGAGGCGGGGAAGAGGCCGAGAAGAACCTTCCTGAGAATACCGATGCTGCTGCAGGGCAACACGGAAACCCATAGCGGGCCTTTGGAGGAGGCCCACCGCCGGCTGGCGAGCTGGAAACGCGAGGAAAGCGGCGCGCTCGACGCCTCGCTCTGCAATTGCCAGCCCTTTCTCGACGCCGAAGACATGGGACAGGTGCTTCTCTTTTCCGAACTGGCGGAATCCGGTACCGCCGCCACGGCCATCCGGGACGTCGCCTTGCGCCTGTGGGATCGCCGGGAGGAGTTCAGGAACGCCTTTCCCTCTCTGGAGGACGCGCTCGAAAGGGTTCGGCAGGACCCGGAGGCTCGACCCTTCGTGATCTCGGACTACGGAGACCGCACCAACGCGGGCGCGCCGGGCGACAGCACGGTCGCCCTGCGCCGCGTGGTCGAGCGCTATCCCGACCTCAAGGTCGCGATGCCGCTCACGGATCCCTGGGCGGTGGAGGCAGCCAAGCGGGCGGGCGTCGGGGCGGAGCTCTCGACTCGGCTTGGGGCAAGGTTCACGAAGGGGGTCTTCGAGCCCTACGACTTCACGGGCGTCGTGGAGGCGATCTCCGACGGGAGCTACCGGATGAGGGGTCCGATGATGTCCGGCCAGGTCGTCAGCGCGGGCGAGACCGCCGTCCTCGAGAGCAGGAACCTGAAGCTGGTGATCACGTCGCGGCCGGCGCGCACCCAGGATGTCAACTTCTATGAGAGCCTTGGGCTGAAGATCGCCGATTTCGACGCTGTCTTCGTAAAGTCGGGCAACCACTTCCAGCTTTCCTACGAGGGCATCGCGACGGCGCTCAAGGCGGACACGCCGGGGGTCGGCGCCTACCGCCCGGGCCGGATGCCGCGGGTCAAGCGCGCGCCCCTCTATCCCGAGGCCAACGCGCCGGCGTTCGTGCTAGAAGTTCAGGAAATCGCGGCCCGGCCGCTTGCGCCGGCTGTGCCGATGGATCGGGAGAAGCAATGAGTTCGAGGACAGCCTCTGTCGCCCCCGACGTCGCCTGTCAGGGGGAGTCGGCCCGGCCCGCGGGCCTCCGGGGGTGGAGGCTCAAGGCCGGCGAAGCTTGTCAATGGCGCCGCAGTCGCTTATCGCAGGGAGACCGGGTGCGTCCTGTCCCGGAAACCGGATACGAGAAGGGTTTGACGAGAGGCGTTTGTTCGAATGGCGGATGAGTTGGCAATGGCCAAGTTGGTGCCGGTGCAGCGGGGCAAGACGCTCGGGGAGTACGTCTACGGCCAGCTCAAGGGCGCGCTCATGTCCGGCACCTTCCAGCCCGGGCAGAAGCTCTCCGCGCGTTCCGTGGCCGACGCCGTCGGGGTGAGCTTCACGCCCGCGCGGGAGGCGCTCTCGCGCCTGATCGCGGAAGGGGCTTTGGAGACCAAGGGTCCAAAGACCGTCCTGGTGCCCCGCTTGACGCCGGAACGGCTCTTCGAGATCACCCAGATCCGCTTGGCGCTGGAGGGGCTCGCGGCCGAGCAGGCCGGGAAGCAGGCCGAGCCGCCGTTGATCAAGGCTCTGGAAGAGATACAGCTCCAACTGGTCGCGGCAATGGACCGCCAGGACTACAAGATGGTCCTGTCCGAGAACGAGGCCTTCCACTTCGCGCTCTATTCCGCCAGCGGCATGCCCCGGCTGCTTGCCATCATCGAGTCCCTCTGGCTGGCGATCGGGCCGGCTCTCAACCTCCTCTACCCGGAGTTCAGGTTGACCCGGGCGGGAATCGGCAATCATCTCGCCGCGATCGAGGCCCTCAAGTCGGGGGACGCCCGGGGCGTGCGCAGTGCAATCCAGAAGGACATCGAGGACGGCTTCGCCATGCTCAGCAAGGCGATCCTGTCCCTTCCCGAGCAGACCTAGACTGGACGTCTCGCCCCGGTCACCGTCTGCGCCGGTTCCCGGCGAGCCTGCGGGCGGCGCTGTCCCGCCCGGGGCGTGACCGCGGGCGAGGGCGGCACCTTGGCGGTGACGGCGCCCGAGGTTTGACAGCTTCAGATATATGATATATCAAAAAACCTCCGGATGAGGCATCTGGACCCGGCGCCGGAAATCGGTGGCTGGACCCTTGGGGAGGTGGAAGCATGCTTGGTCGGCCGAAGCGGGTGACCGCGGGGCACCTTCGGAGGCCCTTGTTTAAGCGCTCCGCGTCCGAGCGCTCCGCGGCGCGATGAGCATGGGCGGCGAGGTCGGCCTCGGCCACAATCTCTACACGTCGTCTCGCGCCGCTTTCGAGCGGGCGAAGCAGGTCTTCCCCGGCGGCACGACCCGGATCACGGTGCCGCGCCGGCCCCTGCCGGTCTACATGGCCTCGGGCAAGGGGGCCTGGCTCACCGACGTCGACGGAAACCGCTATCTGGATTTCAACAACAACTTCACGACGCTGATCCACGGGCACGCCTTCGCGCCCGTCGTCGAGGCGGTCGAGCAGCAGATCCGCCAGGGCTCCTGCTTCGCCAACCCGACGAGTTACGAGGTCGCTCTGGCCGAGATGCTCTGCGCGCGGGTGCCCGCGATCGAGCGCCTGCGCTTCGTGAACACCGGAACCGAGGCGGTGATGTTCGCGGTGAAGGCCGCCCGCGCGATCACCGGTCGAACCAAGATCGCCAAGTTCGAGGGCGCCTACCATGGCGCCTACGACTGGGTCTCGGTGAATCAGACGCAGGAGAACGGCGCCGAAGGCCAGGGACCGACCTCCGCCGGGGCCCAGGTCAACGGGATCCCCGCCTCCGTGTTCGATGAGGTGGTTCTCCTGCCCTTCAACGATGCCGAGGCTACGGCGGCCATCCTTGAAGCCCACGCCGGGGAGCTCGCCGCGGTCATCATCGACCTGGTCCCCAGCCGGGCCGGCCTGATACCGCTGGAGCCGTCCTATGTCGAGGTGATTCGCGGGCTGGCGAAGCGGCATGGAACGCTCCTGATCTGTGATGAGGTGTTGAACTTCCGCCAGGGCTACGGCGGGGCGATGGGGTGCTACGGCCTCGAGCCGGACCTGGTGGTGCTGGGCAAGATCATCGGCGGCGGCCTGCCCGTGGGCGCCATCGGCGGCCGCGCCCATCACATGGAGGTCTTCGACAATTCCGCCGGCGATCCCTGCCTGCCGCAGGGCGGGACCTTCTCGGCCAACCCGCTGTCCATGGTGGCGGGCATCGCGTCGATGAGCGCGCTCGACCCCAACGCCTTCGCCTATCTGGAGGACCTGGGCAACAAGGTGCGGGAAGGGCTTCGGGAAGTCGCCCGCCTGCGCGGACTGCCGTTGCAGGTCACGGGCGTCGGGTCGCTCTTCCGCATCCATCTGAAGGAGAAGCCTCCCTCCAGCTATGTCGAAGCCCGGCCGACGCCGGGGGAGGCCGCGCTTCTGGAGAGCCTCGGCTGCGCCTTGCTGGAGAAGGGCGTCGTCATGCCGGCAAGCTCCCCCGGCGCCTGCTCGACCTCCATGACCGACGCCGACATCGAGTTCTTCCTGGACGTCGTCGGCCGGTGCCTCGACGAGGAAAGCAAGGAGCTGGCGGCGCTGCGGCTCTAGCGGGGCGGTTTCCATTTGGCTGAAAACACCTATGACGGACGGGAGTGAAACGGTGACGGCAGTTTCGAGAGGTCGGGCCGAAGAGCCCGCGGCCAGCGGCACCGCCGCAGAATTGCTGGCGGCCGCGCTTCGCCATCACGGCGTGGAGCAGATCTTCGGGCAGAGCCTTCCCAGCGCCCTGATCCTCGCGGCCGAGGACCTCGGGATCCGCCAGGTCGCCTATCGAACCGAGAACGCCGGCGGGGCGATGGCCGACGGCTACGCGCGCTGCTCGAACCGGATCGGTGTCGTTGCGGCTCAGAACGGTCCGGCGGCGACCTTGCTCGTCCCGCCTCTGGCGGAAGCCCTGAAGTCGAGCCTGCCCATCCTGGCCCTGGTCCAGGATGTCGACCGTCCCAACCTGGACCGCAACGCCTTTCAGGAGCTGGACCATCTGAGCCTCTTCCAAAGCTGTACCAAGTGGGTGAGGCGCGTGCAGGACGCCGGGCGTATCGAGGAGTATCTCGCCGCCGCCATGGTCGCGGCCACGACCGGTCGGCCGGGGCCGGTGGCGCTCCTCCTTCCGGCGGACCTCCTGAAGGAAGAGACCACCCTGCGTCGCCGGCGGCGCAGGGTCGAATTGGGCGCCTGGCCGATCGACCGGACCGCCGCCGATCCCGATTCGCTGCGTCGGGTCGCCGAGCTGATCGCCCGGGCCGAACAGCCGGTGGTGATCGCGGGCGGTGGCGTGCTGAGCTCCCAGGCTTGGGAGGAGCTGTCCGTGCTGCAGGACCTTGCCTGTCTTCCCGTCGGCACGACGCTCATGGGCAAGGGCAGCGTGAACGAGCGGCACCCGCTGTCGCTCGGTGTTCTGGGCGCGCTCGCCGGCCGGCGGTCGCTTGGGCGGTATACGAACGCGATCCTGGCCGAGGCCGATTTCGTGCTCCTCGTGGGGACGCGCACGAACCAGAACGGGACGGACAGCTGGAAGATGATTCCGACCCAGGCCACGGTCGCTCATCTGGATGTCGATGGGCTGGAGGTCGGGCGGAACTACGATTCGCTGCGGCTGGTCGGGGACGCCAAGCTGACCTTGCAGAGCCTAGTTTCCGCCCTTCAAGGAGAAGACCTCACGAAGCGGATGGCGGGCAGGCCGGAGCTTCAGCGGCGAGTCGAGGCCGCCAAGGCGCGCCACGCCGACGACACCCACGACCTGCGCTACTCCAGCGCGGCGCCGATTCGGCCCGAGCGTCTGATGTGCGACCTCCAGAAACGTCTTGCGCCCGAGGACATCGTCGTCGCCGATGCCAGCTACTCGTCGATGTGGGTCGGTGCCTATCTCACGGCGCTCGCGCCCGGCATGAGGTTTCTGACGCCCCGAGGCCTGGCGGGGCTCGGTTGGGGCTATCCCATGGCGCTGGGCGCCAAGGTCGCGCGACCGGAAAGCTCGGTCTTCTGCTTCGTAGGCGACGGCGGGTTCGGGCATTGCTGGCAGGAGCTCGAGACCGCCAAGCGGATGGGCATCCATGTCGTCCTGACCGTGCTCAACAACGGCGTTCTCGGCTACCAGAAGGACGCCGAGGACGTGAAGTTCGGCCGACATACCAGCGCTTGCAGCTTCGCCGACGTCGATCATCGCCGGATCGCCGAGGCCTGCGGCTGTCTCGGGCTTCGCGTCGAGAAAGCGGAGGATTACGGCGACGCGCTCGGTGCCGCCTTGGAGGCCGAGCGGCCAAGCCTGATCGAGGTCATGACCGATCCGCAGGCCTACCCGCCGCTGACCCTTTTCGACGGCACGCTCGATAAGCCGGATCCGTCATAGGACAAGCAGTCCGCGTTCCCTTGAACGCCGAGAGTTCGATCGACGGCGCTCTGGAGGTAAGGCCGGCCCTGTCTCGCTGCCCGCCGGCCGCTACTGCAGCTTCCCCAAGATGTCCTTGTGCCGGCCGCCGTTCCAGAGGTCTTGCCGGACCGGCGCCTGTCCGATGGCTTTCGGCCGGGAGGCATAGCTCACCGACCTGTCGGGTGTCTCCTCGGCTGCCGCGCCCCCGGGCTCCAGGCGGAGCATGGCGAGGCCCTCCTGGTGCACCCGCTTCTCGATCATCTGCCGCACACCGTCGCTGTCGTGCTCGGAGATGCGGTCGATCAGCACGGAGAAGGGAAACTCGTCCTCTTGCCGTTCGGCCATGTCGACGTAGATGAGGTTCAGGTAGGGCCCGATCTGGAGCCAGAGGTTCTCGATCGTGGCGAGCAGCGTCGGCATCCGCGATGCGTTGTAGATGCTCAGGAAGAACTGCATCTTGGCGACACTGGCTCGATGCGGATCCCGATCCTCCAAGGCGGAGAGGATCTGGCCGTAGATGCTCACCAGCTGGCCCTCGAGATTGCCGATCGGAGGCTCGGCCGCGCTCGCCGCCGCCATGCCCTCCAGCACGCTTCGGATCCGGTTGATCTCCGCAAGCTTCTCCAGCGATCGGGTGGGGACGCGAATCGACTTGTTCGCGCCGGCATCAAGGGCGTTCTGGGCCGCCAGCCTTACGATGGCTTCGCGCACGGGCGTCGGACTCGTGCCCAACCTTTGCGACAGCGGCCGGATCGCCAGCTTGCTGCCGGCGGGGAACCTTCCCTGCATGAGCGCGGTCTTGAGCTCGAGGTAGACCTGCTCGGACAGCGTCTCCCTGCGGCAGATGGGCCCAAGGCTATGATCCACGGCGGCCTCCTCTTGTCGAGCACTCGTCTCTTCGACGGCGAGGGCTGGAGCCGGACCGAGAGCGGCTTCGGGGCGCCTGTCGGGGCCTGAGCAACTCACGGGCCAAGCCCTCGCCTCCTGCTGCGCATTGCCGGGACACGCGGGGCTTTGCTTTGAGAGCTGAGGGAAAGAGGTTCAATTCACGAAGGCCCGTCAGCAACCCAGGCCCAGATCCCCCGCGCCTCGGCTTACCCAAGCGGTCAAAACGTCGTCCAGCCCTGCAAATGCATTCTATATAAAATATCATTGGCCGGTCGCAGGGAGTGCGAAGTTTTTGTAAACATTATGAAACAGCTAGGGCCCGCGGTTCCGTCGTCGAGGCCCCGGCATCCAGAGGCTTTCGCGAAGGCGTCTTCGCTTCGACGGGATCCTGGGCTTCCTCGGCCGTCTACGGCCCAGGGGGCCGGTGACATTGTCCCTGCCGGCGCCGGCGCCCCGGCCGGAGCTCGCGCTCTTTCCGATCAGACACCTAGGCGTCACGCTTTCGCACTGATGCTCCGGGGTTTAAGGCCAAGAGAAGTCCTTTGCCCCTTGCCGCCCTCCAGGCGGGGATGGATGGTTCCGTCCTCGTCCGCCAAGTCGGCGATGTAGGTGAGGGCGGGGCCGATGTCGCTTTCCAGGGCCTTCCGGGCGCCCTCTGCGTCCCGTTTCTCGAGCGCGCGGATGAGCTGCCCGCGCCAGTCGTGCTTGAGGGCCTTGATGTAGTCGGGGAACAGGAGGCGCAGGCAGGAACCGGTTTGCAGCCAGAGCGATTCGATCAGCTGCACCAGCTGCGGCATCCGCGACAAGCCGTAGAGGGTGAACTGGAACTCCGTCAGCTTTGCGATGTCCGCGGCGACATCTTTGCGCTGTCGTGCCGCGACGATCTCGAGGGCGAGCTGTCGAAGCTGCCGGACCTCCTCGGGGCGCGCGTTTTCCGCGGCCCTGGCCGCGGCAAGGCCCTCGACCGTCAGGCGAATGTCGCGCAGCTCGAGTATCTTCGCCCGGGTCATGGGCGGGATCCGCACGGAACGGTTGGCAGAGGCCGCCAGGGCCCGCTCGGCCGTCAGCCGGTGAATGGCTTCACGGACCGGGGTCACGCTCATCCCGAGAGCACCGGCAAGCGCACGCAGCGTCAGCTTCTGTCCGGGTACGAACTGTCCGCTGATCAGCGCCTGCCTCAGCGCTTCATAGGCTTCGTTGCCTCGGGTCTCCAGCTCTCCGAGAGGGGGGGCGGCCATCTTAGCTTCTTGCCAAGTCCCGATCGATCAATCCGTTTCTGTTGAGCGCCGGCAAGCCTGCGCAGCAGCATCTCACTCTAGCACCCTCTCGGCCGGTCAAGCAGCACTTCAGCCCCCGAGCCCGCAAGGAAACGGGGATCTCCACCGCCGGACGGCGATACGATGCGATGAACTGTTATAAAATCTTACGCGGAAAGCCGCTCGTCAAGCGGCTTTCGCGGGCCCGGCCGCGGCGGAGGGCGGTCCTGTCGCGCCGTGCCTCGGTTACTTGTCGGTCAGGGCGTAGCCCACCGTCCAGACCGTGCGGATCAGGTCCTGCTCGGTCTCGGAACCAAGCGCCTTGCGGAGGCGCGCGACGTGCACGTCGACCGTGCGCCCGCTGGAGCGGCGCTTGGCCTGCCAGACCGCGTCCGCGAGCTCCTTGCGGGAGAACACCTTGTCCGGATGCTCCAGGAAGTATCTGAGAAGCCGGAACTCGGTCGGCGTGAGGCGAACCTCCCGTCCGGCCCGCCAGACCCTGTGCTCGCTCACGTCCATCGCCACGTCGGCATAGGTCAGGTGCTCCTCGCTGGCCCGGTCTTGCGCCTGGCCGTCATGCGCCCGGCGGAGGCTTTCAACGATGGACTGGTAGTCAAAGGCCTCCGCCGTCGCGTAGCCGGCGGCCGCGGCCTCGTACGGGGACGGGGCCTGATCGGTCAGATAGATGACCGGAGGGCCATCGCCCGAGACGGATCGTCTCTCAAACTGCTTCAAGTGGCCCTCGCCCGCCGCCTGCGGCCGGGCGTCGAGCACGACGAGATCGACCTCGGATACGAGTTCGGGGCTCGCCGGGTCGGTGCCGGAGGGCGGCAGCAGGGTGGAAAACCCCTCCGCCTCCAAGACATATCCCAGCATACCCAGATAGGACGGGTCGTCTCCCACGAGTAGAACGATCGGCTTTTCTGTCTTCATGGTACGATCGCCAGGAACCGGATGGTTGTCGCGGAGTCCCAACCCTTGCTGCCGGTCAGGAGTTGCGGGAGCGGCGCCCTGCGGTGTGTCCCCCCTGCCTTCGCAGGCTCGAAGAGGCTTTTCCTCGCGGGAGCGCTGCGGTGATCTTCCTGCCGTGCCGGCCGGCGCGACGTCGGGTCCGAGCCCCGTGCGGTCGAGCCCCGTGCGGTCGAGCAATGCGTCGCCGGGGCCGGGTACTTTGCGGCCAAGCGTTCCTCTACGCTTCGAGGCCAGGTCCATTGCCGTGGCCTCGAAGCATCAACGCCATCTTTTACATCCGATCCGGGAGGCAAGAAGGCCCCCATTGCTCGCGCCCAGGTAGATGTCGTCATGAAGAGATACAGCCGCGCCAGAGTTGCTGGGTGCGGCTGTTTCAGAGAAACTAGCCCTGTCTTAGATCAACGACTCACTGGTCCCTCTGCCCTCACAGTAGTAGAAAATAACCTATACAGTAAGTAATATGCAACCTTAAAGTGTATTTTTGTTATAACATATATGAAAGGTTTGTTGGAGATTGCGGAGTCCTCTTCGCCGGCGCTGGGCTCGCGGCGGGCGCCGTTGATCGGTCTCCATCGGGGGCGACGGGCCATTGCGGCCGCGTTGCGGCCTATCTCTGCCTCGCGCCCCGCTGCCGAGTCGAGAGCCGGCCGGCCCATCGGGACCGGTCGAGCCGAGGCTGGATCTCCGGGTTGCGGGCTTGAGAGGCCCGCAGGCTCGAGGCTTACCTAGTGTGGTGGTTCCTAAGTTCGTTGTATCTAGGATCGCTTTTGCGGTCCTCTGGGCAGGAAACGTCGCGCCGGCGATGCCGGCGCATCGGCAAGCGGCGCTGACGCCCCCAGAGGACCGCAAAAGCGACCCTCCGGGCGGCCTTGCAGGCCCCTCGGTCTTCGTTGCGCGGCTCTTGTG
>JANQGU010000400.1 GCA_028282935.1 Kiloniellales bacterium
TTTCTCTACATGAACCGCGACAGCCTGCCGGGCGAAGAAGAGCAGTCGGCGGTCCTGACCGAGATCGTGCGGGCCATGGGCGGCCGGCCGGTGACCATCCGGACCCTGGACGTCGGCGGCGACAAGCTGGCGCCCTCGCTGCGGCCGCGCTTCTACGGCACCGCCAACCCGGCCCTGGGCCTGCGGGCCATCCGTCTGTCGCTCAAGGAACCGGAGCTGCTGGAGGCGCAGCTGGGCGCGATCCTGCAGGCGGGCGCGGAAGGGCCGGTGCGGATCCTGCTGCCGATGATCTCGACGGTCGCCGAGGTGATCGAGGTGCGCAAGATCCTCCAGTCCCTGGCCCGCCGCATGAAGCGCCGGGGCCGGAAGATCGCCGATCCCCTGCCGCCCCTGGGCGTCATGATCGAGGTGCCGGGCGCCGCCCTGGCCGCCGATGCCATCGCCAGCGTGGCCGACTTCTTCGCCATCGGCAGCAACGACCTGACCATGTACACCCTGGCCATCGACCGCGGCGAGGAGTCCGTGGCCCATCTCTACAACCCGCTGCATCCCGCGGTCCTGCGGCTGATCCAGTTCTCGGTCGAGGCCGCGCTCAGGGCGCGCCTGCCGGTCAGCGTCTGCGGTGAGATCGCCGGCGATCCGCGTTTCGCGCCGCTGCTGCTGGGCCTCGGCGTGCGCGACCTCTCCATGGCCTCGACCTCGCTGCTGCGGGTCAAGCAGCAGGTCCGGAACCTGGATATGCAGGCCGCCGCGCGGCGCGCCCAGGTGATCATGGACCAGACGGACAGCGGCCGCATCGCGGCGCTGCTGGACGATTTCAGCGATACGCTCTAGAGCATGATCGTGTCACGCCGCACCGGCGTGGCGCGTGAATCATGCTCTAACTTGTTGCAGTAGATCAAGATTCACGCCTCAGATCGATTCGATCTGAGCCGATCTTGATCTAGGGGCACAAAAAGAATTCGAGGCGCCCCGGCTGTGCTGCCGGAACGCCCCGAAAACCGACTTTATTTGCCCTTTGTCAAGTCGCCGCTTTGCGCGGTCTTCCTGCCGCAGCCGACAGATTGGAAGGGTCCTGTCCTCCCGGTCACCCGTTCCTTTGACTGTTCGGACTTCCCTCCGCTTGACCGGGCGCCCGGTTAGCTGGTGGCGGAGTTGAGCGCCGAAGCAACCGTGGTGAACATGCCCGTCAGGGACGAGCCGACCGAGGTCAGGGCCGCGATCGCAGCAACCGAAATCAGAGCGGCGATGAGGCCATATTCGATGGCCGTCGCGCCGGACTCGTCCTTGGCGAAAGAACGCAGGGACTTGGACATGAGGTTCCTCCAATAGATCTAAACAGCGCGAACAGCGCGATTTCTTGCGTCTCTATTGAGAGATTTTGGCCCTGAAGTGTTAAAAAGAAGTAACGGCAACCACAGAAATGACACAGCAAAGTAATACTTGCTCGAAAAAAAGATATAATTCTCAGAATAATTAAAGGCTAGCCCTCTTTTATTTGGACGAGAGATCGCTGGAAGCGCCGGAATCCGCGCCCGCGGCGAGGCTTGTCGGCCTGCCCGGAGGCTGTTAAACCACCGCGGCCTTAACCATCGGGATAGCCCGATTCACGGAGATCAGCGGAAAATGGCGCAAGCGAACGACTACAAGGTGGCCGATATCGGCCTGGCCGATTTCGGCCGGCGTGAAATGGCCATCGCCGAGGGTGAGATGCCCGGCCTGATGGCTCTGCGCGAGGAGTACGGCAAGGCGCAGCCGCTGAAGGGCGCCCGGATCACCGGCTGCCTGCACATGACCATCCAGACCGCCGTGCTGATCGAGACCCTGAACGCCCTGGGCGCCGAGATCCGCTGGTCCTCCTGCAACATCTTCTCGACCCAGGACCACGCCGCTGCCGCGATCGCGGCCAGCGGTGTGCCGGTCTTCGCCTGGAAGGGCGAGTCCGATGAGGAATACTGGTGGTGCATTGACCAGACCATCGAGGGTCCGGACGGTTGGCGCCCCAACATGCTGCTGGACGACGGCGGCGACCTGACCGCCGTCATGCACGAGAAGCACGCCGAACTCATGGGCGACGTGCGCGGCCTTTCGGAGGAGACGACGACCGGCGTCAAGCGGCTCTACGACATGGAGAAGGCCGGCACGCTGGCGGTGCCGACTTTCAACGTCAACGACTCCGTCACCAAGTCCAAGTTCGACAACATCTACGGCTGCCGGGAGTCCCTGGTCGACGGCATCCGCCGGGCGACCGACGTGATGATGGCCGGCAAGGTCGCGGTGGTCTGCGGCTACGGCGACGTCGGCAAGGGCTCGGTGCGCTCCCTGGCCGGCGCCGGCGCCCGGGTCATGGTCACCGAGATCGATCCGATCTGCGCCCTCCAGGCGGCGATGGACGGCTACCAGGTCGTGACCCTGGACGAGGCCGCCTCCCAGGCCGACATCTTTGTCTCCGCGACCGGCAACGCCGACGTTATCACCATCGACCATCTGCGGGCCATGAAGGACCGGGCGATCGTCTGCAACATCGGCCACTTCGACAACGAGATCCAGGTCGAGGCCCTGCGCAACATGAAGTGGCACAACATCAAGCCGCAGGTCGACGAGATCGAGTTCGCCGACGGCAAGCGCGTCATCCTGCTGGCCGAAGGCCGCCTGGTGAACCTCGGCTGCGCGACCGGCCATCCCAGCTTCGTGATGAGCGCCTCCTTCACCAACCAGGTGCTGGCGCAGATCGAGCTCTGGGGCAACCCCGGCAAGTACGAGAAGCAGGTCTACGTCCTGCCGCGGCACCTCGACGAGAAGGTCGCGGCGCTGCACCTCGAGAAGGTCGGGGCGAAGCTGACCAAGCTGAGCCAGGCGCAGGCCGACTACATCGGGGTGCCGGTCGCGGGGCCCTTCAAGTCCGACGCCTATCGTTATTGAGCCGGGCGTCGCCCGCCCCCCTTCTCCCCGGGGGGCCTGCTCCGGGTCGGCTTGTTCGTGCCAGGCAAAGGAACTAGACTCACGTATTAATAAGCCCTTCTAGGTATAGCGACCTTGGCGGCACCCCACCGAATGTACTTGCGGCGAAGAGACCCGGTCGCGCGACGGGTCCGGCAAGGCGGTCTTCAACGGCAAGGGGCATCTGGTTCGTGCTGTCCGCCGCTCTGATCGCGCTTCTGGTCGCCGCCGGCGCCTGCCTCTATCTGGGTCGCCGCCTGGCGGCGCTCCAGGCCGAGACCGCGGCGGTGAGGCGCCGCTCCGCCATCGCCGAGGCCCGCTTCGCGGCGGCCACGCTGGGCAGCTTCGACCTTTCCGACAAGACGGCCGGCGCCTCGCCGGGCCTGGTCTCCGGGCTGGGCCTCGGTCTGGACCTGGGCCTGGATGGGGACGCGGCCGGCGATCCCGCGGCGCCGGGCCTGGACGCCGTGCTGGAGGCCTTCGCGGACCCCGATCGCCAGCGCCTGAGCGCGGCTATCGAGACCCTGGAGCGCGACGGCGAGGCGTTCCGTCTCCGGCTCAAGCCGAAGCGAGGCGTGGCCGCGGTCTCGGTTTCGGGCGCCTGTCTCGACCCTCCGGAGGGGGACGCTGAGCGCGCCGCCTTTCTCTCGTTCCAGGACATCAGCGACGAGGTGACCCGCTTCGAGCGGGCCGAGGCCGAGCGGTCGCTTCGCGAGGCGCTGCTCGACGCCCTGCCGGTGCCGGTCTGGCTGCGCGACGAGGCGCTCCGGCTCAGCTATTGCAACGCGGCCTATGCCGGCGCCGTCGACCGGGCGCGGGAGTCGGCGGTCGCCGACAGCGTCGAGCTGCTCGACCAGGCCCAGGGCGAGCCGGGCCAGGCCCTGGCCCGACGGGCGCGGGAGGCCGGTGCCGCGGTGACCGCGTCCCACCACGCGGTGGTCGACGGCGAACGGCGGCTCATGGCGGTGGAGGAGCGGCCCTTCGGCGACAAGGGCCTGGTCGGCCTGGCCATCGACCGGACCGACGTCGAGGAGCTCCAGTCCGAGCTCGGCCGCCATATCGACGCCCATTCCGAGGTGCTCGACAACCTGGCGAGCGGCATCGCGATCTTCGGCCAGGACATGCGGCTCAAATTCTACAACGGCGCCTACGCCCGCATGTTCCACCTGGACGAGGACTTCCTGGCGACCGAGCCGCACCTCAACGACGTCCACGAAGCGCTGCGCGAGCGCCGCCAGATTCCGGAGTCCGCGGACTTCCCCAAGTTCAAGAAGGAGCGGCTGCGCGCCTTTCAGACCCTGATCGCGCCCCTGGAGGAGCTGCAGCACCTGCCGGACGGCAGCACGATCCGCATGGTGGTGGCACCACACCCCTTCGGCGGGGTGCTCTCGATCTGCGAGGACGTCACCGACCGCCTGGCGCTCGAGCGCTCCTACAACACGCTGATCGCGGTGCGCCAGGAGACGCTGGACAACCTCTTCGAAGGGGTCGCGGTCTTCGGCAGCGACGGCCGCCTGAAGCTGCACAACCCCGCCTTCGCCCGGATCTGGGAGCTCTCGGCCGAGAGCCTGCAGAACGAGCCGCATGTCCGCGACCTGTTGCCGCAGCTGCGCCGCTTCTACCCGATCGAGGAGGACGACTGGCCGGAGGCGGCGGAACGCATGGCGGCCCAGGTCACCGAGGCCGAGCCGCGCGGCGGCCGCTTCGAGCGCAGCGACGGCATGTTCCTGGACTGGTCCCAGGTGCCGCTGCCCGACGGGGCCAGCCTCTTCACCTACTTCGACGTCACCGATTCGACCCGGGTCGAGCGCGCCCTGCGAGAGCGCGCCGAGGCCCTGGAGACGACCGACCGCCTGAAGTCCGAGTTCATCGCCAACGTCTCCTACGAGCTGCGCACGCCGCTCAACGCGATCATCGGCTTCGCGGAGATCCTGGAGAAGCAGCTCTTCGGCGAGCTCAACGACCGGCAGCTCGACTATTCCCGGGCCATCGTCGAGTCCTCGGAGCGGCTGATCAGCCTGATCAACGACATCCTCGACCTGGCCACGATCGAGGCCGGCTACCTGCAGCTCGAGCTGGAGCCGATCGACGTCCGCGAGCTGCTGAACAGCATCTTCACCCTCGGCCATGAACGGGCGCGCAGCCGGGGGCTGGAACTGGTGCTCGACTGCGAGGACGACGTCGGCGCGGTGGTCGCCGATCCGCGGCGGCTCAAGCAGGCGCTCTTCAACCTGCTGTCGAACGCCTTCAAGTTCACGCCGGAGGGCGGCAGCGTGACCGTGTCCGCGGTCCGCGACAACGGCGAGTTGCTGCTTTCGGTCGCCGACACCGGCGTGGGGATCCCGGTCGAGGAGCACGGCCGGGTCTTCGACAAGTTCACCCGCGGGCCCGGCAACCCGCGCCAGGCCGGCGCCGGCCTGGGGCTGTCGCTGGTGCGCAGCCTGGTCGAGCTGCACGGCGGCCAGATCGAGCTCGCCTCGGAGCTGGACCGCGGCACCAAGGTGACCTGCAGGATCCCGGTCGAGCCGCGGGTGATGGCCGTGGAGGAAGCGGCCGACCTCCAGCAGGCCTGACCCTGACCGCCGGTCCCGCTCGGGACTGGGCGGTTCAGGATTGGCCGCTTCAGGATTGGCCGCTTGAGGATTGGCCGGGGACGCCCTTGGTGGTCGAGTATTCCCAGTGCAGGGTTTCCTCCGGGCGGACCCGGGCGTGGATCGCGTGGGCCGCCATGGCCGCTTCCGAGAAGCCGCAGAGGATCAGCTTCAACTTGCCCGGATAGCTGTTGATGTCGCCGATGGCGTAGATGCCCTCGGCGCTGGTCATGCAGGTCTCCGGGTCGACCGCGATCTGGCCGCGCTCCAGCTCCAGGCCCCAGGACGCGATCGGCCCCAGGTTCATCGACAGGCCGAAGAAGGGCAGCAGGACGTCGGCCTCCAGGCGCCGCTCCTCGCCCGAGATCTTGCGCACGACGACGGCCTCGAGCTGGCCGTCGCGGCCTTCCAGCCCGTGCAGCTGATAGGGCACGACCAGGCGGACGACGTCGCCGGCGCTGGCCAGTTCCTGCAGGCGGGCGACGCTGTTGGGGGCGCCGCGGAACTTGGCGCGGCGGTGCACCACGTAGATCTGCGCGGCGACCTCGGCCAGGGACAGGGTCCAGTCCAGGGCCGAATCGCCGCCGCCGGCGATGACGATCCGCTTGCCGCGCAGGTCCTCGCGCTGGCGGACCATGTAGAAGACGCTCTTGCCCTCGTAGTCGCGGATTCCCTCCAGCGGCGGCCGGTTCGGACCGAAGGCGCCGCCGCCGGCCGCGATCACCACCGCCTTGGCCTCGAGGCGCAGGCCGCCGTCGGTCTCCAGCAGCCAGCGGCCCTCGGCGCCGCGTTCGATCCGCTCGACCCTCTGGCCGAGGTGATAGACCGGCTCGAAGGGGGCCGCCTGCTCGCCCAGCCGCTCGACCAGCTCCGAGGCCTGGATCCGCGGATAGCCGGGAATGTCGTAGATCGGCTTCTCCGGGTAGAGCGCCGCGCATTGGCCGCCCAGGGACTCCAGGGCGTCGATGACGTGGCAGCCGATCTTCAGCATGCCCAGCTCGAAGACCGCGAAGAGGCCGACCGGCCCGGCGCCGATGATCGCGACGTCGGTGCTCGCGGTGGTCTTCGTCTTCTTCTCGGCCGTCTTGGTCTCGGTCGTCTTGGTCGGGGCCGCCTTGGTCTGGGTCGTTTGGGCCTTGGACTCGCCGGGGGCTTCTGGCATCGGAGCTGCGCGGATCGTGGTCGGGAAGGGTCGAATCTCGGGTCGCCCGAGCGGCCCTACGATGGCCGCCGACCTCTGCCTTGGCAAGCCTCGCATGGCCGCCGGGTTTCCCGGACGGCCGCTTCGGCCGTTGCCCGCGTCGGGGCCGCCCGCTAATAAGAGCGCGTCATGGCAGTCGCCCTCCGAAGCTCGCCAAAGCGACAGCTTTGCCTGGATGACCAGGCCGCCACCGCGGCCCTGGCCGGGCGGCTCGCGCCCCTGCTCCGTCGCGGCGACGTGGTGGCGCTCTGGGGCGACCTGGGCAGCGGCAAGACCAGCTTCGCCCGGGCCCTGATCACCGCCCTGCCGCCTGCCGATCCCGGCGCCGCGCCGGAGGAGGTGCCGAGCCCGACCTTCACCCTGGTGCAGGTCTACGACCGCCGGCCGGCGCCGGTCTGGCACTTCGATCTCTACCGGATCCAGGCGCCCGAGGAGGTCCTGGAGCTGGGCTTCGAGGAGGCCCTGGCCGAGGCCGTCAGCCTGATCGAATGGCCGGAGCGGCTCGGTCCCCTCTTGCCGGAGGACCGCCTCGACCTGCGCCTCGACTTCGGCGCCTCGCCCGAGGCCCGCGTCGCGCGGCTCGAGGGCCGGGGCGCCTGGGCCGCCCGCGTGGCCGCCCTGGATCTCGACGGAGAACCCGAGACTTGAGCACCCGCGAAGACGTCATCCAGGCCTTTCTCGACGCCCAGGGCTGGGGCCGCGCGGAGCGCCGGATCCTGGCCGCCGACGCCTCCTTTCGCCGCTACCTGCGGCTGCAGCGGGACGGCGCGCGGGCGGTGCTGATGGATGCGCCGCCGCCCGAGGACGTGCGGCCCTTCGAGCGGGTCGCCGCGCTGCTGCTGCGGCTCGGCCTTTCGGCGCCGCGTCTGCTGGCGGTCGACGAGGACGCGGGCCTGATGCTGCTGGAGGACCTGGGCGACGCGACCTTCACCCAGGTCCTGGCCCGGGGCGACGACGAGGCCGCGCTCTACCGCCTGGCGATCGACACCCTGATCGCCCTGCACCGGGGCTGGTCGCCGGACCTGCCGGGCGCCGGCGAGCTGCCGCCCTACGACGAGCCCCGCCTGCTGCAAGAGGCCCTGCTGCTGACCGACTGGTTCCTGCCGGCGCTGCGCGGCGGGCCGGTCCCGGCGCCGTCGCGCGAGTCCTACATCGAGGCCTGGCGCGCGGTCTTCCCGGCCGCGCAGGCCCTGCCCGAGACGCTGGTCCTGCGCGACTACCACGTCGACAACCTCATGGTCCTGGAGGGCCGCGCCGGCGTGGCCGCCTGCGGCCTGCTCGATTTCCAGGACGCGCTGCGCGGCTCGCCGGCCTACGACCTGGTCTCGCTGCTGGAAGACGCCCGGCGCGACATCGACGCGAAGCTGGTGGAGGAGATGATCGAACGCTATCACGCCGCCTTCGCGGCCCTCGACGGCGCCCGGCTGCGCGCCGCCATGAGCGTCCTGGGCGCCCAGCGCCACGCCAAGATCATCGGCATCTTCACCCGCCTGGACCGCCGCGACCGCAAGCCCGGCTACCTGAAGCACATCCCGCGGGTCTGGCGCCTCCTGCAGGGCGACCTGGCGCATCCGGCGCTGGCTCCGGTGCGGGCCTGGTTCGACCGCGAGGTCCCGCCGGCCGAGCGGATCGCGCCGCCCCGGGGGACCGCGGCATGAGCCGGCGCCGACGCGGCCCCAGGCAGGCCATGGTCCTGACCGCCGGCTTCGGCAAGCGGATGCGGCCGATCACCGAGACCCTGCCCAAGCCCCTGGTCGAGGTGAACGGCGAAGCCATGCTCGACCGCATCCTCGACCGCCTGGCCGAGGCCGGGGTCAAGAAGGCGGTGGTCAACCTGCATCACCTGGGCGAGATGATCGAGGCGCACCTCGCCGACCGCAAGGCGCCCGAGATCCTGTACTCGCCCGAGCCGGAGATCCTGGAGACCGGCGGCGGGGTCAAGAAGGCGCTGCCGCAGCTGGGCAAGGAGCCCTTCTTCGTGGTCAACGGCGACGTGCTCTGGCTCGACGGCCGGGACTCCGCCCTGCGGCGCCTGGCCGAGGCCTGGGACGGCCGCAAGATGGACTGCCTGCTGCTGCTCCACGAATGCGTCTTCGCCTATGGCTACGAAGGCCTGGGGGATTTTTTCCTGGACCCGGTCGGGGTGGTGCGCCGGCGCCGTGAGCGCGAGGTCGCGCCCTTCGTCTTCGGCGGCATGCAGATCATGGACTCCAAGCTCTTCGACACCATGCCGGACGGCCCCTTCTCGCTGAACCGGGTCTACGACCTGGCGGCGGAGCGGGGCCGGCTGCACGGCATCTGCCATGACGGCGAGTGGTTCCACGTCGGCACGCCCGAGGACCTGAAGTTCGCCGAGGACGCCATGCATCACATGAGCGTCCGGGCGATTCACCGATGACCGCGGGCCAGCAATGACCGCGGAGACGCCCGCGGTCAGCTCGATAGCCGCCGGCGTCTCCTTCGTCGACGCCCTGGCCGCCGGCCTGCTGGCGCGCTTCGGCGACGATCCGCTGGGGCTTTCCGACGTCACCCTGCTGCTGCCGACGCGGCGCGCCTGCCGGGCCATCCAGGATGCCTTCCTGAGGGCCTCCGGCGGCCGCCCGTTGGTCCTGCCGCGCTGCCTGCCCCTGGGCGACCTCGACCCCGAGGAGCTCGTCCTGGCGGAGCAGGAGGGCCTGGGCGGAGTCCTGGACCCGGACCTGCCGCCGGCGATCCCGCCGCTGCGCCGCGACCTGCTGCTGTCCCGCCTGATCCTGAAGCTGGGCGCCAGCACCGCGGGTCCGGGCGGCCCCCTGAACGAGGAGCAGGCCCTCAGGCTCGCCCAGGAGCTGGGGCGCTTCCTCGACCAGGTCGAGACCGAAGGCCTCGGCCTGGACCGGCTCCAGGACCTGGTGCCCGAGGCCTACGCCGACCATTGGCAGATCACCCTGCGCTTCCTCGGCATCCTGCAGGAGGCCTGGCCCGAGATCCTGGCCGCGGAAGGCGCGATCGGCGGTGCCGAGCGCCGCCGCCGGCTGCTGGAGGCCCAGACGGCGCTCTGGGAGCGGGCGCCGCCGACGCGGCCGGTCATCGCCGCCGGCTCGACCGGCAGCATCCCGGCGACCGCGGCGTTGCTGGCCAGGGTGGCGCGCCTGCCCCGGGGCGAGGTCGTCCTGCCCGGCCTGGACCGGGAGGCCGAGCCCGAGACCTGGGCGCTGATCCGCGAGGACCCGGCGCATCCCCAGCACGGCCTGGCGAGGCTGCTGGAGCGCCTCGGGGTCGAGCGCGAGTCGGTCGCGGAGTGGCCGGCCGAGATCGCCGACAAGCTGGCCTCGCGCCGGCGCCTGGCCGCCTGGGCGCTGCGCCCGGCGCCGGCGACCGCGGCCTGGCGAGACTTGGCGGCGGGCCTGCCGGAGGCCGAGCGCGACGCCGCCCTGGCCGGCGTCACCCGGGTCGACTGCGCGGATCCCGGCGAGGAGGCGGCGGTCATCGCCCTGGTCCTGCGCCAGGCGCTGGAGACCGAGGGCCGGACCGCGGCCCTGGTGACCCCGGACCGCGGCCTGGCGCGGCGGGTCGGCGCCGAGCTGCGGCGCTGGGAGATCCTGGTCGACGACTCGGCCGGCCGGCCCCTGGCCGAGACCCCGCCGGGCATGTTCCTGCGCCTGCTCGCGGCCCTGGCCGCGGCCCAGCTCGCGCCGGTGCCGCTGCTGGCGGCGCTCAAGCATCCCCTGGCCGCCGGCGGCCAGGCGCCCGGGGCCTTTCGCGCCCGGGTCCGGGAGCTCGAGCGCGCGGTCCTGCGCGGCCCGCGCCCGGCGCCCGGCTTCGCCGGTCTGCGCCAGGCCCTGCGAGCCGCCAAGGGCGGCTCCGGGCTGTCGGGTTTCCTCGCCGACCTGGAAAAGCGCCTCAAGCCCCTGCTCAAGGTCTTCGGCGGCCGGCGCCGCCGGCTGGCCGAACTGGTCGAGGCGCAGATCGCCGCCGCCGAGGCCCTGGCGGCCAGCGACGACCTCCAGGGCGCGGCGCGGCTCTGGACCGGCGAGGCCGGGGAGGCGGCCGCCGAGTTCCTCGCCGACCTGCTGGCCGCGGCCGACGACGGCGTGACCCTGGAGCCCGGCGGCTATCCCGGGCTCTTCGACAGCCTGCTGGCCGGGCGGGTGGTCCGGCCCCGCTTCGGCCGGCATCCGCGCCTGCACATCTGGGGCCCCCTGGAGGCGCGCCTGCAGCATGCCGAGGTGGTCGTGCTCGGCGGCCTCAACGAGGGCACCTGGCCGGCCGAGGTCGAGGCCGGGCCCTGGCTCAGCCGGCCGATGCGGCGCGACTTCGGCCTGCCGCCGCCGGAACGGCGCATCGGCCTGGCGGCCCAGGACTTCTTTCAGGCCTTCACCGCGCCGCGGCTCTTCCTGACCCGCGCGCTGCGGGTCGAGGGCACGCCGACGGTGCCGTCGCGCTGGCTGCTGCGCCTGGAGGCCCTGCTGCAGAGCCTCGAGAGGGCCGAAGCCTGGCGCGCCGAGGCGCCGCAGTGGCGGGCCTGGGCCGAGGCGCTGGACCGGCCGGCGGCGCCGGTCGCAGTCAAGCCGCCGGCGCCCCGCCCGCCCCTGGCGGCACGGCCGCGCAAGCTCTCGGTCACCCGGGTCGAGACCTGGCGGCGCGATCCCTACGCCCTCTACGCCTCGGAGATCCTGAAGCTCCGGGCGCTGGAGCCGCTCGACGCCGATCCCGGCGCCGCCGAGCGGGGCATCCTGATCCACGAGGCCCTGGAGCGCTTCCTCAAGGCCTGGCCGGCCGCCCTGCCCGAG
>JANQGU010000414.1 GCA_028282935.1 Kiloniellales bacterium
CCTGGTGGGTCTGGGACGCGCGCCTGACCTCGGTGCTGATCCTGTTCTTCCTCTATCTCGGCTACATCGCCCTTTACAACGCCTTCGAGGACGCCTCCCGGGGCCAGCGGGCGGCGGCGATCCTGGCCCTGGTGGGCTTCGTCAACGTGCCGATCATCAAGTTCTCGGTCGACTGGTGGAACACCCTGCATCAGCCTGCCAGCCTGACCCGGCTGGACTCCCCGGCGATCGATCCCGCGATGCTCTGGCCGCTGCTGGCCATGGGCGCCGGCTACATGACCTTCTTCCTGACCCTGCAGCTGCTCAGGATGAAGAGCGAGCTGCTGGCGGCACGGGTGCGGGCCCTGTCCCTGCAGGGCGCGGCGGCCGGCTAGGCCAGGAAAGGCGGCGGCCAGAGACGACGATAAGAGACGGCGGTTAAGGGACGGGGAGCGAGGAGGTACCTTGGCAGATTTCTTCGACATGGGCGGCTATGCCGCCTTCGTTTGGCCAGCTTTCGGCCTCACTTTCCTGATCATGGCGATCATGGTGGTGTCCACCTTGCGCCGCCTGCGCGCCAACCAGCGCGAGCTGGCGCGACTCGAGGCCGCCGGCGCCCGCCGCACGCGGGGCGAGGCGCGCTCGGCGGAGGTGGCCCAGAAGGCCGGAGCGGAGCAGAGGGGAGTCGAAGCATGAAACCGAAACGCCGCCGCCTGATGCTGATCTCGGTCGGCCTGCTGGCGCTCTTCGGCGCCGCGGCGCTGGTGCTGACCGCCCTGGAAGACAACATCGTGTTCTTCTACAGCCCCTCCGACCTCGCCGAGCGGCCGCAGCCGCCGGCGCGCGCCTTCCGCCTTGGTGGCCTGGTCGAGGAAGGCTCGGTCGAGCGCAACGCCGACGGCGTGACCACGACCTTCCGGATCACCGACCTGTCGAACAGCGTCCCGGTCTCCTACACCGGGATCCTGCCGGACCTCTTCCGCGAGGGCCAGGGCGTGGTGACCGAAGGCAGCCTGGGACCCGACGGGCTCTTCACCGCCCGCGAGGTCCTGGCCAAGCACGACGAGAACTACATGCCCAAGGAGGTCGCTGACGCCCTGAAGGAATCGGGCCAGTGGCGCCACTTCGAAGGGGAGGACAGCAGCCAATGATCGCGGAAATCGGTCACTTCGCCCTGATCCTGGCCCTGGTGGTCGCGATCGTCCAAGGCACCCTGCCGATGATCGGGGCGGCCCAGGGCCGGGCCAATTGGATGGCGGTGGCGCGGCCCGCCGCGCAGCTTCAGTTCCTCCTGGTGCTGACGTCCTTCCTGGCGCTGATGCAGGCCTACATCATCTCCGATTTCTCCCTGGCCAACGTGGCGCAGAACTCCCACTCGGCCAAGCCGATGCTCTACAAGGTCACCGGCGTCTGGGGCAACCACGAGGGCTCGATGCTGCTGTGGATCCTGATCCTGGCGCTCTTCGGGGCCGCGGTGGCGGGCTTCGGCGGCAACCTGCCGCCGACCCTGCGCGCCCGGGTGCTCTCGGTCCAGGCCTTGATCTCCGTCGGCTTCCTCGCCTTCTCGCTGCTCACCTCCAACCCCTTCGAGCGGATCTTCCCGGTGCCGCTGGACGGCCGGGACCTCAATCCCCTGCTCCAGGACCCGGGCCTCGCCTTCCATCCGCCCATGCTCTACGTCGGCTACGTCGGCTTCTCCATCGCCTTCGCCTTCGCGGTGGCGGCCTTGATCGAGGGCCGGGTCGATGCCGCCTGGGCGCGCTGGGTGCGGCCCTGGACCCTGCTCGCCTGGCTCTTCCTGACCGCCGGCATCGCGCTGGGCAGCTGGTGGGCCTACTACGAGCTCGGCTGGGGCGGCTGGTGGTTCTGGGATCCGGTCGAGAACGTCTCCTTCATGCCCTGGCTGATGGGCACCGCGCTGCTGCACTCCGCGATCGTGGTCGAGAAGCGCGACGCCTTGAAGATCTGGACCATCCTGCTGGCGATCCTGACCTTCTCGCTGTCGCTGATCGGCACTTTCATCGTCCGTTCCGGCCTCCTGACCTCGGTCCACGCCTTCGCGACCGATCCCGAGCGCGGCCTCTTCATCCTGGTCCTGCTCTGCATCGCCATCGGCGGCTCGCTGGTGCTCTTCGCGCTGCGGGCGCCTGCGCTCAAGGCCGGTGGCCTCTTCGCCCCGATCAGCCGCGAGGGCGGCCTGGTGCTGAACAACCTGCTGCTGGCGGTGGCGACCGGCACGGTCTTCATCGGCACCATGGCGCCGCTCTTCGCCGAGGCCTTCGACTACAAGCTCTCGGTCGGCGCGCCCTACTTCAACCTCTTCTCCGCGATCTTCGGGCTGCCGCTGATCGCGGCCATGGCCGTCGGGCCGTTCCTGCCCTGGAAGCGGGCCGACCTGGCGGGCGCGCTCGGCCGCCTCAAGGTCGCGGCCGGCCTGACCTTCGCCGCCGGCCTGGTGACCTGGTACCTGCAGCAGGGCGGGCCGGTGCTGGCCATCGTCGGCATGACCCTCGCCGCCTGGCTGTTCTTCGCCACCCTGGCGGAATGGGCCGACCGGGTGCAGCTCTTCCGGATCCCGCCGGCGGCCAGCCTGTCGCGGGCCCTGCGCCTGCCCAGGGCGGCCTACGGCATGACCTTCGCCCACATCGGGATGGCGGTCGCCGTCGCCGGCATGACCGCCTCCTCGGCCTGGAAGGCCGAAGAGGTGCGGGTCATGCGTCCGGGCGAGACCGTCGAGGTGGCCGGCTACAACTACCGCTTCGAAGAGGTGCGCGAGATGCGCGGACCGAACTATTTCAGCGAGATGGGCCGCTTCACCGTGACCCTCGAAGGCCAGCCGGTCGCCGAGCTGACGCCTGAGAAGCGCTTCTATCCGGTCCAGCGCATGCCGACCACCGAGGCGGCGATCCACACCACCGGCATCTCCGACCTCTATGCGGTGATCGGCGATTCCGACGGCCAGGGCGGCTGGACGGTGCGGATCTATCACGAGCCCCTGGTGCCTTGGCTCTGGGCCGGCTGCCTGCTGATGGTGATCGGCGGCCTGGTGTCGCTCAGCGACCGACGCCTCAGGGTCGGTGCGCCCCGTCGCCGCGCGGCCCCGGCCGCCTCGGCGCCCGCAACGGCGTCCTGAGGGCCGTGGTCGTGAGCAAGCGGGTCATCCTGCTGCTGCCGATCGCGGTCTTCGCGGTGCTGGTCGTGGCCTTCGTCTGGGGCCTGGCGCCGGATCGCGATCCGAGCCGGGTGCCCTCGGCCATGGTCGACAAGCCGGCCCCGGACTTCGACCTGCCGGCGGTCACGGGCCTGGAGATCCCGGGCCTCAAGACCGCCGACCTGAACGGCGACGTCATGCTGGTCAACTTCTTCGCGTCCTGGTGCGTGCCCTGCCGGGTCGAGCATCCGGTGTTCATGGACTTGGCCGCGAAGGGCGACGTAAAGCTGGTCGCGATCAACTACCGCGACAAGCCGGCCGACGCCGTGGCCTGGCTGGCCGAGCTCGGCAACCCCTACAGCCGCATCGGCGCCGACCTCACCGCCAGGACCGGCATCGACTGGGGCGTCTCGGGCGTGCCCGAGACCTACATCATCGATAGCGAGGGACGGATCCGCTACCAGCACATCGGCCCGATGCAGGTCAGCGACTACGAGGAAACCATCCGGCCCCTGATCGAGGAGCTCAAGCAATGACCCCTCGTCCCTTCACCCGGCTCCTTCCCGGTCTGCTCATGCCCCTGGCCGCCCTGGCCTTCGCCTGGTCCGCCCTGGCGGTCGAGCCCGACGAGATCCTCGACGATCCCGAGCTGGAAGCCCGGGCCCGCGAGCTGTCCGAGGACATCCGCTGCCTGGTCTGCCAGAACGAGAACATCGATTCCTCCAACGCCGAGCTGGCCAAGGACCTCCGGGTCCTGGTCCGCGAGCGCCTGGTGGCCGGCGACAGCGACCAGCAGGTGCTGGACTACCTGGTCGAGCGCTACGGCGACTTCGTCCTGCTGAACCCGCCCTTCAAGCCGCAGACCTACCTGCTGTGGTTCGGTCCCGCCGCGATCCTGCTGCTGGGCGGCCTGGCGGTCGCCGCCTACTTCCGCCAGCGCGGGCGCGAGGCGGGGGCGGGGCCGGCTCCGACACCGGACCTCAATGCCGAGGAACGTAAGCGCCTGAACGCCCTCCTGAAGGATGAAGGCCGCGCCTGATCGTCCAAGCTATTGTCTTTAAATAGTTTTTATCATTGCCGGCTCCGACGTCCAGGGCCGGCATTTCCTTTTGCACAATAGGAAAAAGCCGATTACCGTTTGCGACAAAAGGAAAACAAGAAGTAAACGGCAGGGAGTGATCGTGCGTGGGGCGCAACGGACAGGCGGCGCTCGTCGCGGAAGATATTCATAAGAGCTTCGGCCCCGTCGAGGTCCTGAAAGGCGTTTCGGTCACCGCCCACGTCGGCGACGTCATCGCCATGATCGGGGCCAGCGGCTCGGGCAAGAGCACGTTCCTGCGCTGCATCAACCTTCTGGAGACACCGGATTCCGGGCGCGTCACCGTCGGCGGCGAGACCATCGCCATGACCAGGGACCGCCTGGGCAAGGCGAAGCCGGCCGACAACAAGCAGGTCGAGCGGATCCGCACCCGCTTGGCCATGGTCTTCCAGAGCTTCAACCTCTGGAGCCACATGACGGTCCTGGAGAACGTCATCGAGGCGCCGGTCCACGTGCTCAAGGTGCCCAAGGCCGAGGCCGTCGAGCGGGCCGAGGCCCTGCTGCAGAAGGTCGGCATCGAGGAGCGCAAGGACTACTACCCGGCGCACCTCTCCGGCGGCCAGCAGCAGCGCGTCGCCATCGCCCGGGCCCTGGCGATGGAGCCGGACGTGCTGCTCTTCGACGAGCCGACCTCGGCCCTCGATCCCGAGCTGGTCGGCGAGGTCCTGCTGGTCATGCGGCAGCTCGCCGAGGAGGGCCGCACCATGATGGTCGTCACCCACGAGATGGGCTTCGCGCGCGAGGTCTCCAACAACGTCGTTTTCCTGCACGAAGGCCGGGTCGAGGAGCAGGGACCCCCGGCCGAAGTCTTCGGCCAGCAGCGCTCGGAGCGTTTTCGCCAATTCCTGGCGCGGACCAGGGACTGACCGGCGCCGCCGACGCCAAACAGGGAACCGGACTGCTCAAGGTCGTTCTCATACAAGAATCTTTAGAGGGAGAAAATCTATGCGTTTCAACAAGTTCAAGGCAGCGATCGCGGCCGGCGCCCTGGCGCTGGGACTGGCGTCCGTGGCGCAGGCCGAGGACCCCTTGCGGATCGGCGTCGAGGGCGCCTACCCGCCGTTCTCCTGGAAGGAGGCCGACGGCACGCTGAAGGGCTTCGACATCGATATCGCCAAGGCCCTCTGCGAGAAGATGGGCCGCGAGTGCGAGCTGGTCGAGCAGGACTGGGACGGCATCATTCCGGCCCTCCTGGCGAAGAAGTACGACGCCATCGTCGCCTCCATGTCGATCACCGAGGAGCGCAAGAAGCGGGTCGACTTCTCCGGCAAGTACTACAACACCCCGGCGAAGTTCGTCGCCGCCAAGGACGCCGGCTTCGAGGCGACCGCGGCGGGCCTCAAGGGCAAGACCGTCGGCGTCCAGCGCGGCACGATCCACCAGTGCTACATGGAAAAGGCCTTTCCGGAGGTCGAGCTGAAGCTCTACGGCACCCAGGAGGAGGTCTTCCTGGATCTCGCCTCCGGCCGGATCGACCTGCAGATCTCCGATTCGATCCAGTCGCTCGAGGGCTTCCTGACCAAGCCCGAGGGCAAGGACTTCGCCTTCCTCGGCGACGACCAGTTCGACCTGGGATGCCACGGCGAGGGCGCCGGCATCGCGGTGCGCAAGGGCGAGGACGACCTGCGCCTGGCCTTCGACAAGGCGATCAAGGCGATCCGCGACGACGGCACCTACGCCAAGATCAACGCCAAGTACTTCGACTTCGACATCTTCGGCGCCGGGTCCTGACGCCGGAGGTCTCGGCCGGGTCGGGCGGCGGGCCGGGTCACCGCCCGCCGCCGACCCCCCAGGCCTGAGGCCGGGCCTGAAGACGAGTCCACCCGAGATCGAAGCGAGGGCGAAGCCAGATGGAAACGGTCATCGACTACATGCCGAGCATCCTGCGCGGCACCCTGGTGACCATCGAGATCGCCCTCGCCTCCATCACCCTGAGCGTCCTCATGGGCCTGCTCGGCGCCTGGGCCAAGCTTTCCCCGGTGGCGGCGGCCCGCAAGCTGGGCGAGGCCTACACCACCCTGATCCGGGGCGTCCCGGACCTGGTGCTCATGCTGCTGCTCTTCTTCGGCGGCCAGATCCTGCTCAACCGGGTCGGCGAGGCGACCGGCCTTTGGGGCTACGTCGAGATCAACCAGTTCGTCGCCGGCGTGCTGACCATCGGCTTCATCTTCGGCGCCTACATGACCGAGACCTTCCGCGGCGCCTATCTGTCGATCCCGCGCGGACAGATCGAGGCCGGCATCGCCTGCGGCATGGACGGCAGCCTCGTGTTCCGGCGCATCGTCTGGCCGCAGCTCGTCCGCTACGCCCTGCCCAGCTTCGGCAACAACTGGCTGGTGCTGCTCAAGACCACCGCCCTGGTCTCGGTCCTGGGCCTGCAGGAGCTGGTCTACGAGGCCTTCACCGCCGGCCGCTCCCAGCGCCAGCTCTTCACCTTCATGTTCGTGACCCTGGTCATCTACCTGGTGTTGACCGCGGTCTCCGACGCCGGCCTGCGCTGGCTGGACCGGAAGTACAGCGCCGGCGTGAGGAGGGCCTGAGGCCATGGCGGAGAGCGGCGGCTGGCTGCAGGCCCTGACCGAGTTCAGCGAGACCACCTCGCCGCTCGACTTCGTCCTGATCGCCCAGCACTACGACCTCTTCCTCCAGGGGCTGATGAACACCGTCGGGCTGGTGTTCTTCTCGCTGCTGATCGGCGGCGCCCTGGCGATCCCCCTGGGCATCGTCCGCGCCGCGCGCCAGCCGGTTCTGAACCAGCTCGTCTGGGCTTACGTCTACGTCTTCCGCGGCACCCCGCTGCTGGTCCAGACCTACCTGATCTACTACGGCCTGGGGCAGTTCGAGGCCGTGCGCGACAGCTTCCTCTGGCCCTTCCTGCGCGAGGCCTGGTGGTGCGCCCTGATCGCCTTCACCCTGAACACCGCGGCCTACACGACGGAGATCTTCCGCGGGGTGATCGAGGCGACGCCCCACGGCGAGATCGAGGCCGCCAAGGCCTGCGGCATGTCGCCCTGGACCCGCATGCGGCGGATCGTCCTGCCCAGCGCCCTGCGCCGGGCCCTGCCGGCCTATTCCAACGAGGTCATCTTCATGCTGCACGGCTCGGTGGTCGCCAGCACGGTGACCATCGTCGACATCCTGGGCGCCGGGCGGACCCTCAACGCCAAGTACTACCTCGCCTTCGAGGGCTTCATCGCCGCCGCGGTGATCTACATGCTCCTGGTCTATCTGCTGTCGCGCGGCTTCAAGCTCTGGGAATGGAAGTGGCACGCCCATCTCCGGCCGCGCGAGATCGAGGCCGTCAAGGAGCCCGCCGCGGCCGCGCCCAAGGCCATCGGCCTGCGCTGAAACTTCGGTTTTCCGCCCCTCTTCGCTGCTTTTCCCACGAGGGGATGCGCCCCCGCTTGTCTCCGTAATACCTAGCAGACGAAGGTCGGACCCCACCCGGAAATCGGGGCGCCGTCGCGGCGGCTCGGCGATACCCGGCCTTCGAGGGACAAGCAGCGAAGGAACGAAACCATGCTGTACCGGCAATCCCTTATGGCCCGGCTTCTGCTCGCCGCCGTGATCACCGGTCTGGTGCTCGCCATGATCGGCGCCGCCCCTGCGGCGGCCGACGACGATGACGACGACGACCGCTATTACGAGGAGGAGTACTACTACGGCAAGCACCGCCACGGCCGCCATTGGCATCGGCACGGCCGCCACCATCACCACAAGCACAAGCACAAGCGCCGCAAGCGCAAGGTCGTCGAGCATCACCACTACTACTATTACGACGACGACGATGACGACGACGGCCGCTGGCGGCGCCACCGCCGCGACTACGGCGATCGCTGGTCCCAGACCTACGGCGGCGGCGCGATCGGACGCTGCAACACCGGCCTGGCCGCCGGCCTGCTCGGCGGCGGCGCCGGGGCGGCGCTCGGCGCGGCGGCCGGCGAGGGCGATCCCGCGGCCATCATCGGCGGCACCCTGGCCGGCATCCTGGTCGGCGCGACCCTGGGCCAGGGGATCGACCTGCAGGACAGCTACTGCATGGGCGAGACCCTTCACAACGCCCCGGACGGCTCGACCATCATCTGGAACAACCCGCGCACCGAGGCCAGCTACGAGGTGACGCCGAAGGCCAGCTACGAGCGCGAGGACGGCCGCTACTGCCGCGAGTTCATCTCCAACGCGACCGTGGCCGGCAAGGAGCAGCAGGTCTACGGCACGGCCTGCTGGCAGCCCGACGGCTCCTGGGAGATCGTCAAGGCGAAGTAGGACCTACCCCTCCGGGACTCGCCCCGGGCGCCGGCATCCGGCCGGCCCCGGGGCGCCTCTTTTCCGGGCTCCGGCACGCCCTTTTCCCTGTTATTCTGGAGTTCTGGAACGAGCAGCCGCAGGGGAGGCGGGGGTGCCGCAGCTTGATCTGTCGCCCGGCAACGGGCTCTTCTACGACTACGCACCGCCGGGCGCCCGGGGCTTGACCTTCGTCTTCGTCAACGCCCTGACCGGCTCGACCGCCATGTGGGAGGCCGAGATCGCGCCGGCACTGCGGGACGCCGGGTACGGCACCCTGGCCTACAACTTCCGCGGCCAGGCGGACAGCCCCTTCACTGCCGGCAGCGAGCTCGGCCAGGCCCTGATCGTCGAGGACCTCTGCCGCCTGCTGGCCGAGCTGCGGCCGCCGCGGCCGGTCCTGGTCGGCCTCTCGATCGGCGGCCTCTTCGCTGCCGGCGCCTACCTCGCGGGCGCGGCGGCGGAGGGCCTGGTGCTGATCAACACCCTGCGCCGGCCCGGGCCGCGGCTGGACTGGATCAACGACGCGACCCTGCGTGCCGCCCGGGTCGGTGGCCTGCGGCTGCTCATGGACCTCAACATGCCGCTGCTGGTCAACGAGGCGCGGCTGAGGGAGATCCGCGCCGGCTTCCTGACCGAGGCGCCCTACGAGCCCCTGGATCCCGCCCACGGCCACTACAACCTGCTGGCCCAATCCGCGCGGGCGGACTGGGACCTGCCCTACGAGCAGCTCGACCTGCCGACCCTGGTCATGACCGGGCTGCAGGACCGGATCTTCCTCGACCGGGACGACCTCGAGGCCCTCTACGCCCGGCTGCCCCGGGCCAGGCGCCTGGACCTCCGCGACGCCGGGCACCTGATCCCGGTCGAGCGGCCCGGGGCGACGGTCGAGGCCCTGCGCGACTTCGGCCGCTGGCTGGAGGACGGCGCGAAGCCCTGAGGCGCCGCCTTTTCGATCCGGACCCGGACCTCTTTGCGGCGAATCCTTGAGCAAGTGGTGATCCAGCCGCCGGCTTGCCGCGTAACGAGATCTGACAGAGCGTTCCCCTTTCCCTGTCAACGCGCCTCTGGCGCGTATTTCCTTCATCGGGCGTCGCGTCTTCGGACCGGCGCCCGATTTCTGTCGAGGGTGCCTAGCGGGGCCTGGAGTTGCCGCGGCGGAGGCCGTCTAGTGGCGACATCGCAGCGAAGCTCCCTCCCCCTTGATGGGGGAGGGTTGGGGTGGGGGTGGTACCCTGTCAGAATTCGCACCCAAGGAGCCGTTGCTTGCGGCCTTACGGCCGCCACCCCCTCCTTGGTCCTCCCCCATCAAGGGGGAGGAGGAACTCGCCGACCCGATCCAAACCGGACAGCCGTGCCTTGCGTCAGTCTTCCGCGGTTTCCGGCAGGCAGAGGTTGAGCACGACCGCCAGGGTCGCGGCCGGCAGCAGGCCCGAGGTGAGCAGGATCTTCAGGGTCGCCGGCAGGTGCTGCAGGGACTCCGGCACCGCCTGAAGCCCCAGGCCGACAGACAGCGATATCGCCAGGATCACCATGTTGCGGCGGGTCCAGCGGACGTCGCTCAGCATGTTGATGCCGGCCGAGACCACCATGCCGAACATGACGATCACGCCGCCGCCCAGCACCGCGATGGGCATGGCCGCGATCACCGCCCCGACCTTGGGGATCAGCCCGGCAAAGACCAGGAACAGCGCCCCGATCGTCACCACGTGGCGGCTCATGACCCCGGTCATGGAGACCAGGCCGACGTTCTGGCTGAAGGAGGTGTTCGGCAGGCCGCCGAAGAGGCCCGAAAGGGCCGTGCCCAGGCCGTCGGCCATGGTGCCGCCGGCGATCTCCCTGTCGCTGGCCTCGCGGCCGGCGCCGCCCTTGGTGATCCCGGAGATGTCGCCGACCGTCTCGATCGCCGAGACCACCGACATCAGGCACATGCCGATGATGGCCGCGGCGTTGATCTCGAAGCCGAAGTGCAGCGGCGAGGGCACCGAGAACCAGGCCGCCCCGGCGACCCGGCCGAAGTCGACCATGCCCAGGGGGATCGCGACCAGGTAGCCGGCGACCAGCCCGATCAGGACCGCCGCCGCCGAGACCATGCCCCGGGCGAAGAACTTCAGGCCCAGGGTCACGAAGATGACCACCAGGGCCAGGCCCCAGTGGTCCAGGCCGCCGAAGCCGGGCTTACCGATCAGCGGCACGCCGCCGGCGGCGTACTTTATGCCGACCGGGATCAGCGCCAGCCCGATGGTCAGGACCACGATCCCGGTGACCAGCGGCGGCAGCAGGTTGCGGATCCGGCCGATCACGGTGCCGAGGAGGAAATGGAAGAGGCCGCCGATGACGATGCCGCCGAAGAGCGCCGCCATCCCGGCGGACTTCACCACGGGCACCATGACCGGGATGAAGGCGAAGCTGGTGCCCTGGACCACCGGCAGGCGGGCGCCGACCGGGCCCAGGCCGACGGTCTGGATCAGGGTCGCGACCCCGGCGAAGACCATGACCATCTGGATCATATAGACCATCTCGCCGGAGCCGAAGGCGAAGCCGGCGGCGAGGCTGACGATGATCGCCGGGGTGATGTTGCTGGCGAACATGGCCAGCACGTGCTGGATGCCCAGCGGCACGGCCTGCCGCAGCGGCGGGAGGTGGTTCTGGTCCCTCAGGAGCGCCTGGTTCGCGAGTGCCTCTGCCATGATCCCTACTCCCCTGGATATCTGGCGCCGCAACGGGCGTGCGGCGCGCGACCGAGGCGTTTCGGTGGAAAGGCTTGGCCGGGAAGCGGCCTCAGTACTGGCAGCCGCCGAGCGAGCCCTCGGTGCAGATCGCCGGCGCGAAGACCCACCTGGCGCTGGAAAGGTCGGCGCCCTCCAGCTTGGTCTCGGTGAGGTTGACGCCGCGCAGGTTGGCGCCGTTCAGCTTGGCGTTGCTCAGGTCGGCGCCGCGCAGGCTGATCCCGCCGAGGTCGAGGCCGCGCAGGTCGGCGCCGCTCAGGTTGCTGCCCTGAAGGTCGGCGCCGATCAGCAGGGCGCCCCTCAGGTCGGCCTGGGAGAGGTTGGCGCCGCCGAGCTTGGCGCCCGAAAGGTCGGCGTCGCGCAGGTCGGCGCCGGAGAGGTCCGTGTCGATCAGCCAGGCGACGTTGAGGTCGGCCCGGCGCAGGTCGCTTCCGGCCTTGCCGCAGCCCGACCAGTTGATCTGGGGGCCGGTCTTGCCCAGGCCGTAGTAGGTGAGGCCGCTCCAGTGGCTGTTCCGCTGGCCGCAGTTCGCCGTCTGGTAGGCCTCCAGGTCGTCCGCGCGGAACAGCTCGCAACCCGCCAATGCGAGGCCGCTGATCGACAGGAACGCCAGGGTGATCCACCGCCTCGCGGTTTGCGACAACATCCGCCTCTTCCTCCCTCAGCTTTCGCCCCTTCAGGGGCGCCCTTCGCGGGCCCCGCCCGCCGGCTCAGCCCGGCTCGCCGGCCGAGAACTCCGCGTCCATCTCGCGCTCCAGGCGCTCCAGGTCCTCCGGCACGGCCAGGCCGAAGGCCTTCATGTTGCCGATCAGCTGCTTGAGGCGCAAATAGATCTCGTGGGCATCCTCGGGCTCGCCCTCCAGCTCGGTCAGGAGGATCGAAAGCTCGGCCTCCAGGTCTTCACGCTCCATGGATCCTCTCCTTCCGGCCCCTAGAGCAGCCCGCGTTCACGTGAACGCGGATAAGCTGCTCTATCTATATGAAGTAGATCAAATTATCCCCGTTCAATCGATTCCGATTGAACGGGGT
>JANQGU010000428.1 GCA_028282935.1 Kiloniellales bacterium
ACCCCGTTCAATCGGAATCGATTGAACGGGGATAATTTGATCTACTTCATATAGATAGAGCAGCTTATCCGCGTTCACCTGAACGCGGGCTGCTCTAGGACACCATGTAGGGCCGGGGACCGGAACGCATCATGACGCTGACAATCGCCACCTGGAACGTCAATTCGGTCCGCCAGCGCCTGGACAACATCGCCCGCTTCGTCGAGGCCCAGGCGCCCGACGTGCTTTGCCTGCAGGAGATCAAGGTCCGCGACGAGGACTTCCCGGCCGAGGCGCTGCGCGGCCTGGGCTACGAGCACCAGCTCGTGCGCGGCGAAAAGGGCTACAACGGCGTCGCCATCCTGTCCCGGCGGCCGCTGGCGGGACAGAACGCCAGGTCGTGGTGCGACAAGGACGACCGCCGCCACGCCTCGGTCCGGCTCGACGGCGAGATCGAGCTGCACAACTTCTACGTCCCCTCGGGCGGGCCCAAGCCGGACCGCGACGCCAACCCGAAGTTCGACCACAAGCTGTCCTTCCTGACCGAGATGGCGGACTGGGCGCGCGAGGAGGCGATCGCGGACCGGCCGCTGGTCCTGCTCGGCGACCTCAACGTCGCCCCGCTGGAGACCGACGTCTGGAACCACAAGCGCCTGCTGCGCAACGTCGGGCATACCCCGGTCGAGAGCGAGCACATGGCGCGCCTGCTCGAGGCCGGCAGCTTCATCGACGCCGAGCGCCACTTCGTGCCGCCCGAGGAGCCGCTGTTCACCTGGTGGGGCTACCGCTTCGCCGAATCCTTCCAGCGGGACTACGGCTGGCGCCTGGACCACGTCTGGGTGACGCCGCCGCTGGCCGGCGCGCTGCGCTCGATCACGGTGTTCCGGGAAGCGCGAAGCTGGCCGCAGCCCTCGGACCACGTCCCGGTGATCCTGACCCTAGGCTGAGGGCTTCCGGTAGTAGAAGTAGCGCTCGGCTTCGACGCCGCGGGGCATCGGCAGACGCTGCAGGTCCGGCACTGCCAGCTCCAGCTCGCAGAGCAGCAGGCCGCCGGGCCGCAGGAGCGGCGGAACGAAGCGCGCGACCAGCCCGCCCGAGCGCCGGCTGGCCGCCGGATCGCCGGAGCCGATGTCGGCGTGCGCCAGGGCCACCGTCGCGCCGAAGCGCGCCGCCGCCTCGGGCAGGGTCTCGGCGAAGTCGCCGAGGATCAGGTGGGAGTCCGGGGGCAGGCAGTCGGGATGGGCGGCCACCTCGCGCTCGAAGACGAAGATTTCCCGCCCCGGCAGGCGGCTGCGCAGGTGATCGTAGGTCCGGCCGTTGCCGAGGCCGAGCTCGAGGACCGGGCCGGGCAGGCCGGCGATGGCTTCGGCGGCGTGGTCGATGCAGGCCTGCTGCGCCTGCAGGCGGCGGATCGCACTGTCCAGACGGCTCATCTCCGGATCCGGCGTGGCGCCGTCACACCGGCTTCAGGCGCCGGCGCCGGCCTTGGCGGCGATCAGCTCGCCGGTGGTCGCCTCCAGGCGATGCGCCAACACGCGCATGATCTCGATGCCGATCTCGGGGAAGTCCTTGACCAGGCCGAAGAAGAGATCCTTGGTCACCTTGAGGGTGGTCAGCTCGCCCTTGGCGACCACGGTGGCGGTGCGGGGCACGTCGCAGAGGATCGCGATCTCGCCGACGATGTCGTTCTTGGTCAGGGTCGCCACGCTCATCGTGCCTTCCCGCCGCTCGACCTGAACGTCCGCCGTGCCGTCCAGGATGATGAAGGCGGCATCGCCGGTCTCGCCCTGCCGGCAGAGAACCTCGCTGTCCTTGAAGGTCACCCGCTCGCTCGCAAAGCACATGAGCTTCAGCTTCGCCGGATCGATGTTCGCAAAGAGCGGAATCCGCCTTAGAATCTCGACCTCTTCTGCCAAGCCCATGGCCATATCTCCCTTACCGACTTCCTATCCCGCCTCTGCCAGGGCGTCCGATGCCTCGGCGCCGGCGACGTCCTCGAAGCGCCCTTCCCGGACGACGCGGCCGGCATCCATCACCAGAACCCGGTCGAAGACCCGGGCGTTCTCCATGTCCTGCAAGGCCCAGACGATGCCGCGGCCCTTGCGCGCCGCCAGCACCCGGTCGAGAACCCGCTGCCGCGTCCCGTCGTCCATGCCGCTGAAGGCCTGATTGACGATCAGGAGGTCCGGGTTCTTGATGATCGCCCGTGCCATGGCCAGCTTCTGGCGCTGGGTCTGGAACAGGCGCTTGCCGGCCAGGCCGACGTCGTAGTCGAGCCCGACCTCGATCACCGACTGGCGAAGGTCGAGGGTCTCGAGCACCTCGGTCATGGCGGTGCCGACGGTCTCGGCGGCCTGGGCCCGCCCGAAGGCGAGGCGGCCGAAGAGCATGTTGTCCTGCAGGCTGGCGGCAGCGTTGTAGGTCGCCGGATCGTAGAAGGCGACCGGCCCGCTGCCGTCCTCGGTCAACAGCCGGTCGAAGATCGCATGCCGGGCCTTGAGGATCCGCGCCTCGAAGCTCTCGGAGGACTCCTCGCTGAGGTCGAGGCGATGCCGGCCCTTGATGTAGCGGAAGGGCAGCGCCAGGAAGCGCGCCTGCTCGTCCTCGTTCAGCGACTTGAAGCCGGACTTCTCGGTGCGGGTGATCAGGGCCCGGAACTCCGGCAGGTCGTCATAGGCGATGAAGCTGAACTGCTCGAAGAAGGGGTGGCCCGGCGGCAGGTCGGCGAAGATCTCGACCATGGTCTGGGCGATGTTGACCGCCATGACCTCGAGGTCGTCGAGCAGGCCCTCGCTTTTCAGGATGCTGACGATGACCGGGTTCTGCGGCAGGTGCTCGACGTCGTAGGCCGGGTCGACCGGGGTCCCGAAGAGGAGGTTCTCCGCCAGGGTGGCGTTGTCGTTGAACTTCTCCGGATCGAAACGGACGACCAGGTCGCCGGCGCCGCGCTCCGCCAGGACCCGGGACAGGTCGGCCCGCGCCTTCAGGAGGCCGGCGGCCAGCTCCGGCCGCGCCTTGGGATCGACGGTCCCCTGAAGCCCGAAGCGATAGATGTCGTCTTCCAGGTCGACCAGGCGCAACACCTCGATCATCCGCGCGGTGAGGTCCTCGGGACCGGTCGCGCCGGCGGCCTCGTAGTCGATCCAGTCGTCCTTGATGTCGAGGGTGATGTTGCCCGCGCGCCGGCTCTCGGCCTCCTGGCTGCTGCGCTCCTGGGCGTCCAGGGCGTCAGACAGGCGCTGAGGCACGTGCTTCAGGCCGTAGAGCAGGTTTTCGCCAACGCTCACAGAGAAGAGATAGGCATCGTCTCCCACATAGGAAAGGCGGCGCCCGGTAACCCATTGTCCGAGGCTGCGCAGGTCGTAGTCGCCGACGGTGACGCGCCCGCTGCTGGGCGCGGTCAGGCCGGCCAGCATCATGGTCAGGTGGTCCTTGCCGCTGTTGCTGGGTCCGACCACGGCGACGTGCTCCTCGAGCGGCGCCCGGAAGCTGACGCCGTTGAGGAGCGTGTTGCCGTTCTCGTCGACCAGGCCGAGGCCGGACACGACGATCTCGCCGGTCAGCGGCGTGACGCTCTCGCTGTAGGGCTTCTGGTTCTCGGGATCGACCATCTCCGGCGGATGGAACTGGTCGATCACCTGGTCGTACTTGATCTGCACGTCGTTGCGCTGCTGGTCCCAGTCGATCAGCTCCTTCACCGGCGCCGGCAGGTCCTTGTAGGCGGCGATGACCGCGACCAGGGCGCCGATGTTGAGCTGGCCGATGATCACCAGATAGCCGCCGACCGCATAGAAGATGAAGGGCGTGAGCTGGGACAGGAAGTTGTTGAGGAACTTGACAAAAAACTTGCGGCGAAAGATCTCGTAGCGGATCCGGTAGATGATGCCGAGCCGGTGGGAGATCTCCGCCCGCTCGAAGTTCGAGGTGTCGTGGGCGTGGATCTCGGTCGCGCCGGCGACCAGCTCGCCGATCCGCCCGGCGAGATGCCGGCTGACCAGCTGCCGCTGCCGTCCGAGCTCCAGGATCCGGACCCGGAGCTTGGGGATCAGGATCGCCTGGACCAGGACGATCACCGCCGCGACGGTGCCGAGCCAGACGTTCTGGAGCAGGATGAAGGCCATGGCGGTCAGCGCCTGGCCGCCGAGGAACACCGGGGTCATGAAGGCGTCGCCGATGAAGCCGCCGAGCGGCTCGACCTCGTCCTTGACCATGGTCGCGACCTCGGCCTGGCGCACCTTCTTGAACTGCGCCAGGCGGAAGCGGAGCACCCGGTCGGTCAGCTCGTAGCGCAGGCGGCGGAGCATCCGCTCGCCGAGCTGGCCCTTCAGGGTGTTGATCACGAACTTGAAGATGCCGTTGACGATCACCAGGGCCAGGAAGGCGAAGCTGAGCGCAAAGAGCAGGGCCATCTGCTCCAGGTCGAAGCCCTCGAAGAGCGTGACCGGGCGCCCGAAGAGCGTTTCGCCGAAGGGCAGGTCGAGGCTCAGGAAGTTCTGGGTCGATCCGGGGCCGGCGAAGCCCTTGCCTTCGATGCCGTCGTTGACGATCTGCTTGGGCAGCTGCAGCGAGACGAAGTAGAAGGGCAGGGACAGCAGGACCAGGACCAGGATGAAGAGCTGATCCCGTTTGCTGTGTTTCCAGATGTACTTGAACAGGTTGGGTTCCATCGGCCCCGCAGTCTCGAGAACGGCCGCCTGCCGCGCCGGCGAAGCTTAGCGGAGCCGCCTGGGAGGGTAAACCAGCCACGCCGAGCGCGAAAAAAGCCCAATCGACTCGCCGCTTCGCCTCGCGTAGGCTCTCCCCCGTTTGGCCCGGGTCGTTGGATGGACGATCCGGGCCAGTCGCTCCAAGCGGCGTTGCAATCGGGTAGGGAAGGGGGAGACGGGAGCATGGCACGGTCCCGCCGTGACACGCGAGTCCTGATCTACAGTCATGACAGCTTCGGCCTGGGACACCTGCGCCGCTGTCGGACGATCGCCCACTCGCTGGTCGCCAACAACAAGAACCTCTCGGTCCTGATCCTCTCCGGATCGCCGATCATCGGCAGCTTCGACTTCCGCGCCCGGGTCGACTTCGTCCGGGTCCCCGGGGTCATCAAGCTGCGCAACGGCGAGTACACCTCGCTGAACCTGCATCTGGACATCGAGGAGACCCTGCGGCTGCGCGCCTCGATCATCCGCCACACCGCGGAGATCTTCGATCCCGACGTCTTCATCGTCGACAAGGAGCCCCAGGGCCTGCGCGGCGAGGTCACCGAGACCCTGACCGAGCTGAAGACCAGGGGCACCCGCCTGGTCCTGGGCCTGCGCGACGTGATGGACGAGCCGCGGCTCCTGGTGCCCGAATGGCGGCGCAAGAAGGTGCTGCCGCTGCTGCGCGACATCTACGACGAGATCTGGGTCTTCGGCCTGAGGCAGATCTGCAACCCCCTGGCCGAGATGAACCTGCCCGGCAAGGTCGAGCGCAAGCTGGTCTACACCGGCTACCTGCCGCGCCGGGTCGGCCAGGCCGAAAGCGTTCAGGCGCCGGAGATCACCAGCCGACCCTACCTTCTGGTCACGCCCGGCGGCGGCGGCGACGGCGAGGTCCTGATCGACTGGGTCCTGCGCGCCTACGAGTCCGACAGCCTGCTGCCCTATCCCGCGCTGTTGGTCTTCGGCCCCTTCATGCCGCCGGAACGCCAGGCCGAGTTCATCGAGCGCGCCGCCCGGCTGGAGCGGGTCGACGCGATCACCTTCGACCCGCACATGGAGAGCCTGATGGCGAAGGCGGCCGGGGTGGTCGCGATGGGCGGCTACAACACCTTCTGCGAGATCCTCTCGCTCGACAAGCGGGCCCTGATCGTGCCGCGCGAGAAGCCGCGGCTGGAGCAGACGATCCGCGCCCAGCGCGCCCAGGACCTGGGCCTGGCACGGATGCTGCGCGAGGATCCCGCGCGCGACCCCGCGGTCATGGCCGAGGCCCTGCGCGAGCTGCCGAATCAGAACCGGCCCTCGGAGGTCTTCGTGCCGGGGCTCCTGGACGGTCTCGACACCGTGAACAACCTGCTCGCGCCCTGGCTTCGCAAGGACGTCGAAGCCTTCCCGGCGGTTCGCGAGCGGGCCTTCTTCTGAGCCGGGGCCGGCGAGCGGATTCCCCCAAGAGCGTCATGACAGCCACGACCTCAGAGTTGCCGAGGCAAGCCCGGGAGGCCGCGTCCACCCGCGTCGCCTTCGTCCTCAAGGGCTATCCGCGCCTGTCCGAGACCTTCATCGCCCAGGAGATCCGGGCACTGGAGCGCCGGGGCCTGGCCATCACCATCGTCTCCCTGCGGCACCCGACGGACCCCGAGGTGCATCCGGTGCACCGCGAGATCGAGGCACCGCTGCTCTACCTGCCGGAATACCTCTACCAGGAGCCGCTGCGCGTGCTCCGTGCCTGGTGGCGGCTCCGGCGGCAGGCCGGCTATTCTGCCGCCCGCAGCACCTGGCTGCGGGACCTGCGCCGCGACCCGACGCCCAACCGGGTGCGGCGCTTCGGCCAAGCCCTGGTGCTGGCCGCCGAGCTCGACCCCGGCATCGGCCGGCTGCACGCGCACTTCCTCCACACCCCGGCCTCGGTGACCCGCTACGCCGGCCTGCTGACCGGCCGGCCCTGGTCCTGCTCGGCCCACGCCAAGGACATCTGGACCACCCCCGACTGGGAGAAGCAGGAGAAGCTGGCAGCCGCGGACTGGACCGTGACCTGTACCGCCTACGGCGCCGCGCACCTCTCGGCGCTGGCCGCGCGGGGCGCGGGCGGCGAGGTGGCGCTGGTCTACCACGGGCTCGACATGACGCGCTTTCCGCCGCCGGCGGAGGCCCCAGGGAGCCCGCGGGACGGTTCTGATCCCGAGGCCCCGGTGGTCCTGCTCTCGGTCGGACGGGCGGTCGAGAAGAAGGGCTACGACCTGCTGCTCCGGGCGCTGGCCGCGCTGCCGGCCGAGCGCGCCTGGCGCCTGGTCCACATCGGCGGCGGCCCGCTGCGCCAGAAGCTGCAGCAGCAGGCCAGCGACCTCGGCCTCCAGGGCCGCATCGACTGGCGCGGACCCCGCGCCCAGGCCGAGGTCCTGGCGGCCTACCGCAGCGCCGACCTCTTCGTGCTGGCCAGCCGGATCTCGGACGACGGCGACCGCGACGGCCTGCCCAACGTCCTGGTCGAGGCCCAGAGCCAGGAGCTGGCCTGCGTCGCGACCGAGGTCTCGGCCATCCCCGAACTGATCGAGCCCGAGGTCACCGGCCTCCTGGTTCCGCCGGAGGACCGGGCGGCCCTGTCGGCCGCCCTGGACCGCCTGATCCGCGATCCCGGCCTGCGCCGCGGCCTGGGCCGGGCCGCCGCCCGGCGGGTGCGGCAGAGCTTCGACCTGGAGGGCTGCGTCGGCGACCTGGCCCGGCGCTTCGGCCTGGCGGAGAGCGCGGCGCCCCAGGCTGATCGAGAGGCGGCCGATCGAGAGGCGGCCGATCGAGAGACAGAGGGGCAGCGGTTGTGCGCGTCGCCTTCTACGCCCCGCTGAAGCCGCCCGACCATCCCAACCCCTCGGGCGACCGCCTGCTGGCCGGCCTGTTCCAGTCCGCGCTGCGGCGGGCCGGCCACGAGGTCGAGCTGGCCTGTCGCCTGCGCAGCCGCGACCCGCAGGGCGATCCGGCGCGCCAGCGCCGCCTGCAGGCGCTCGGCGCCCGCCTGGCCGAGCGCTATGCCGCCCGCTGCCTCAGGCGCCCGCCAACGCAGAGGCCCGATCTCTGGTTCACCTACCACCTCTACTACAAGGCCCCGGACTGGGTCGGCCCCCCGGCGGCGCGGCGGCTCGGGATCCCCTACGTGGCGGCGGAGGCCTCGGTCGCCGGCAAGCGCGCCGAGGGCCCCTGGGCCGCGGGGCACGAGGCCACCCTGGCGGCCCTCGACCAGGCCGCGGCGGTGATCGCCCTCAACCCCGCCGACCTGCCCGGCCTGCCCGAGGTCCGGCGCCTGCACAGCCTGCCGCCCTTCACCGACCTGGCGCCCTTCCGCGCCGCCGCCGCCGATCGCGGCCGCCATCGCGCCGCCCTGGCCGCGTCCTGCGGGCTGGACCCGGAGCAACCCTGGCTGCTGACGGTCGCGATGATGCGCTACGGCGACAAGCTGGCGTCCTATCGCGCCCTGGCCGAGGCCCTCGATGGCCTGAGCGACCTGGACTGGCAGCTTCTGATCGTCGGCGACGGCGCGGCCCGCGCCGAGGTCGAGGCCGCCTTCGGGGCGATCCCCCAGGACCGCCTGCGCTACCTGGGGCAGCGGCCGGCTGCCGCGCTGCCGGCGATCTTCGCCGCCGCCGACCTCTACGCCTGGCCGGCGGTGAAGGAAGCCTTCGGCATGGCCCTGCTCGAGGCCCAGGGCAGCGGCTTGCCGGTGGTCGCCGGGTGCTACGGCGGCGTCGCCGCCGTGGTGGCCGAAGACCGGGGCGGCCTGCTGACGCCGCCGGGCGACATCGCGGCCTTTTCCGCGGCCCTGCGGGCGCTGATCCGCGATCCCGAGCGGCGCGCCGCCCTGCGCGCCGGCGCCGGGGAGGCCGCGGCCGGCCACGACCTCGGCGCGGCCGCCGGGGCCCTGGACGCGATCCTACGGCAAGCCAGGGCCGACTTCGGGGCGACGCGCTAATGACCGCGTCCACGTCCGCACCCATGACCGCGCTGCTGCTGATCCGCCACGGCCGCACGCTCTGGAACCAGGCCGGCCGCACCCAGGGCCAGAAGGACAGCCCTCTGACACCAGAGGCCCGGGCCGAGGTCGCCGCCTGGCGGCTGCCGAGCGGCTACGAGACCGCCGCCTGGGTGGTCAGCCCGCTGGGCCGGGCGCGCGAGACCGCCCGGCTGCTGGGCCGGGGCGACGCCCCGGTCGAGGCCCGCCTGACCGAGATGTCCTGGGGCGACTGGGAGGGCCGGCGCCTGGAGGACCTGCGCGCCGAGCTGGGCAGCGCCATGACCGGACTGGAGGCCCGGGGCCTGGACTTCCGGCCGCCCGGGGGCGAGAGCCCGCGCGAGCTGCAGCGGCGCCTGGAGCCCTTCCTGAAGGCGCGCGCCGCGGCCGGCCGGCCGACGGTCGCGGTCGCGCACAAGGGCGTGGTGCGGGCGGTCTACGCCCTGGCGGTTGGCTGGGACATGACCGGGCCGCCGCCGGTCAAGCTGCGCAACGGCGTCGCCCAGGAGTTCCTGCTCGACGCGGCCGGCCGGCCGAGCCCCGGCCGCCTCAACATCCCGCTGCTCGAGGCCTGACCGTGTCCGCCGCCGGCCCCCGCGTCCTGTTCTACGTCCAGCACCTTCTGGGGATCGGCCACATCAAGCGGGCCGCGCTGATCTGCCGCGCCCTGGCGGCGGCCGGGCTCGACACCACAATGGTCTCCGGCGGCCTGCCGGTGCCCGGGCTGGAGATCGGCGGCGCCCGCCTGCGCCAGCTGCCGCCCCTGCGCAGCGCCGACGTCAGCTTCTCCGCCCTGCTGGACGAGGCCGGCCGGCCGCTCGACGAGGCCCGGCAGCAGGAGCGCCGGGATCTCCTGCTCGCCACCTTCGAGGAGCTTCGGCCCGAGGCCCTGGTCATCGAGATGTATCCCTTCGGGCGGCGCCAGATGCGCTTCGAGCTGATCCCGCTCCTGGAGGCGGCCCGGGCCGCCCGGCCGCGGCCGCTGATCCTGAGCTCACTGCGCGACATCCTGTCCAAGCCGCCGGTACCCAAGCGCGCGGCCTGGATCGAGGCGCAGCTCGACGGCTTCTTCGACGCCGTCCTGGTCCACGGCGATCCCCGCTTCGTCACCCTGGAGGCGAGTTTTCCCGAGGCCGCGGGCTTCGCGGAGTCCCTGGTCTACACCGGCTATGTCGCCGAGGCGGAGCCGATCGCCGCGGCCTCGGCCCGGGAGGGCGTCGTGGTCTCCGCCGGCGGCGGCGCGACCGGCGCGGCCCTGATCGAGACGGCCCTGGCGGCCCGGCCGCTCTCGGCGCTGCGCGAGGCGCCCTGGACCCTGCTCGCCGGCCCCAACATGCCGGCCGGGCAACTGGCCGCCCTGGAACGGCAATGCCCTGAAAATGTAACGCTTTCTCGTGCCCACCCGCGGTTTCTTGAGTTACTATCTCAAGCCCGCCTGTCGATCAGCCAAGGCGGATACAACACGGTCACGGACCTGCTGCGCACGGGGCCCCGGGCGGTCATCGTGCCCTTCGTGGCCGAAGGAGAGGCGGAACAGACCATGCGGGCCCGGTTGCTGGACGCGGCGGGAGTGGTGACGGTGCTGGAGGCGCCGGCGCTGAGCCCCCAGGCCTTGTCTGCGGCCATGGATCGCGCCCTGGCCGCAGAGAAGGGCCCCCTGGACTTCGACATCGATCTGGGCGGAGCGAAGGCGAGCGCGGCCTGGATCGCGGAAAACCTCGCCGGGCGGCGGCCATGAGCGCCTGGGAGGCCCTGCAGCGGGAGCTGGAGCTGTGGCGGGACCCGGAGCGCCGCGCCACGGTCTGGTGGCGCGACGACGACGCGGTCCGCCCGGGACCCGCGCTCGACCGCCTGCTGGAGCTGTCCCGACGCCATCGCGCGCCCCTGGCCCTGGCGGTGATCCCGGCGGCGGCAGAGGCGGCGTTGGCCCGGCGCCTGGACGAGGAACCTTCGACCGCGGTCCTGCAGCACGGCTACGCCCATCGCAACCACGAGCCGGCGGACCGCAAGAAGTGCGAGCTGGGCGCGGCGCGGCCGCAGGCGGCCCTGCTGGCCGAGCTGGCCAGCGGCCGCGAGCGGCTCGGCAGCCTGTTCGGCGCCCGCGCGCTGCCGGTCCTGGTGCCGCCCTGGAACCGCATCGCCGCCGGACTGCTGCCGGCGCTGCCGGGCCTGGGCCTCCGCGGCCTTTCGACCTACAGCCCGCGCGGCGCGGCCTACCCGGCGCCGGGCCTGCTGCAGGTCAACTGTCACCTGGATCCGATCCGCTGGAAGCCGGCGCGCGGCTTCCTGGGCGAGGCGGCCGCCCTGGAGCTGCTCCGCGGGCACCTGGCGGCGCGCCGCGACGGCCGGGCGGACCCGGAGGAGCCCAGCGGCATCCTGACCCACCACGCGGTCCAGGACGAGCCGCTTTGGGGCTTTCTCGACCGCCTGCTGGCGACGCTTTCGGCGCATCCGGCAGTCGACCTCTTGACAGCGACGGCCGTCTTCGACATCGAGCAGGGGCATGAGCACGACGTACCGCTATCCGCCTAGCGCCATCATCGGCGACTACCTGCGGGCGGCGATCGGCCTCGCCGTCGGCCTCGGCGTCCTGGCGACCGTATCGATCAGCACGGTGATCCTGATCGTGTTCGGCGGCATCACCGTGATCTTCCTGCTGTTCGGGCTGCGCACCCTGCAACGGCACCTGACCCAGATCACCCTGGACCAGGACGGCATCTTCCGCCGCGACCTCTTCAGCCAGTCCCTGCGCTGGCAGGACCTTCAGCACCTCCGCCTGCGCTATTTCGGAACCCACAGGCAGCACCGCAGCGGCGGCGGCGGCTTCATGCAGCTCTCGCTGAAAGGACGGGGCCGAAGGATGAAGATTGAATCCGACTTAGAAGGATTCGAAGATGTCACTCGCCTGGCGGCGGCCGCCGCCAGAACGAATGGGGTTTCGCTCGATCCAGCCTCCGCCGGGAACCTTCTGGCGATGGGCATCGATCCGGACTTCGAAGAGACGGCGCCCGGGTGACGAGAAGCGCCGCACAGGGAGGAAGAGTGGCCGATCTGCTTCAGGTCAAGGACCTGCGGGTCGCTTTCCGGCTGCCGGAAGGCCGGCTGGAGGCCGTGCGCGGCGCGTCCTTCCGGGTGCGGCCCGGCGCCACCGTCGCCCTGGTCGGCGAGTCCGGCTCCGGCAAGTCGGTGGTCAGCCA
>JANQGU010000362.1 GCA_028282935.1 Kiloniellales bacterium
CGGGCCGGGCGTCGGTCAGCAGGGCCAGAAGCTGGGCGCCCTCGTCCTGGACCTCGACCAGGCCGTCGCGGAAGGGCCGGGTCGCCGTGACCGCCCGCCGGCCCTCGGCGCGCAGGCCCAGCGGCGAGAAGGCCGTCGGCCCGCAGGCAATGCCCTCGCTTTCCAGTTGCCGGCGCACCTCTTCCCTTTCGGCCTTCAGGGCATTGACTCGCAGGTCCAGGGAGGCCGCCTCGCGCAGCGCGCCCAGCTCCGCCTTGACCGCCGCGCCGAAGGCCGCCTCGAAGTCGGGCCAGAGCCAGTCCGGGCACTCCAGACGGACCGGGGGCGCCTGTTCGGGAGTCTCCAGCGATTGGCCCAGCAGGCCGGAGGCGGCCGCGCGTTCCGCCTCGCCAAGGGCTTCGGGATGATAACGGCCGCCGTCGAACACGCCTTCCAGGGTCTCCAGGCTCTGCCCCTCGCAGGGCAGCAGGTCCGCCAGGACCAGATGCCGCGGCGGCTCCGGGTCCAGGCCGGCCCGCGCGCACCACCAGCCGAGCCGGGCCCGGCGGCGCAGCACCGTGAAGACCCGGTCGGCAACGGCACGGCGGTCCTTGGAGCCGATGTAGCGCCGCTCGCGCAGGTAGGCGTTGGCCACCCGGTCGGCCGGGCGCTCCGTGGCGGCGATCGCCTCGAGGATCTCGATGGCGGCGGCAATTCGGGCGGCAGGGGTCATGGCATCGCGGGCCGGCGGCCCCGGAATCAGTCCGGGCGGCGGCTCAGGCGCCGTTGCGGTAGTTCGGCGCCTCGCGGGTGATCGAGACGTCGTGCACGTGGCTCTCGCGCAGGCCGGCGTTGGTGATGCGCTGCAGACGGCAGTTGCGCTGCATCTCGGCGATGGAGCCGTTGCCGGTATAGCCCATGGCCGCGCGCAGGCCGCCGACCAGCTGGTGGACCACCGGCGCCAGGGGGCCCTTGTAGGCGACCCGGCCTTCGATGCCTTCTGGCACCAGCTTGAGGGAGTCCGCGACCTCCTGCTGGAAGTAGCGGTCGGCCGAACCGCGCGCCATGGCGCCCAGGGAGCCCATGCCGCGGTAGGACTTGTAGGAGCGGCCCTGGTAGAGGAAGACCTCGCCCGGGCTCTCGTCGGTGCCGGCGAAGAGCGAGCCGATCATGACGCAGTCGGCGCCGGCGGCGATGGCCTTGGCGAGATCGCCGGAGAACTTGATGCCGCCGTCGGAGATCACCGGCGTGCCGGCGGCGCGGCAGGCCTCCAGCACGTTGAGGATCGCGGTGAGCTGCGGCACGCCGACGCCGGCGACGATCCGCGTGGTGCAGATCGAGCCGGGACCGATGCCGATCTTGACCGCGTCGGCGCCGACGTCGATCAGCGCCTTGGCGCCGTCGGCGGTCGCGACGTTGCCGGCGACGATCTCGACCTTGTTGGACAGCCGCTTGACCGCGTTGACCTGGTCGAGCACGCCCTGGGAATGGCCGTGCGCGGTGTCGACCACGATGACGTCGACCTCGGCGTCGATCAGCGCCTCGGCCCGGGCCAGGCCGGACTCGCCGACCCCGGTCGCCGCGGCGGCGCGCAGGCGGCCCTTCTCGTCCTTGCAGGCGTCGGGATAGGCCTGGGCCTTCTCCATGTCCTTGACCGTGACCAGGCCGATGCAGCGGTAGTCGCCGTCGACCACCAGCAGCTTCTCGATCCGGTGCTGGTGCAGCAGGCGCTTGGCCTCCTCCAGGTCGACGCCCTCGCGCACCGTGACCAGGTTGTCCTTGGTCATCAGCTCGGCGACCGGCTGCTTGAGGTTCTCGGCGAAACGGACGTCACGGTTGGTGAGGATGCCGACCAGCGGGCCGTTGCCCGGCTCGACCACCGGAATGCCCGAGATGCCGTGGCCGCTCATCAGGTCCAGGGCTTCGGCCAGGGTCTGGCCGGGGCCGATGGTGACCGGGTTGATCACCATGCCGCTCTCGAACTTCTTGACCTTGCGGACCTCGTCGGCCTGGTGCTCGGCGTCGAGGTTCTTGTGGATCACGCCCATGCCGCCGGCCTGCGCCAGGGCGATGGCCAGGCCGCTCTCGGTCACCGTGTCCATGGCGGCCGAGACGATCGGGATGCCGAGCTCGATGCTGCGGGTGAACTTGGTCCTGGTCTCTGCCTGGGCCGGCAGGATGGCGGATTCCGAGGGCTCCAGAAGGACGTCGTCGAAGGTCAGAGCCTCGCGGATTTCCATGCCAAACACCCCTCGGTGAATTGGCGCGCCATCATACACAAGGACGGGTCCCTGCCAAGCCAAGAACCCCGGCCGGCCGCGCAGGGCAGCTATGCGGGAGCCAGGGCCCCAGGCGGCGCGCGGGTCTCAGCCCTCCGGCCCGGCGGCGTCCTCGGCCGAGCGGCCCCGGAAGCCGGTGGCGACGACGTAGAGCTCGGCCGAATCGGCGCGGCTGGCCGGCGGCTTGACGTGATGGACCTTGCGGAAGGACAGCCTGAGCTTCTTCAGCAGCTCGGGCTCGCTGCCGCCCTGCAGCACCTTGGCGACGAAGCAGCCGCCCGGCGACAGCACCGCCTCGGCGAAGTCCAGGGCGGCCTCGGCCAGGGCGACGATCCTGAGGTGATCGGTCGGCCGATGCCCGGTCGCCGGCGCCGCCATGTCCGAGAGCACGGCGTCCGCGACGCCCGCCTCGGGATCGCCGCCCAGCAGCGCGGTCAGCCGCTGCAGGCAGTCCTCTTCCAGGAAGTCGCCCCGGAGGGTCTCGGCGCCGGGCACCGGCTCCATCTCCGAGATGTCGAGCCCGACCACCCGGCCGCCCTCGCCGACCCGCTCGACCGCCACCTGGGTCCAGCCGCCGGGCGCGGCGCCCAGGTCGACGACCCGCGACCCCGGCTTGAGCAGTTGGTAGCGCTCGTCCATCTGGACCAGCTTGAAGGCCGCGCGCGAGCGGTAGCCCAGGCGCTTGGCCTCAGCGACGTAGGGATCGCTGAGCTGGCGCTGCAGCCAGCGGGTCGAGGAGATCTTGCGCCCCCTGGCCGTGCGCAGCTTCTCCTTGACGTTGCGGCCGCGGACGCCGCTCGATCCTCGGCCGGGGCCCCGACCAGGGCCTCGACCGGAACCGCCGCCCCGTCCGCCGCCGGTTCCGGAGGGGCCCTTCGAGCCCTTGCTCATGCGCCTGCCATCCCTGGCGCCCTCATTCCTGACGCCCGCCCCAGTCGCGGACGGCGGCGCCGTTCATCAGGTGGTAGAGGATGCCCTCGCGCAGGCCCCGGTCGGCGACCCTCAGCTCGCCCACCGGCCAGAGCGTGCAGAGCGCCTCCAGGATCGCGCAGCCGGCGATCACGAGGTCGGCCCGCTGCTGCCCGATGCAGGGATGGCCGACCCGCTCCTCGTAGCCCATGGCGCGGACCCGGCGGACCGTCGCCCGCAGGTCGTCGAAGCCCAGGCGGCAGCCGTCGATGCGCCGCCGGTCGTAGCGCCTGAGGCCGCGGTGGACCCCGGCCAGGGTGGTCACGGTGCCCGAGGTGCCCAGCATCTGGACCTGCCCGGCGGCGATCGCCGCGCCCAGGCCGTGGGCCGCCTCGAAGGGGGCGAAGGCGGCCCGGACCTCGGCCACCATGGCCCGGTAGGTCTCGGCCTTGATCCGCCGGCCGCCGAAGCGCTCGGCGAAGGTGACCACGCCCAGCGGCAGCGAGACCGAGGCCAGGATCTCGAGCCCGTCCAGCGCCGCGCCGCCGGGCGCCGCCTCCAGGGCGATCCAGGTCACCTCGGTGCTGCCGCCGCCGATGTCGAAGACGATGGCCCGGCTGCGCTCCCGGCTCAGCAGCGGCGCGCAGCCGGTCAGCGCGAGCTGCGCCTCCTCCTCGCTGGAGATGATCTCGAGCCTCAGCCCGGTGCGGTCCCGGACCCGCTTGACGAAGCCCGTGCAGTTGTCGGCGGCCCGGCAGGCGGCGGTCGCCACGGCGCGGGCCCGGGCCACCCGGCGGCGGCGCATCCGCTGGGCGCAGGCCTCCAGGGCCTCCAGGGTCCGGGTCATGGCCGCCTCCGAGAGCCGGCCGCTGGCCTCCAGGCCCTCGCCCAGGCGGCAGATCCGCGAGAAGGCCTCGACCACCCGGAAGCCCCTGGGCGAGGGCCGGGCGACCAGCAGGCGGCAGTTGTTGGTGCCGAGGTCGACCGCGGCATAGGGCCCGCCAGGCCCACCCGACCCGCTCCCCCGCCGTCTAGAGGACGCCACGGCCTCCCGGCCGCCTGCCGTCTGCTTCGACTCGGGTCCTGCGACCGGCGCCAAGATCCTACCCCGCGGGCTCCAGGCTGTTGGGAGGGGCGGCCCCGAGCGGGACCGCCTGACGAAGCGCCGAGTCTAACCCCGAAGCCGCGTCGGAGGCCAGAGCCCGCGCCGGGTTCCAGGGCGCCGGAGGCCCCGATTCGGTCGTTTTGGGTTGAATTCCGCCCCCCGCTCGGCCTACATAGGGACCTTCGAGGGCCCCGCCCAAGGGCCGGCCCCGGGCTGTGCAAGGCCCAGCCCCTGCTGGGGGATAGTTTAACGGTAGAACTCTCGGCTCTGGACCGAGCAGTCCAGGTTCGAATCCTGGTCCCCCAGCCACTCACCCGCAACACCCGATGCCGAGCCGCCGGCTCTCGAGCGAAGCGCTTTCGCCCAACTACTGCTGGGCCGCCTGGGGCGGCTCGTCGTCGAGGATCTTGGCGTCGGCGCGGTGGACCTTGACCTCGGAGAGGTCCATGTCGCTGGTCACCAGGAG
>JANQGU010000160.1 GCA_028282935.1 Kiloniellales bacterium
CCGGCCTGCTGCTGGCCTTTCAGGCCCGCGACCCGGACCATGTAGAACTCGTCCAGGTTGCTGGCCGAGATCGACAGGAAGCGCAGCCGCTCGAGCAAGGGATGGGAGGGATTGTCGGCCTCCTCCATGACCCGCTCGTTGAAGGCCAGCCAAGACAGTTCCCGGTTGATGAAGCGCTCGGGCGAGTCCGCGGTGATCCCCGGCGGCGCGGCCGCCGGCTCGGCCTCCGCCGCCCTGGTCTCGGAGGTCTGGACGCTGGCTGTCTCTTCCACCTTGCTTCCCGTCTCGATTCCCGTTTGCCGGCGGCGCCGAAGGATCGCCGCCCGCAGGCAGCGCCGGTCCCGCCGAAGCTGAAGTATATCTGATTAGATAGATCGGGCGGTCGAGGTTTAAATGTTACATTTCTCGGCTAGCAAACTAGCCGCAAGCCCAGGCATAGCAACCGCAGTTTGGGCGATCACAGTTTGGGCCACGACAGATTGGCCGCCGGAAGGACCCGCCAGACGATGCCGACCCTCATGCTTCTGCGCCACGCCAAGTCGGACTGGAGCGATCTCACCCTGGCCGATTTCGACCGCCCCCTGAACAAGCGGGGCCGGCGGGCGGCGCCCCTGATCGGCCGCTACCTGCGCAAGCAGGACCTGCTGCCGGACCTGGTGCTCTGCTCGGGGGCCCGGCGCGCCCGGCAGACCTGGGACCTGGTGTCGGCCGAGCTCAGGTCCGAGGCCCCGGTCAAGTTCCTGCGCAGCCTCTACCTGGCGCCCCCGAGCCGGCTGCTGGCCACCCTGCAGCGCCAGCCCGAGGAGGTCGAACGACTGATGATGATCGGCCACAACCCGGGCATGGAGAACCTGGCGGCGCATCTGGCCGGGGCCGGCAGCGCCAAGCTGCGCGCCCGCATGCAGGAGAAGTTCCCGACCGCGACCCTGGCGGTCTTCGGCTTCACCGCCAGGACCTGGGGCGCGGTCGCCGCCGGCGGCGGCGAGCTGCAGCGCTTCGTCGTCGCCCGGGACCTGGAGTAGGCGATCTACAGCGTGCCCGGAAAGGCGCCGCCGTCCAGCAGCAGGTTCTGGCCGGTGATGTAGCCGGCCTGGGCGCTGCAGAGGAAGGCGCAGGCCTCGCCGAACTCCGCGGGATCGCCGAAGCGTTCCGCCGGGTTGGCCTTCATCCGCTCCTGCCAGACCTCCTCGAAGCTCCTTCCGGAGGCCTCCGCGACCGAGGTGACGGTGGACTTCAGGCGGTCCGTGGCGAAGGGCCCGGGCAGCAGGCCGTTGATGGTCACGTTGTGGGCCACGGTCTTGCGCGCGATCCCGGCGACGAAGCCAGTCAGGCCGGCCCGCGCCCCGTTCGACAGCCCGAGGATGTCGATCGGCGCCTTCACCGCCGAGGAGGTGATGTTGACGATGCGCCCGAAGCGCCGCGCGATCATGCCGTCGACCGTCGCCTTGATCAGCTCGATCGGGGTCAGCATGTTGGCGTCCACCGCCGCGATCCAGTCGTCCCGGTTCCAGTCCCGGAAGTTGCCCGGCGGCGGGCCGCCGGCGTTGTTGACCAGGATGTCCGGATCGGGACAGGCCGCCAGGGCGGCCTGCCGGCCCTCGGGCGTGGTGATGTCGCAGGCCACCGTGGTCACCTCGGCGCCGGTCGCCGCGCGGATCTCCTCCGCGGTCGCCTCCAGCGGCTCAGGCGTCCGGGCGAGGATGGTCACCTTCACCCCTTCGCGCGCGAGCGAGAAGGCGCAGGCCCGCCCCAGCCCCTTGCTGGCCGCGCAGACCAGCGCCGACTTTCCGTCAATTCCGAGATCCATGGTCGTCCTCCCCAGCTTCGCTTGCCGTTTCCGGCCCCATCGTCTCCAGCACCCGCCGGACCAGCGACACCGAGATGTCGCGGTGGTTCGAGAGCGCCGCTTCGTCTATCGCCCCGACCAGCGCCCGCAGGGCGGCGAAGGAACGCTCGACCCGTGGCAGGAGATACCTCACGACCGGCCCGGAGACCCGGAGCTGGCGGTCGGAGAACAGCTTGATCAGCAAGGCCTCGATCAGCCGGTCGTCGGGCGGGCCCAGGGCGACCGCGTGCGCGGCCGCCAGGCGGGACCGCAGGTCCGGCAGGCCGCAGGGCCAGCGCGCGGGCGCCGAAGCCGCGGTCATCAGGATTTGGCCGCGCGCCTCCAGGACCAGGTTGTAGAGGTGCAGCAGGCGCTCTTCCCGGGCCGGGTCTCCGGCCCCGAGCAGGCGGTCGACGTCCTCGATCAGCACCGCCTTGCCCTCCCCCGCCAGCTCTGGCCCCACGAGCTCAGGCGGGTCGCCGGTCTCGAAGGCCTCGGGGCTGACCTCCTGGGCCCGGCTCGCGCGCCGCCAGACCTGGGCCAGGTGGCTCTTGCCGGCCCCCGGCGGCCCGTGGACCGCCAGCACCGGCTGCGGCCAGTCCGGCCAGCGGTCGATCCAGGCCACGGCGGTCTCGTTGCAGGGCGCGACCACGAAGTCCTCGCGCCCCAGGGCGGGGCGCTGCGGCAGGTCGAGCGTCAGCTGCCGGAGCGCCGCCATCAGTCCTGCGCCGCCTCGCCGGCCTCAGGCGCCGCCTGGCGGCCCTGGTAGTAGCCGCTGTCCAGGTAGCGGCGCAGGAAGAAGCGGACCAGGACTCCGAGCACCGCGGCGACCGGCACCGCCAGGAGGATGCCGAGGAAGCCGAAGAGCGCCCCGCCGGCGAGCAGGGCGAAGATGACCCAGACCGGATGCAGGCCGACCCGCTCGCCGACCAGCTTTGGCGTCAGGAAGTTGCCCTCTACGGCCTGTCCGATCACGAAGATCGCCGCCACGATGCCGATCTTGTACCACTCGTCGAACTGCACGAAGGCCAGGCCCACCGAGAGGCCGAGCCCGACGATCGAGCCGACGTAGGGGATGAAGGACAGCAGGCCGGCGATCAGGCCGATGATCAGACCGAAGTTCAGCCCGGCCAGGCTCAGTCCGACGCTGTAGAAGAGCCCGAGCAGCAGGCAGACCGAGGCCTGGCCGCGGAGGAAACCGGCCAGGGTCTCGTCGACCCGGCGCAGCTCTTCGCGGATCTCCTCCGCGTGCTGCCGCGGCAGCCAGTCGTCGACCTGCTGCACGATCCGGTCCCAGTCGCGCAGCAGGTAGAAGGCGACGATCGGCGTGATCACCAGCAGCGACAGGAAGTTCGCGAAATTGATGCCGGCGCGCAGGAAGCCGCCGATGAAGTCGGTCACCCAGCGCACCGCCGTGCCGACCGACTGGCTCAGGGACTCGCGCAGCCTGTCCGCAACGGCCGGATCGATGCGGTCCTGCAGCCGGAGGATCAGGTCGGTGAGGTAGCCGCGCAGGTCGCGCAGGAAGCCCGGCAGCCACTCGGCCAGGTCTACGATCTGGTTGACGATCAGCGGCAGCAGCAGCAGCAGGACGGCGATCACCAAGAGGGCGAAGACCAGGGAGACGATGCTGACCGCCAGGGTGCGGCTGAGCTTGTAGGTCTCCAGCCGGTCGCAGACCGGGTCCAGGAAATAGGCCACCGCCATGCCGGCCACGAAGGGCAGCAGCACGCTGCGGAACAGGTAGAGCGCCAGGAAGAAGGCGACGATGCCGAACAGCCAGAAGCGCAGTTCCCGCCCGATGGTCACAGGTCCCCCTCCATGTCCAGCGCGCGCAGACCCCATTTGTAGATGTAGGCGCCGCCGGAGAGGATCGTCGTCGCGGCGACCACCCAGGTCAACGTCTCAGTGATCCAGGGCTCGGTGATCCCGAAGCCGGTCTTGCCCAGGACCACGAGCGCGAGGACGATCTGGAAGGCGGTGTTGGCCTTGCTGATCCACAGAGGCTCCATCTTGAGCGACTGGGTCAGGGTCTGGAAGAGGATCGCCCCGCCGACGATCATCAGGTCCCGAGACACGATCAGGATCACCAGCCAGGGCTCGATCACGCCCAGATGTCCGAGGGTCACGTAGACCGAGACCAGCAGGGCCTTGTCCGCGATCGGATCGAGATAGGCGCCGATCTCGGTCACCGCGCCGCACTGCTTGGCGATCAATCCATCCAGGGCATCGGAGATCCCGGCCGCCAGGAACAGCCAGAAGGCGAAGATGAAGGACTGCTCCAGCAGGACGTAGACCATCAACGGCACCGCCAGCAGCCGGGCGAGCGTGATCAGGTTCGGCAGGAGCGACAGCAGTGTCGAAGGAATCACGTCGGTTTCATCGGGACCCGGCCCGCGAGGCGCCGCAAGGCCGCCCGCTCGGACCCCGCCCCCTCAGGAATCCATGGCTCAGGGAGCGAGAACGAGCTGCGGCGCGCCGTCCTCGCCGTTGGTGAGCTGCAGGTTGTTCTGCGCCAGGGACTGGGTGAGCTGGTCGACGTCGCCGAAGTAGCTGAGCTGCAGCTGCGCGCTTTCGGTGGTCAGGTAGATCAGCGTCGCCTTCTCGACCGCCGGCACCTGCTCGAGCCGCCGCTTGACCTCGAGCCAGGCCTTGAGATCGCCGATCGGCACCCGGACCATAAGCTCGCCCTCGCTTTCGAAGCGTAGCCGGCTGGAGCGCTTCCAGGCCTCGTTGATATCGGCGGCGACCGACGCGGCCGCCCGCGCCAGAAGCTGCTGGAAGGACTCGCCCTGGTTCTGCTGCAGGGTCAGGACCCGGGTCCGCTCCTGCTGGGCCGCGCCGGAGCGCGCGGTGATGATCTGCAGGCTGGCGCCGCCCGCCGAGGGGTCGCCGGCGAGCACGGCCTGGGTGGTGACGACCTCCTTGGCCCCGTAGCGCTCGGCCAGGGGCTGAAGGCGTGGGTTGTCCGGGTTGAGGGCGTCGCGCGAGGCGGCGCTGGAGATGTCGGCCAGATCGCCCAGCGGCACCAGGATCGGCACCAGGCCGCTGCGGTTGTTCCTGGCCGCCCAGGCGTTGCGCCAGGGATTGGGGTCCTCCCAGAGCACGGCCTGGTTGGCGGCCCCGAAGACCGGCAGCAGCAGCACGGGACGACCACGGGCGTCGGCGAAACGGACGCCCCGGGCGCGCAGGTAGTCCCGGACCGAGGCCGGATTGAACTGGAAGGTCAGGCGCGCGAGATAGCGAACCGAGGAGGTCCGCTCGTCGTCGACCCCGAAGTTGTGGACCAGCTCGACGACCTGGTCCGCGGAAAGCGGCGGCAGCAGCCCCAGGTCCTCCCGCAGGACCAGCCGCGACAGCAGGCGCTGCATGGCCTGCAGGTGGCCGCTGGCCAGGGCCGCCTTGCGCGCCTCGGCGGCGTTTCCGGCGGTCGCGTCGACGCGGATGTTCTTGACCGTGAAGATGTCCTCCGCCGCCGCCGGCAGGGCCAGGACGGTTGTGAGGACGATGCTTGCCAAAGCGCGGCGAATCTGCATTACAGGGCTTTCCGGATCAAAATGTGTCGCCGGTCCCGGCTCGACCGGGCCTGTAATACTCCAACTTGGAGGACAAAGCTATAACCAGCCAGACCTACAAGGCCGCCGGCGTCGACATCGAGGCGGGCGAAGCCTTGGTCGAGGCGATCAAGCCCCTGGCCGGCAGCACCGATCGGCCGGGAACCCTGGCGGGCTTGGGTGGCTTTGGCGCCTTTTTCGACCCCAGGGCCGCCGGCTACGACGATCCGATCCTGGTCGCCGCCACCGACGGCGTCGGCACCAAGCTGCGGGTCGCGACCGAGGTCGGGCGTCACGACGGCGTCGGCATCGACCTGGTGGCCATGTGCGTCAACGACCTCGTGGTGCAGGGCGCCGAGCCCCTGTTCTTCCTGGACTACTATGCCAGTGGCCGCCTGGAGCCGGCCGTGGCCGAGACGGTGATCGCCGGCATCGCCGAGGGCTGCCGCCAGGCCGGCTGCGCCCTGATCGGCGGCGAGACGGCGGAGATGCCCGGCCACTACGCGCCGGGGGACTACGACCTCGCGGGCTTCGCGGTCGGCGCCGTCGAACGCGGCCAGGCCCTGACCGGGGCCGAGGTGGCGCCCGGCGACGTGGTTCTCGGGCTGGCTTCGAACGGGCTGCATTCGAACGGCTTCTCCCTGGTCCGCAGGCTGGTCGAGAGCCGAGGCCTGGGCTACGGCGACCCCGCCCCCTTCGCGCCGGCGCAGACCCTGGGCGAGGCGCTGCTGGCCCCGACCCGGATCTATGTCCGGGCCTGCCTCGCCGCCCTGCGCGGCCCCGACGTCGAGGGGGACGTCGAGGGGGGCGCCCATGGCGGCGTCAAGGCCCTGGCCCACATCACCGGCGGCGGCCTGGTCGAGAACCTGCCGAGGGTCCTGCCCCCCGGCCTGGGCGCGGCCTTGCGGGCGGATTGGCCGCGGCCACCGGTCTTCGGCTGGCTCGCCGAGGCCGGCGATGTCGCGCCGGAGGAGATGTTCAAAACATTCAATTGCGGCATAGGGATGGCGGTGGTCACCGCGGCCCGGGACGCCGAGGCCGTCGCCGCCCGCCTGACCGAGGCCGGCGAGACGGTCCACCGCATCGGCGAGATCGCCGAGGCGGCGGACTGGCCGCGGCGGGTCCGCTTCGACTGATGCCGAGCGGCCCGAGGCGGCGCCCGACGGCGGTCCTGATCTCCGGTCGGGGCAGCAACCTGCAGGCCCTGATCGATGCCGCCGCAGCCCCGGACTACCCGGCCGAGATCGTGCTGGTCCTGTCCAACCGGCCGGAGGCCAAGGGCCTGGAACGGGCGGCGGCGGCCGGTCTCCCGACCCGGATCGTGCCGCACGGCGACTATCCGACGCGGGCGGCCTTCGAGGCGGCGCTGAGCGAGGCCCTGTCCGAGGCCGGGGCCGAACTGGTCTGCCTGGCCGGCTTCATGCGGGTCCTGACCGAGGCCTTCGTCGGCCGCTGGCAGGGCCGGCTGGTCAACATCCACCCCTCCCTGCTGCCGGCCTTTCCGGGGCTGGACACCCACGCCCGGGCGCTGGCCGCCGGGGTCAAGCTGCACGGCTGCAGCGTCCACCTGGTCAGCGCCGAGGTCGACCAGGGCCCGATCATCGGCCAGGCGGCGGTCCCGGTGCTGCCGGAGGACGACGAGGCGGCCCTGGCCGCGCGGGTCCTGGAGGCCGAGCACCGGCTCTTCCCGCTGTGCCTGGGCCTGCTGGCCGAGGGCCGGGTCAGCGTCGAGGGCGGCCGGGCCGTGATCCGAGGCGCCCCGGACGCCGGCGGCCTGATCATGAATCCCGATCAAAGGCGCCCGGGCTAGCCTCTTGCGGCGTCAGGGAAGTCTCGCTATCAAAGCCCCGCGCCAAAGGGCGCGAGACAAGGACCTAGGGGATAGAGTCATGGCCGAACAGGACGAGATGCTGCGCGAGCATCAGGCGACATGGAACGGTTTCGTCAAGCTGATGGCCGTGAGCAGCGCGGTGATCGCGGTCATCCTGATCCTGATGGGAATCTTCCTGGTCTAGCCGCCGAAGAGCCGGTCAGCCTGGAGCCGGCTCAGCCGACGATCTCTTCATCCTTGAAGAAGAACCCGATCTCGCGCGCGGCGTTGTCAGCGGAATCGGAGCCGTGCACCGAGTTAGCCTCGATCGACTCGGCGAAATCGGCGCGGATCGTGCCGGCCGCGGCCTCGGCGGGATTGGTGGCGCCCATGACCTCGCGGTTGCGCTCGACCGCCTGATCGCCTTCGAGGACCTGGACCACCACCGGGCCCGAGGTCATGAAGTCGCAGAGGCTGCCGTAGAAGGGCCGCTCCTTGTGGACGTCGTAGAAGGCCTCGGCCTGGTCCCGGCTGAGCTGGATGCGCTTCTGGGCGACGATCCGCAGCCCGGCTTCTTCCAGGCGCGCGTTGATCTTGCCCGTGATGTTGCGACGCGTCGCGTCCGGCTTGATGATGGACAGGGTCCGCTGCACAGCCATTCTCCCTCGTACTCCCGCGAGCCGCTTGATCGACGCGCGGCTTATAGCGGCTTTGCTGCCCTGCGGCAATGCCGGATAACCCCAATATCCGCCTGATTCCCGTGGGTTTCGACGAGGGCGCAGGTCTGCTATCTAGCCGGCCATGATCCAGATCCGAAAGATGAGCTACCGGGTGGCCGGCCGACCGCTGTTCGAGGACGCGGACCTCAGCCTGGAAGCCGGCTGGCGGGTCGGCCTGGTCGGACGCAACGGCAGCGGCAAGTCGACGCTCCTGAACCTGCTGTCCGGCGCGCTGCAGCCGGACCAGGGCGAGATCGGCGTGCAGCGCGGCCTGACCGTCGGCATGGTCGCGCAGGAGGCGCCGAGCGGCAGCACCAGCCTGATCGACACGGTGCTGGCGGCCGACGAGGAGCGCCACGCCCTGCTGGCCGCCGCCGAGGCGGCGGCGCCCGAGCGCCTGGCCGAGATCCACGACCGCCTGGCCACGATCCAGGCCGAGAGCGCACCGGCACGGGCGGCCAAGATCCTGGCCGGCCTGGGCTTCGACGAGGCGGCCCAGCAGCGCCCGGTGGACTCCCTCTCCGGCGGCTGGCGCATGCGGGTCGCCCTGGCGGCCCTGCTGTTCTCGGCGCCCGACCTGCTGCTGCTGGACGAGCCGACCAACCACCTCGACCTGGAAGCGTCGCTCTGGCTGGAAGGCTACCTCAAGACCTATCCCGCGACCCTGATCCTGGTCTCCCACGACCGCGACCTGCTGAACGCGGTGGCCGAGAAGATCGTTCACCTGGAGGGCCTTACGCTCAACCTCTACAACGGCAACTACGACCGCTTCGAGGAGACCCGGCGCGCGCGCCTGGCCCGGGTGGCGGCGCTCAACGCCCGCCAGGAGGCGCAGCGGCGGCACATCCAGGCCTTCGTCGACCGCTTCCGCTACAAGGCCTCCAAGGCCCGGCAGGCGCAGTCCCGGCTGAAGGCGCTGGCGCGCATGCAGCCGATCGCCGCCGTGGTCGAGAACCACGTGCCCAGCTTCGCCTTCCCCGAGCCGGAGACCCTGGCGCCGCCGCTGGTCGCCCTGCACGACGTCGCGGTCGGCTACACGCCCGGCCAGCCGGTCCTGAAGAACCTGAGGCTGCGGATCGACAGCGAGGACCGGATCGCCCTGCTCGGCGCCAACGGCAACGGCAAGTCGACCTTCATGCGCCTGCTCGCCCGGCAGCTCGCCGCGGAGTCCGGCGAGGTGGTCCGCTCGAGCAAGCTGCGGCACGGCTACTTCGCCCAGGACCAGGCCGAGGCCCTGTCCTACGACCGCAGCGCCCTGGCCCATCTGGCCGAGCTGCGGCCCAAGGACAACGAGACCCGCCTGCGCGGACACCTGGGCGCCTTCGGCCTCTCGGGCGACAAGGCCGAGACCGCGGCCGGCGAGATGTCCGGCGGCGAGAAGGCGCGCCTGCTCTTCGCGCTGATGACCTGCGGCGCGCCGCAGCTTCTGCTGCTGGACGAGCCGACCAACCACCTGGACATCGACGCCCGCGAGGCCCTGGTCCAGGCGCTGAACGACTTCCCCGGCGCGATCGTGCTGGTCACCCACGATCCCCACCTGATCGAGCTGGTCGCCGACCGGCTCTGGCTGGTCCGCGACGGCCGCATCGAGGTCTTCGACGACGACCTGGACAGCTACCGGGCGCTGATCGCCGCCCAGCGCCGCCGCGAGCGGGCCGAGGCCAGGCAGGCGAGCCAGCGGCCCGACGCCCGCGCCTCGAAGAAGGAGCGGCGCCAACGCGCCGCCCAGAATCGCGCCTCCCTGTCCCAGCTGCGCAAGACGGTGCGCCAGGCCGAGGAACGGCTCGCCCGGCTGCAGCGGGAGAAGCTTGCCCTGGAACAGCGCCTGGCCGAGCCCGGGCTCTACGAAGGCGCCAAGGCCGAGGTCGTCGACCTGCAGACCAAGCACAGCGAGATCGCCGCCGCGGTCGCCCGCGAGGAAGAGGCCTGGCTCGAGGCCCAGGCGGCGCTCGAAGGCGCCGCCGACGGCGCGGCCTGATCCCGGCAAGCCCTGCGGCAGCACGGCAGCAGACCTGTGCGATTGGCACTGCCGCCCACCGCCCAAGCCGCTAGTGTGGATCGGGAACCCACGGCGAGGCGAACCGGCAGATGACCACGACCCGGCAAGGTCCAGCGGCAGCGGCCGCCGGCGCGACCACGGCGCGCGCCGAGACCCTGCAGGGCATCGGCCTGATCGCCCTGGCCATGGCTCTGCTGTCCGCCATGGACGCGGTGGTCAAGTGGCTGGCGGCGGACTATTCGACCATCCAGCTGATGTTCTTCCGCAGCGTCTTCGCCTTCCTGCCGCTCGCGCCCCTGGTCCTGCGCAGCGGCTGGGCCGGGTCGCTCCGCACCCAACGGCCGGGCGGCCACGCGCTGCGCGGCCTCTTCGGGCTTGCCGCGCTGGGCTGCTTCTTCTGGTCGCTGTCTCTGCTGCCCCTGGCCGACGCGACCGCCATCACCTTCGCCGCCCCGCTCTTCGTCACCGCGCTCTCCTTGCCCCTGCTCGGCGAGGTCGTGCGGGCGCGGCGCTGGACCGCGGTCGGCGTCGGCTTCCTCGGGGTCCTGGTCATGGTCCAGCCCGGGGTCGGGATCTTCCAGCCGGCGGCGCTGCTGCCCCTGGCCGCAGCGCTCTTCCTGGCGCTTATGGTGATCCAGGTGCGCAAGCTGACCCGGACCGAGAGCGACACGACCATCGTGCTCTACTACACGATCATCTCGACCCTGGTGACCGGCGCGGTGGTGCCCTTCTACTGGGCGACGCCGAACCTGACCGACTTCCTGCTGCTGGCGCTGGTCGGCGTGCTGGGCGGCCTGGGCCAGCTGGTCCTGACCGCCGCCTACCGCCGGACCGAGGCCTCGATCCTGGCGCCCTTCGACTACACCGCGATGATCTGGGCCGTGCTCTTCGGCTTCCTGCTGTGGGGCGAGTTGCCCGCGCCGAACATCTGGCTCGGCGTCGCCATCGTGATCGCCAGCGGGATCTACATCATCTACCGCGAGGCCGAGCTGAGGCCCTTGCGGCGCTAGATCATGTAGATAGGACAGCTTATCCGCGTTCACGTGAACGCGGGCCACTCTAGCCCGCCTGCTCCCAGCCGCCCTGCTCGGTCTGGCGCCAGTAGGTCACGGCGTGGCCGGCCTCCTTGCAGGCGGACCAGCGGGACCGGGCGGCGGTCACTGCGGCCTCGTCGTTGCCGTCGAAGAGATCGGCGCAGAGCTCGAAGGCCTCGAGCTCGGTCGAGGCGGTGCCGTCGGTCAGGAACAGGACCTGCGCGCCGTTGGGGTTCTCCTCGGCCGGGGTGAGCCAGACCGGCTGCTCGGCCGCGTAGCCGTCCTTGGCCGAACCGTGCGGCAGGAAGCTCCGGTCGCCGTAGGTCCAGAGCCAGCTGTTCAGCGCCTCGACCCGCTCCTCCGAGCCGGCCCGCACGACCGCGCGCTGGCCCCGGGACAGGGTCTTCTCCAGCATCTGCGGCAGGGCGTTCTCCAGCCGCGTGCGGGTCAGGTGGTAGAAGCGGACCTCGGTCATGCTCTGCCTGCCAGGGCCTCTGGTGCCGACGACGCCGTCAGCTCTCGTAGTGCGTGGCGACCAGCCGGTCGAGCAGCCGGACGCCGAAGCCCGTGCCGCCCTTCGGCGCGGTCGGCTTGCCCTTCTTCGACCAGGTGACCCCGGCGATGTCGAGGTGCGCCCAGGGCAGGTCCTTGTCGACGAAGCGCTGCAGGAACTGGGCCGCGGTGATCGAGCCGGCCTCGCGGTTGCCGATGTTCTTCATGTCGGCGGCGTCGGTGTCGATCGCCTTGTCGTAGTCCTTGGCCAGCGGCAGGCGCCAGACCAGCTCGCCGACCTCCTTGCCGGCCGTGGCCAACTGGTCCGAGAGCGCGTCGTCGTTGGAGAACATCCCGGCATGGACGCTGCCCAGGGCGACGATGATCGCGCCGGTCAGGGTCGCCAGGTCGATCACCGCGCGCGGCTTGAACTTGTCCTGCACGTACCACAGCGCGTCGGCCAGGACGAGCCGGCCCTCGGCGTCGGTGTTCAGGACCTCGACGGTCTGCCCGGAGGCCGAGGTGACGATGTCGCCCGGGCGCTGCGCCTTGCCCGAGGGCATGTTCTCGACCAGGCCGCAGATGCCGACCGCGTTGACCCGGGCCTTGCGGCCGGCCAGGGCCCGCATCAGGCCGACCACCACGCCGGCGCCGCCCATGTCCCACTTCATGTCCTCCATGCCGGCCGCGGGCTTGATCGAGATGCCGCCGGTGTCGAAGCAGACGCCCTTGCCGACGAAGGCGATGGGCTGCTTGTCCTTTCCTTTGGGCGCGCCGTCCCAGCGCATCACCAGGAGCTGCGACTCTCGCGCCGAGCCCTGGCCGACGCCGAGCAGCGCGCCCATGCCCAGCTTCGCCATCTGCGCCTCGCCCAGGACCTGCACCTTGACCCCGAGCTTGGTCAGCGCCTTGGCGCGCGTCGCCAGCTCGGCCGGGTAGAGGACGTTCGCCGGCTCGGACACGAGATCCCGGGTCAGGAAGACACCGGCGGCGATCTCTTCCAGGTCGCGGAACAGCTTGCGGGCGTCGCTCGCCTCTGCCGTCAGGACCGAGAGCTTCGCCAGGCTGAGCTTCTTGCTGGCCGGCTCCTTGGTCTTGTACTTGTCGAAGCGGTAGGAGGCCAGCAGCGCGCCGTAGCCCAGGTTGGCGGCCCAGGCGCCCTTGCTGCGGCCCGGCGCCTCGACGACGACGGCGGCGGACTTCTCGCCGACTGCGTTCAGCTTCGCCGCCAGGCTACCGCCGGCATCCTGCAGGTCGCGGTCGACCAGCTTCTTCGGATCGCCGAGGCCGTAGAGCAGGATCCGGGCGTTGTCGATCCCCGCAGGCGCCAGGACCTCGAGCAGCTCTCCCGACTTGCCTTCGAACCGGCTGCCCGACATGGCGCGGGTCAGGGCGCCGCCGGTCTTCTTGTCGAGCTGAGCGGCCGTCGGAAGCAGCTTGCGCCCCTCCTGCACGGGGACGGCCAGGGCGCCGGATTTCGGCAAGGTCACGGCAGCGAAGGTGACTTTCATTGGGATCCTCTTGAAATGTCGCTCCGGACCCCGGCGCGGAACACAGGAGTCTCGGCGTATGACTATTGCGATAGCGGTTGAGGCCCGTTGGTGTCAATGCCGCCGAGGTCAAGCGCCAAATTGTGACCTTCTTGGAATTTCCTTTGATTGCCAATCATTTGTGCTTGCACTTCGGAGCGATATCGTCTGTCTTTCCGTCGGCCCGACTGCGGGTCCAAGATCGGCTGCCACACGGCAAGCGCCCAAGAAACGCAAAGGGGGGACGCATGCTCTCGACAGTGAGTGCGGGTTAGCGCCGCTCATGCGGAGAAGCCTGAAATACCTCGGTCTCGCCACTGTCTTGGCTGCCATCGCTTGTCCCGGCTACGCCCAGGATCTGCCATCCCCCGACATCCCGGCCCTGATCCAGGCCGAGGAGATCAACTTCGACGAGAACCTCGGTATCGTCGTCGCCAAGGGCAACGTGGAGATCACCCAGGAGGACCGGGTCCTTCAGGCCGATTCGGTCAGCTACAACATGCGCAGCGACGTGGTCAACGCGTCCGGCAACGTGCGTCTCGTCGAACCCAGCGGCGAGATCATCTTCGCCGAGTTCGTCGAGGTGACCGGGGACCTGCGCGAAGCCTTCATCCGCGACATCCGAATCCTGATGACCGACCGCTCCCGCTTGGCCGGCGCCAACGGCCAGCGGACCGAGGGCAACTTCACCGAGGTCAACAAGGGCGTCTTCAGCCCCTGCGAGCTGTGCCGGGACGACCCGACCCGGCCGCCGCTCTGGCAGCTCAAGGCGGGGCGGGTGATCCACGACCAGGAAGACCAGACCATCCGCTACCACGACGCCTGGCTGGAGATCTACGGCGTGCCGGTGGCCTACACCCCCTACTTCCAGCACCCGGACCCCACGGTCCGGCGTAAGACGGGTTTCCTGGCGCCGACCTTCGGGCGCTCCGGACGGCTCGGCGTCACCGTCCAGACCCCCTTCTTCTGGGAGATCTCGCCGGACCGCGACCTGACGATCTCGCCGATCTTCACCACCGCGGAGAGCGCCGTCTTCGTCGGCACCTACCGCGAGGCCTTCCGGAACGGAGAGCTGGAGCTCACCACCAGCGCCACGGTGGCCGACCGCGAGGAGAAGGTCGGCGATGTCGACCGCAACGTCTTTCGCGGTCACGTCGACGGAACCGGTCGCTTCGACATCGACGACACCTGGCGCATGGGCTTCGACGTCAACCGGGCCAGCGACGACACCTATCTCCGGGTCTACAAGTTCCCGGGCGGCGGCGACCTGACCAGCCGTCTCTACGCCGAGGGTTTTCGGGGCCGCAACTACCTGTCGGTCAACAACTTCGTGTACCAGGGCCTGCAGGACGGCGACGACGACGGCGAGACGCCGATCGTCAGCCCCCTGATCGACTACAACTTCCTGAGCCAGCCGATGTTCTGGGACAGCACCTTCAGCCTCGACACCAACGTGCTGGCGCTGACCCGGACCGACGGCCGCGACAGCAACAGGCTGTCGGTGGAAGGCGGTTGGCGCCTCCCCTTCACCGGGCCGCTGGGCGACCGCTACGAGGTCAACGCTCTGGTCACCACCGACGGCTATTGGGTCAACGGCAACGATCCCAACAGCGACGAGGTCAACCCCTCGACCGACACCAAGGACTACTTCACCGGGCGGGTCGTCCCGAGGCTGGCGCTCAACTGGCGCTATCCCTTCGTTCAGGCCAACCCCGGCTTCAGCCAGATCGTCGAGCCCATCGCCCAGGTCGTCCTCGCGCCGGAGGGCGGCAACCCGCGCAAGATCCCCGACGAGGACAGCATCGACTTCGAGTTCGACGACACCAACCTCTTCAGCCTCAACCGCTTTCCCGGCATCGACCGGGTCGACCCCGGCCAGCGCGTCGACTACGGCCTGAAATGGAGCATCACGGGCAACGACGGCTCTTACGGCACCGCCTTCGTGGGCCAGAGCTACCGCTTCCAGGAGGTCGACCAGGAGGACCTCTTCCCGGAGGACTCCGGGGTCGAGGACCAGCTCTCGGACATCGTCGGCCGGGTCGAGCTGCGGCCGAGGGAGTTTCTCGACCTGACCTACCGCTTCCGCGCCGACAAGGACACCTTCTCGCTGAAGCGCTCCGAGATCAGCGCCTCGGTGGGACCGCAGGCATTCAACTTCAATGCCACCTACACCTTCATCGACGACTTCGATTCGGGCGAGGAGATCATCGACCAGCGCGAGGAGCTCAGGGTCCGCGTGAACTCTAAGATCGGCCGCTACTGGTCGATCTTCGGCGAGCACCGCCGCGACATCGAGAGAGACGAGGCCCTGTCCTGGGAGGCCGGGGTGACCTACGAGGACGAGTGCATCACCATCCGCGGCGCCTTCGAGCGGTCCTTCTTCAACGACCGGGACGTGGAGCAGGAGGACGCCTTCTTCGTCAATGTCTCCTTCAAGCATCTTGGGGGCATCGGCGGCGGCAATTGAGCAGCCGGGCCGGAATTTCCACCCGTTTCAGCTAGCGGCGCACGTTGTTCCGGCGCCTGGAGGGCGGTATAGTCGCCCCGGGGCGGCGTGAAACCTTATACCAAGGAGCGTTGGTAGTGACCCATTTGACGGCGCGCCTGCCCAGCGGGCCGCAGCGCGCCATCAAATGGGTCACTATCCACGCTCCTCGGTATTACACGACCGAAATGACATCAGCGGGCCGAGGCGGGCGATGAAGCGGATTTGGCGCTTTCTGGCGTTGGCGACAACGACCTTTTTGCTGCTGACCCCGTCGATGGCGAACGCCCAGCAGTCCTTGAGAGCTGCTGCGATCGTCAACGACGAGGTCATCTCTTTGCTGGACCTGGAGATGCGGGTGCGCCTGGCGATGCTGGCCTCGGGGGTCGAGCCCTCCCCGGAGGCGCGCCGCAGGCTGGGACGGCAGGTCCTGCGCAACCTGATCGACGAGCGGCTGCAACTCCAGGAGGCGGCGCGGCTCGGCATCCAGGTCTCGAGCAACGAGATCGACTCCGCCATCGACACCCTGGCCAAGCAGAACAAGCGCAGCCGCGGCGAGTTCATCGGCCTGCTGAATAAGCGCGGGGTGATGATCGAAGCCCTGGTCGAGCAGCTCAAGGCCACCATCGCCTGGCAGGGGGTGATCGCGCGCCAGTTGAACCCCCAGGTCACCATCAGCGAAGAGGAGATCGAAGCCGCGGTCGCCCGGCAGCGCGCGGGCCAGGGCCAGACCGAGCGGCTGGTCGCCGAGATCTTCCTGGCCGTCGACGACCCGACGCAGGACGAGGAGATCCGCCGTTCCGCCCAGCGCCTGATCGACCAGCTTCAAAAGGGCGCCCGCTTCCAGGACCTGGCCCGGCAGTTCTCGCAGAGCGCCACCGCGCCGGTCGGCGGCGACCTCGGCTGGGTCAGCGACTCCCAGTTGCCCGGCGAGCTGAGCGACGCCCTGTCCCGGATGGCGCCGGGCCAGATCGGCGGGCCGGTCCGCAGCCTCTCCGGCTATCACGTGGTCTTCTTCCGCCAGCAGCGCCGGATCGAGGCGGGCGAGGAATGGCTGGGCCTGAAGCAGGTCTTCATGCCGCTGCCCAAGGATGCCGAGGCCGAGGCGACAGCCGCCGTGCGCGCGGAGGCCGTGCAGATGGCCGGGACCCTGGACGGCTGCGGCAGCATGGAGGAAAAGGCCGAGGAACTGGGCGGCGCCTCCGGAGACCTCGGCGAGGTCAAGGTCGGCGACCTGCCGACCAACCTGCGCAACGCGGTGGCCAATCTCGAGATCGGCCAGGCGAGCCAGCCGATCCAGCGCGACGACGGCTTCGTGGTGCTGATGGTCTGCAGCCGCCGCGGCGACGGCATCGACCGCAGCCGGATCGAGAACGGCCTGCGCCGCGAGCGCGTCGACATGCTGTCCCGCCGCCACCTGCGCGACCTGCGCCGGGCCGCCAACGTCGAAATGAGGATCTGATGGCGCGGCCGGAAACGGCCCCCCGCATCCGAGAACCGCTGGCCCTGACCGCCGGAGAGCCGGCCGGAATCGGCGGCGAGATCACCCTGCAGGCCTGGCTGGCGCGCCGGGACGACGACCTGGCCCCCTTCTTCGTCCTCGACGACCCGGCGCGGCTGCGCCGCCTGGCGGAAGGCCTGGGCTGGCCGGTGGCGGTCGAGGCCATCGCCGACCCGGCGGAGACCGCCGAGGTCTTCGCCCGCGCCCTGCCGATCCTGCCGCTGACCGCGCCGATCGCCGGCGGGCCCGGGCGGCCGGAAGCCGCCAACGCCGAGGCGGTCCTGGAGAGCATCCGCCAGGCCGTGGCGCTGACCCAGGCCGGCCGGGCCGGCGCCGTGGTCACCAATCCGATCCACAAGGCGATCCTCTACCAAGCCGGGTTCCGGCATCCCGGCCACACCGAGTACCTGGCCGAGCTGGCGGGCCTGGCCTCGGCCCCGGTCATGATGCTGGCCGGCCCCTCGCTGCGCGTCGTGCCGGTCACCATCCACCTGCCGCTGCGCGAGGCCGTCGCCGCGCTGAAGCCCGAGCCCATCCTGCACGCCGGCCGGGTGACCGCCCGGGCCCTGCGCGAGGACTTCGGCATCGCCGAGCCGCGGATCGCCGTCGCCGGCCTCAACCCCCATGCCGGAGAGGGCGGCGCCCTGGGCCAGGAGGACGCCGAGGTCATTGCGCCGGCGGTGGCCGCCTTGCGCAGCGAGGGCATCGACGCCAGCGGCCCCCTGCCCGCCGACGGCATGTTCCACGAGGCCGCCCGCCGGCGCTACGACGCCGCCCTCTGCATGTACCACGACCAGGCGCTGATCCCGGTCAAGGCCCTGGACTTCGACCGGACGGTCAACGTCACCCTGGGCCTGCCCTTCGTGCGGACCTCGCCGGACCACGGCACGGCCCTGGACATCGCCGGCAGCGGCCGGGCCAGCCCGAAGAGCCTGATCGCGGCGCTGCGCCTGGCCGAGCGCATGGCCGTCGCCCGCGCCGCCCCGGCCCGGCCCACGGCTGCCTGAGCGCGCGGTGGGCGCCGAGGGACCGGCCCTGCCGCCGCTGCGCGAGGTTATCGCGCGCCACGGCCTCTCTGCCCGCCGGAGCCTGGGCCAGCATTTCCTCCTGGACTCCAACCTCACCGCCCGCATCGCCCGGGCCGCCGGCGACCTGTCCCAGGGCACGACCATCGAGATCGGCCCGGGGCCGGGCGGCCTGACCCGCGCCCTGCTCGATGCCGGCGCCGCCCGGGTCGTCGCCATCGAGAAGGACCGGCGCTGCCTGGACGCCCTGGCGGAGCTGGCGGCGGCGCGACCGGGCCGGCTCGAGGTCCTGGAGGCCGACGCCCTGGAGGCCGAGACCGGCCGCCTCGGCGCCGCGCCGCGGCGAATCGTGGCCAACCTGCCCTACAACGTCTCGACGCCGCTGCTGCTGCGCTGGCTGCGCGACCTCTTCGAGGCGCCGGCGACCTACGACTCCCTGACCCTGATGTTCCAGAAGGAGGTCGCGCTGCGCCTCGCCGCCGCGCCGCGCGGCCGTGCCTACGGCCGCCTGGCGGTGATCACCCAATGGCTCTGCGAGGTGGAGGCGCTCTTCGACATCCGCCCCCAGGCCTTCACGCCGCCGCCCAAGGTCACCTCGACCGTGGTCGCGCTGCGCCCCCGGCCCGCGCCCCTGCATCCGGTGTCCTGGGCGGCGCTGGAGCGGGTCACCGCGGCGGCCTTCGGCCAGCGCCGCAAGATGCTGCGCCAAAGCCTCAAGTCGCTGGGCGGGGATACCGCCGGCCTGATCGCCGCCGCGGGGGTCGCCGAGACCAGCCGGGCGGAGGAGCTGTCGCTGGACGAGTTCTGCGCCCTGGCGAAGGCCCTGTCCGATCAGGCTCGAACTCGGGCTAGAGCATGATCGTGTCACGCCTATGTGGCGTGACGCGTGAATCATGCTCTAACTTATTGGAGTAGATCAAGATTCACGGATCAGATCGATTCGATCTGATCCGATCTTGATCTAGG
>JANQGU010000179.1 GCA_028282935.1 Kiloniellales bacterium
CTCTACGACGTCATCCGGCTGGTGCGGCCGCTCTACAAGGTGCTGGAGGCGGCGGTCGCGCTGGAGCTGGCGGAGACCGGGATCAGCGTGCCGCAGCGCGCGGTCCTGGAGCAGCTCCTCGACGCCGGGCCGCTGACCGTGCCGGCGATCGGGCGGCGCCTGATCCTGCCCCGCCAGTTCGTCCAGAAGACCGCCAACGAGCTGCTCGACGCCGGCCTGCTGGCCAAGCGGGAGAACGCGGCGCACAAGCGCTCGGCCTTGCTGGCCCTGACCCCGGCCGGCCTGGCGGCGATCACCGGCATCAAGGCGCGCGAGGCGGCCGTGATGCAGCCCATCGCCCGGGCCCTGGACAAGGCGGAGGTGGAGACGACCCGGGCCACCCTGCAGGAGATCATCCGCGCCTTCCGGGCACACAACGCCGAAGGCAAAGACCAGCAAGAAGGAGACTCGACATGACGACACGCGAAGGCGGCTGCCTCTGCGGCGCGGTCCGCTACAGGGTCGAGGGCGATCCGATCGTATCGGGCGCCTGCTACTGCCGCGACTGCCAATACGTCGCCGGCGGCGGCGCCGCCTACGGCTCGATGTACCCGGCGGCGGCGGTGACCGTGACCGCCGGCGAGACCCGGCGCCACAAGGTCATCGCCGACAGCGGCGCCGAGGTCTTCCGGGAGTTCTGCCCGCGCTGCGGGGTGCACCTGATCTCCTACAACAGCAGCCATCCGGCGTTCAAATCGATCAAGGCCGGGACCCTGGACGACCCGAGCGGCTTCAAGTCCGAGGGCAGCATCTGGACCGCCTCCGCCCAGCCCTGGCACCGGATCGAGCGCGAGCTGCCCGCCGCCGAGAAGAACCCGGAGCCCGGCATCTGGCAGCCTCCCGCCTGACCGGGGGGCAAGGGCGATCACTTCTCCTGCAGGCCGAGGGCGCAGTAGATGGTGCCGACGACCTTGCCCTGCCAGCGCAGGACCAGGGGATGGCGGCGCAGGAAGCGGCCTCGGCGGTTCCCCGGCTCGTCGCCTGGTGCTCACTTGTAGAGGTCGGAGAGTCACCCCCACCCCGGCCCTCCCCCTTCAAGGGGGAGGGAGCAGGATCGCGGCCGCCGCCCCCTTAAGCCCTCCCGGAGGTCTTTATTCGATAGCGGCTGCAGCCCTCTCCCTCCCCCTTGAAGGGGGAGGGCCGGGGTGGGGGTGACTCTCCGAAGGGTGCAGGCTAGGACTAGGATGTTGCGGGAGCTTTCGTCGCCCGCGTGAAAGGGGACCGCGCCTTGGCCAGGATCGACATTCAGTTCAGCCTGTTTTCGGCCTTCTACTCGCCCTTGATCTCGACCATGTCGGGCGGCTTCCTGGAGGCCGAGGGCCTGGAGCCGGCGTGGTCGGTCTCGCCGCCGGGGGTCTCGGCGATCGCGGCGCTGGAGGCAGGCGCCGCCCAGGTGGTGCAGTCGGCGCTGAGCCAGGCCTTCGGGCCGCTCAACCGGGGCGAGACGCCGGCCGCGGTCCACTTCGCCCAGGTCAACGAGATGGACGGCTTCTTCCTGACCGGGCGCGCGGCCGACCCGGACTTCACCTGGGACAAGCTGGAAGGCGCCGAGGTCGTGATGTTCAAGGGCGGCCAGCCGCGCGCCATGTTCAAGTACGCCTGCCACAAGGCCGGCATCGACTTCGACAAGATCAAGCCGATCACCCCCGGCGGCCCGGCCGAGATCGACCGGGCCTTCCGCACGGGCCAGGGCGACTACGTCCAGCAGCAGGGTCCCTTCCCGCAGCAGATCCAGGCCGACGGCATCGGCCGGGTCGTGGCCCAGGTCGGCCCGCAGATCGGCCCCTGCGGCTTCTCCAGCCTGGCGGCGCGGCGCGACTGGCTGGCGAGCGACATGGCCAAGGCCTTCACGCGCGCCTACCGCAGGACCCGGGCCTACATCGCAGAGACGCCGGCCGCCGAGATCGCCCGGGCGGAGAAGCCCTACTTCCCGGAGATCGACGAGGCGGTGCTCGCCGACTGCATCGCGACCTATCAGCGGCTCGGCTGCTGGACGCCCCACGTGGAGATCACCGAGGCGGCCTACGAGCGGACGCTGGACATCTTCGAGTACAACGGCCTGATCGAGGCGCGCTACCGCTACGACCAGGTCTGCGCTGCGCCGCCGGCGGAGGCGTGAGGCGCGGGAGGCCCGTCAGGCGGCAAGGGAGGCTTCATACATGCCGGCAACTCCGGAGACCATCTGGCAGGTGCCCGCCTACCTGCCCTGCCTTCAGCCGCCGCTGACCGACGCCGTCGTCGCCGCGGCGGAGGAGAAGATCGGCTTTCGCCTGCCCGCCGCCTACCTCGACCTGCTGCGCAGGCAGAACGGCGGCTACATCCGCCCGAGCCTGCCCGAGCTGCCCAACGACTGCATCGCCGGCATCGGCCCGCACTTCCCCTCGCTGACCGACTTCGACTGGGCCGAGCTCCAGGACTACGTCAGCTTTCCACTGAACGGGCTGGTGCCCTTCGACGGCGACGGGCATTGGTACCTCTGCCTGGACTACCGGGCGGAAGGCGCCGAGCCCGCGGTCACCTACATCGACAGCGAAGTCGACGCGCAGTCCGCCGTGGCCGCGAGCTTCGCCGACTACCTCGCCCTGCTGCGGGTCGAGGCGGGCGGCGACTGCGTCCTGGAGACGGCCCTGGAGGCCGAGGCGGTCGTCGCCCGCCTGTCCTCGGCGCTCGGCGTCGAATTCGAGCCGCCCGACACCTGGGCCCACGGCTACCCGCAGCGGCGCGCCGCGCTGGGCAGCGCCGACAGCCCGGAATGGCTCTGGCTCAGCGCGAACAAGGTGCCGCGCGGCTTCGTCCGCCCGGAGGACCTGCGCTACGATGAGCTGAAGGACCTCCTGCCGGGGCAGGCCCTGCGCTATCCCGAGGCGCCGGAGGACAGCTTCCTCCTGGCGACGACGGAGGGCGCGCGCTTCCGGGTGCTCGAGGCCTGCAGGGCCGCCGAGCTCGCGGTCAAGCCGCTGCGCGACTACCTGAGGGAGGGCTGAAAGGGCGCGGTCTCGACGACGGCGTCACCCTTCCTGCGAAGGCCGAGCGAGCAGCCACAGGACGATCAGCGAGATCATCGTCACGGCGGAGAGCAGGAGCTTGATGGTCAGCAGGATCTCGAACTCGGCGCCGGTGTATTGGCGGTCCACGAGCGGACTGGTCCAGCCGGAGGTCAGAAGTTCCTGAACGCGAAGGTCGGGTCGCCATCCTCGAAGGCGGCGGCATCGAGTCCCGCGGCCGCGGCGGCGTCGATGACGAGCGGCACGAGCAGTTCGCGCTCGTCGGTTTCCAGCAGCCCGCCGCCGGCGGCCTGGTTCACCCGGTCCAAGGCGGCGAAGAGCGTCTTGATCTCCTCCAGCACGGCGGGCTGGCCGGCAGGCTCGGGAAGCGCCTTGAGCCTCGCGAAATAAGCCTCGATGCAGTTGTCCACCTGGTCGGTCGCCGCCGACGAGAAGCCGGACAGGCCGTGCTCGATGCAGGACGACCAGTGGGCGGCAAGTCCAGGCTTTGCCACCGCAAGGATCCGGTCGAGTTGCTCGTTTCGCATGGCTCTCCTTCAATCGCCCGCAGCGGCCGGCGTCTTGCCAGGGACGGCCGGAGAAAACCTCCGAGTTGCGAGAGACTACCAAAGACTCGAAGCCACAACGAGAGCCACCGGGGCGGGCCTCCCGGCAAAGCGGGAACGGCGTCGCTGGCAGGGCCGGCGGCGCCCGAGGCTTAGAAGCCGAGCGTCTCGCAGGTCTCCTTCAGGCTCGGCAGGGCCGGCCGGGGCGCGGTGGTGATCCGGAGCAGATCGGCGAAGGCGGGATCGTTGGCGAGCAGGGCGCCGCCGACCTTCAGCACGGCGTCGATCTGCGCGCGCTCCAGCGTCCAGCTCGTCGGAATGCCCTGGAACTTGCGGCGGCAGCCCTGGTCGGCGATCGCGTCGAAGTCGACCGAGATCAAGGCGGTGTTCCGCGCCAGCCTTTGAAAGCGGCCGGCTTTCGTCGGGTCGGCGAGGTCGAGCTGGCGGAACTCGTCCAGCAGGAGGTCGCGGAGCTGATCGGCGGTACTGGCGGTCGCGCGGTCGATCGGCGCGTTGATCGACGCCGCCAGCATGTCGAGCATGCCGGGCGTGGCCGGAGACCGGTCGAGGTCCGAGGTGGCGAAGGACCGGGCGTTGACCACGACGAAGACCAGCTTGGTGATGCGGCCGCTGTCGATGTCGGCGAGGAAGGACGGCCTGGTGTCCCGCGTCGTCAGCATGCGGTAGGGCTCGAAGACCCCCAGGTTGTCGGCGATGCCGCCATCGAGCAGATGGACGTAGCGCTTCTGCTCGTCGGCGGGCGCGTTCCGGCCCAGCGAATAGGCGTACTCGGCCCGGCCGAGCGTCGCCCGCCGCTGGTTGTCGTACCACAGGCTGGGCTCCGCGAAGGGGTCGGCCGGATCGTCCAGGTTGGCCTCGACCCAGGCCGGCGGCCAGCGCCGGCCGGCGACGGCCGCGCAGGGCTGATAGTTGGTCAGCGTCACCGGCGAAAGCGCCACCGGGAAGGCGGCGGAGGCGGCGACGGCCGTCGCCAGGGGCAGGCCCGCGAGATCGCTGCAGAGGAGGTCGAGCTTCCGCTGGGTGAAGGCGAAGGGCACGCCTTCGACCATGTCGGCGGCGTTCAGCAAGAGGTAGGGCCGCCTGCCGCGGTCGAGCAGGGTCTGGTAGCTCGCGCCCTCGAAGAGCTGGCGGTCGAGATAGTCGATCAGGAGGTCGATGCGCTCCCTGCCCATGGTCGACAGGCGGGCGAGGCCGACCGGGTTGAGGCCGGCGCCGAGCAGCGCCCCGATGCCGTCCCGGCGGATGAAGTCATCCTCCAGCGCCTTGAAGCCTTCGGGGCCCGCGAGCGCGAAATGGGCGGCGGCGACGCTGCCGCCGGAGACCGAGGAGATGACGTCGACCTCCCGCGCCAGGGTCCCGCCGCCGGGCAGCACGACCTTGTCCAGGGCGCTCAGGACCGACAGCGTCAGCGCCGTCGCCCGCGTGCCGCCGCCGGAGGCGGTGACGATCACCAGCGTGTCCTCGAGCTTGCCCGGCTTGAGGTTGTCCCAGCGGTAGCCGCTGGTGTCGGAGATGACCTGCGCTTCCTGGTTGCGCGTCGGATAGGCGCAACCGAGGAGCGCCAGGACCAGCGTCGCGCCGAGGCAGCGGGCGAGAAAACGCGGCAGGCTCATGGGGACCCCTCTCAGGTCTCAGACACGTTCGGGCGGCACGACGGGGTCGAGGGCGATCGTCAGCTCGCTGTCGCTCCGGCGGACGCGGATCCGCTTACGATTGTCGACGCGGCCCTGGCCGTTCAGGGTCTCGAAGATCTGACCGCCGCTGGGCACGATAAAGCTGTCGGTCGAGGAGTTTCCGGCCTGCTGGGCGTAGTCGCCGTTGATGTAGATCAGGCGGTTGCGGGGTGCGCTCACCCTGACGGTGACGAAAGTCATGGCGTTTTCCTCGCTTCGCCGCGCGCGCCGGCGGGTCTCCGGAGGGGCCCTCGCGACGGCCCCGGCGGCGTCCGACCCGAAGGCTTCCCGAACAGGACCGCCAGCCTAGGGCGCTGAAGCGCGGGCGAAGTGACGAATGCCACTGCAGCGCGAAAAAGCCTGTCGGGGCGGGACGGCCCCGGCGCCTCGCCGGGCGGTGTCCGGTCTCAGGCCGGGAACCGGGCCGCGAGCAGCTCGACGGCCTTGCCCACGCCGTCCTCGCTTCGCATCCCTGCGGCCAAAGCCCGCGCATTGCGCGTCATCTCCGGCGAGCGGAGCACCGCCGTCAGCCGACCCGCCAGCGCCTTCGCGGTCAGCTCGCGGCGCCAGAGCGGCGCCGGGGCGACGCCGAGGCGCTTCAGCTCGCGGCCCCAGAACCATTGCTCGTGGTGGTGCGGGACCACGACCGAGGGCCGCCCCGCCCGCGTCGCCGTGTGCACCGTTCCGGCGCCGCCGTGATGGACGACCGCGGCGCAGCGCGGGAAGACCAAGGCGTGGGGCGCGGCGGTCACGTAGTGGATCCCGGCCGAGGTCTCGGCCCCGCAGGCCGCCCACAAGGGGGCCTGCACGACCATCCTGCACTGCGCCTGGGCGGCCGCGTCGGCGAGCAGGTCGAGGAGGTCTCGCTGGACCCCGATCCGGCCCAAGGGCACGCTGCCGAAGCTGACGTAGACGGGCGGCGCGCCCTGGCTCAGGAAGCGCTCGAGCGCCGGGTCGAAGGTCTCCTCCCGGCCGGCGACGGCGGGCAGGTCGAGGAAGCCGCAGACCTGGTGGTTCGTCCCCCAGTCGTCCCGCCCGGCGCAGAAGGCCTCGCTGACGGCGATCAGGTTGAGCGCGCGCGAGGCCCAGACGTCGTCGAGCAGGTCCCCGGCCGGCGGCAGCCCGGCCCTCGCCCGCAGCCGGTCGGCAAAGGGCTTCAGCGTCCTGTTGAACAGGACCCGCAGCAGCCGCCAGAGCAGCGGGTTGGCCCAGGCGCCGAGGTCGGGCATCCCGGCCGGCGCGAAGTGCCGCGAAGGCACCGCGCTGTGCACCAGCATGACGCTGGCGTGGGGGCATCCCGCCTTCTCCGCGGCGATCCTCAGCGGATAGTGGAAGAAGTGCCCGATGACCAGGTCGCTGTCGCGGCAGAGCGCCGTCGCCGCCTCGTACATCTCCTCCGCCACAGGCTCGAAGACCCGGGCGAGGACCGTCTTGGCCTGCCGCAAGGCGTCGCTTTCCCGGATGAGGCCCAGGCCGATCTCCTCCAGCTCCGCCGGGTCCGCGACGACCGGAGAGGCGACGACGCGCAGATCGATGGACAGCTTCGCGGCCAGCGCCTGGTAGTCGCCGGGATCGACGCTGGTGACCACCAGGGTGACCTCGTGCCCGGCCCGCTTCAGCCCCCAGGCGAGCGCGGCGAGCGGCCGGATGTCGCCGTGGCTGCCCCAGGTCTGAAGGCCGATGCGCAAGAACTGTCCCCCGTTTCGCGGCCCGGCACCTCGGGGCGCCGCAGTCGAGGACATCTAGCATGCGGCCTGCCTGCCGATCGAGAACGCCGAAGGCTTCGCCGGTCACGCCGGATCGCGATCGGCCCGCGCGTCGCGGATCGCCTTGTCCCTCGTCTCGGGCCCGCCGAACGGCAGGGGGCGGGCGCCGATGACGTCGGGATTCGGCAGCCCCAGGAAGGCCATCACCGTTCTGAGATGGGGCGTGAGGCAATCCTCGCCAATCATCGTCCTGCCCGCTCCGTAGTCGCCGCCGCTGGCCGTCACGAACAGGGCCGTCATGCCGGCGCCTCCGCGAAACTCAGCTGCGCGAGGTAGTCCGCGTAGGTCTTGCCGCCCTCCTCCCCGAAGGTCTCCGCCGTGACCCGGCAGTCTCGGATCCGGTCGACCCGAAACACCCGGAAATCCCGGCGCGCCTCGCACCAAGCCGTGCAGGTCCAGACCCGCCCCCAGTACTCCGTCTGCAGGGGACGGACCCGTCTGCGGGTTTCCTGGCCGCGGAGGCTGTCGTAGGTGATCTCCACGACCCGACGCTGGGAGACCGACCGCCGCATCGCCGCGAGGTGATCGCAGGCCGAAGCCGCCTTCGCCGCGTGGACGGAGATGTCGGGAAGATGGCTCCGGCGCTGCCTGTCCGAGGGGAGGACCGCTTCGACCTTCTCCAGGAGCCGTCCGGCGGCGCCGGCCAGCTCGTCGTCGCCGGTCTGCCGCACGATCTCCATCCCGAGATGGAGCGCCTTGAGCTCTGCGACGGTCAGGGTCAGCGGCGGCAGGAAGATCGGCGCGCGCAGGATGTAGCCGACCCCCCGCTCGCCCTCGATCGGGATGCCCGAGGCGATCAGGGTTTCGATGTCGCGGTAGACCGTCCGAAGAGAGACCTCCAGTCGTTCCGCGATCTCGCGGCCGAGCAGCAGCCGGCCGCTCCTGAAGAGCTGCAGGATCTCGAAAAGGCGGTCGGTGCGTCTCATTCAGCCGACCGAGATCTCGAGGGCGCTGTGGCGCAGGGTCACACTCGCCCCCTCGATGCTGTTCAGGAAGGGCTTCACGGACTCCTCCCGCTGTATCGCCGCGACCGCCGCCTGCGCAGCCTCCAGGGTCTCCCACTCGATATGCTCGATCCAGGTCCCGTCCGCGCCGCAGGACAGGCGCCGGGCGACGAAGCCCGGCCGGGCCTGGACGAAGGCGGTGGAGGCGGCGACGGCTTCGAGGAAGTCTTCCTTCGAAACGCCCTCCGCCAGCTTGAAGGTGACGGTCTCTATCGCGCGTTGGGTCATGCTTGAACGCCCTCCTGTGGATGACCGCGCCACACTATGCGCCCCCAACTGACGACACCCTGTCAGTTGGATCGCCGAAGGCGAGGCCTACCAGTCAGGGCGCAGCACGATCTTGGCGGCGGCGGTGCGGCCCCGGTCGAGATCGTGGAAGGCCTGCCCGCCGTCCTCCAGGGCCCTGGGCTCGGCCCAGGCGAGGTCGCCGAGCGCGCCCTGGTGAAGGGCCGCGAGGGCGGCGCGGAGGTCGGCCTCGGTGTAGGTGTAGACGCCGAGGAAGGCGATCTCGGAGAGGGTCGCCCGGCGGGCGTCGAAGTCCCCGGCCCAGTCCTGCAGGCCGAGGTGCGAGACCACGCCGCCGGCGGCCACGGCCGCGAGCGCCGCGGCGCGGGTCCGCTGGCTGCCGACGGCGTCGACGACCAGGTCGAAGCCGCCGGCCTCGGCCGGCGCGGCCGCCGGGTCCAGGGTGTCCAGCCCGGCGGCCTCGGCGGTGGTCCGGCGCAGCGGGTTGGTCTCGGCGAGCCGCAGCTCGGCGCAGCCGCGGTGGCGCAGGATCAGCCCGGCGAGCAGGCCGACCGAGCCGCCGCCGATGACCAGGACCCGGCTCTCGGCCAGCGGCCGCCAGAGCGCCGCGCGGCCGAGCTCGACGGCGTGCCAGGCGGTGGCACAGGGCTCGGTGAGCGCCGCCCGCTCCGAGGCCATGCCCTCGGGGACCGCGATCAGGTTCCGCTCGGGGATCGCGACCCGCTCGGCGAAGGCGCCGGGATGCTGCATGCCGATCAGCTCGCGCTCGGGGCAGAGGTTCGCCCGGCCGCCGGCGCAGTAGCGGCAGCGGCCGCAGGTGATGATCGGATTCAGGACGACGCGCTGTCCCGGGACCCGGCCCTCCAGCACCCGGCCCGCGGCCTCGTGGCCGAGGATCATCGGCGGCACCCGGCGCGGGTCCTGGCCGTGCCAGGCGTGCAGGTCGGAGCCGCAGATGCCGACCGCCTCGACCGCGACCAGGGCCTCGCCGGGCCCCGGCTCGGGCTCGGGCTGGTCGCGGACCTCGGTTTCCTTGGTGCCGGTGTAGACCAGGGCCTTCATGGGCGGCGCTCCGCTTCGGACTCCAGGGAGGCTAGTCTAGCGCAGGTGAAGGGCGGACAGAACGACCCCTCACCCAGCTCCGGCTAAGGCGCGGCTCTCGCCGCGCCAAGCCTCCACATCCCTCTCCCCAGGGGAGAGGGAGGGGAGTTTCGCGGCCGCTATGGCGTCGCCATCATCAGGCGGCCGTCCTCCAGGCCGTAGAGGAGTTCCGGCCGGCCGTCGGCGTCGAGGTCGGTGGCGAGGATGGCGGTCCTGATCCGGGCGTCGTGGGGAAAGGCCGCCAGCTCGGCGAAGCGGCCGCCGGCGAAGGTGACGACGCGCAGGCGCCGGCGGGCGGCGTCCGGGAGCGCGAGGTCGGGGACGCCGTCGGCGTTCCAGTCGAGCACCGCGGAGAGGTCGAGCTCGCGGCTGCCGATGGCGTGGTTGGAGAAGCCTTCGACGGCCAGCTCCTGCCGCAGCCTGCCCTGCGCCAGCCCCCAGACCCTGAGGGTGCCGCCGATGTGCGGGGTCTCGACGTAGGCGATCTCGACCCGGCCGTCGCCGTCGAAGTCGGCCGCGCCGGCCGGGTTCAGCCAGCGGTTGGCGATCCCGATGGCCGGGGTCTCGGCAAGGGGCTCGATGCGCCCCCCGACGAGGCGATAGACGGCGAGCGCGGCGCCGCGGACGAGGTGGCTGCGGACAAGCACGAACTCCGCCTCGCCGTCGCCGGTGAGGTCGACAAGGCGCACGCGCAGGTCCTCGAAGACGGAGCCCGGCGCCAAGGTCAGCGTCGCGGCCTCTCCCGTCCAGAGGTTGAGCGTGCAGAAGCCGGAGGCCTCGACCGGATCGCCGAGGATGGCGTGCCGGTAGTCCTCGGTCGGCCCGAAGGGCACGGCGAAGATCGCGCTTCGGAAGACGCTGGGCTGAGCGTCGTAGAGCGGATCGCGCGCGCAGGAGACCGCGCTTCCGGGCGCGCCCGGGGACACGCCGGGCGTCCCGGCCGCGCCTTCCGGCGCCGGGCCCGCGCCCGGATCGAAACGCGACTCGGGCCTCCGGTCGTCGCCGGGCCGGTCCTTGAGCTCGAGCCCGCCGTCAGAGGCCGCCAAGGCCGCCAGCGCCCCATCGCAGAGCCTGACTTCGACGTCCCGCGCGAGGCGGCCGGTCGGGATGCCGGCGCCCGGGCCGGGACCGGCCCTGAGCTCGGAAACGCAGGCTTCGGGTACCGTCATTCCGCGCCCGGCCGCGCCAGGCTCGGCCGCGCCAGGCTCGGTCGCAGCGGCGCCGGCGAGCAGGGCGAGGCCGGTCCAAGCCTGCAGGATGGCGATCAAGCAGCGCTGGCAAGGGCTGCACGGCAGCGTCATGTTTAACCCCACGTTTACCAGCAATACATATGTTCCTTGACATAAGACCAAGTGGATAGGTTGGTCAAACCAAGGTCCTGGGCACGCCTCCTTTCGAGGCGCTCCACCCTTGGCGGGCGGACGATCCAGCGGGTCGCCTCCCGGGACGCCCTTGTCAAGATCACGGCGCCAAGATCGCTGCGCCAAGATCGCGACGCCAGGATCGCTACCGGGCTATCGGACGAAGAAGGGACGCTGGAATGCTCGCTGGGAACACCTTCGGCCGCCGCGCCGGGAAAGGCAAACTCGACAGCCCCGCCGAGTCCAGGGCGATGATGACGGCGCTGGAAAGGTCGCAGGCGGTCATCCAGTTCAATCTGGACGGCACGATCATCACCGCCAACGAGAACTTCCTGCAGACGATGGGCTATTCCCTGGCGGAGATCCAAGGCCAGCACCACCGGATGTTCGTCGAGCCCGGCTACGAGACCTCCGCAGAGTACGAGAGCTTCTGGCAGTCGCTTCGGAGCGGCGCGTTCCAGTCCGCCCGCTACAAGCGCGTGGCCAAGGGCGGCCGGGAGATCTGGCTGCAAGCCTCCTACAACCCGATCGTCGGCGCCGACGGCAAGCCGGTGAAGATCGTCAAGTTCGCCACCGACATCACCGAAGAGACGCTGAGGAACGCGGACCAGGCGGGGCAGGTCTCGGCGATCTCGAAGTCCCAGGCGGTGATCGAGTTCGAGCTGGACGGCACGATCATCACCGCCAACGAGAACTTCCTGAACGCGATGGGCTACGCGCTGCGCGAGGTCCAGGGACAGCATCACCGGATCTTCGTCGATCCCAAGGACGCCGCGAAGCCCGAATACCAGGCCTTCTGGGACCGGCTGCGGCGCGGCGAGTACCAGGCGGCGGAATACCGGCGCCTCGGCAAGGGCGGCAAGGAGGTCTGGATCCAAGCCTCCTACAACCCGATCCTGGATCCGAACGGCAAGGTCTTCAAGATCGTCAAGTTCGCCACCGACATCACGGCCCAGGTGCGCGCCCGGCAGGAAGCGGAACGGGTCGGCCAGGCGGTCGACCAGAACCTCGAGAAGATCCTGGGCTCGGTCGGCAGCGCCAACAGCCAGTCCGCAGCCGCGACCTCCGCGTCCGGCCAGACCCTGGAGACGGTGCAGGCCGTCGCCTCCTCCACCGAGGAACTCGAGGCCTCGTCGCGCGAGATCTCGCAGAGCATGACGCTGTCCAAGACCGAGGTCGACCGGGCGATGCAGGAGGCGGCCGGGGCCGACGAGTCGACGCAGAAGCTGACCGCCGCCGCGGAATCGATGAACAGCATCGTCGAGATCATCCAGGACATCGCAGCGCAGATCAATCTGCTGGCGCTGAACGCGACCATCGAGGCGGCGCGCGTCGGCGACGCCGGCAAGGGCTTCGCCGTGGTCGCCTCGGAGGTCAAGATCCTGGCCAACCAGGTCGCCAAAGCGACCGAGCAGATCTCCAGCGAGATCGCCGGCATGCAGACCGTGTCGAGCGACGTCGTCGCGCGGCTGGGCACGATCAAGCAGGCCGTCGAGGGCGTGGAGTCCAGCGTCACCGGCGTCGCCGGCGCGGTCGAGGAGCAGAGCGCGACCACCCGGGAGATCGCCAGCAACATGCAGCAGGCGGCCTGGGCCGTTCAGGAAGTCAACACGAAGCTGGAGACCATCTCGCAGGCGGTGCACGACGCCGACGGCCTGGCCAAGGAAGGCATCGAGATGTACCGCGAGCTGCGCTCCCAGGACGCGATGACGGGGTAGGGCATTATCCGATCAGATGGAATCGCTACGCGATCCATCTGGCCGGATGTAATGCCCAAACTTCAGGATTTTAGCGCACTACTCCCGGCCAGACGCGAGCGCGTCTGATCGGGAAGTGCGCTAGCGGCGCCCTATCTACTCTCCCGCACTTCCTTCCCTCGACCCGACCGGAGACGGCCTCAGGCGCTCTCGGCCCTGCGGGCCTGGCGCTTGCGCTCGTGGGGGTCGAGCTCGCGCTTGCGCAGGCGGATGGTCTCGGGCGTGACCTCGACCAGCTCGTCGTCGTCGATGTAGGCGATGGCCTGCTCCAGGGACAGGCGGCGCGGCGGGGTCAGGCGGATCGCCTCGTCGCTGCCGGCGGCGCGGAAGTTGGTGAGCTGCTTGGCCTTGAGCGGGTTGACCTCGAGGTCGTTGTCGCGGCTGTTCTCGGCGATGATCATGCCCTCGTAGACCTCGACCCCCGAGCCGATGAAGAGCGCCGCGCGCTCCTCCAGGTTGGCCAGGGCGTAGGCCACGCTCTTGCCCTTGGCGTTGGAGATCAGGACCCCGTTGCGCCGGCCGGCGATCTTGCCGGCATAGGGCCCGTACTCGCGGAACAGCCGGTTCATCACCCCGGTGCCCCGGGTCTCGGTCATGAACTCGCCGTGGTAGCCGATCAGGCCGCGCGAGGGGGCGACGAAGGTCAGGCGCTGCTTGCCGCCGCCCGAGGGGCGCATGTCCTCCATCCGGCCGCGGCGCTTGCTGATCGCCTCGACCACGGCGCCGGCGAAGTCCTCGTCGACGTCGATCACGACGTCCTCGTAGGGCTCCAGGGTCTGGCCCGTGGCCGGGTCCGGCCGGGTCAGGACCCGCGGCCGGCTGATCGAGAGCTCGAAGCCCTCGCGGCGCATGGTCTCGATCAGGACGCCGAGCTGAAGCTCGCCGCGCCCGGCGACCTCGAAGGCGTCCTTGGACTCGGTCTCGGCGATCCGGATCGCGACGTTGCCCTCGGCCTCGGCGAAGAGCCGGTCGCGGATCATCCGCGAGGTGACCTTGGAGCCGGAGCGGCCGGCCAGGGGCGAATCGTTGATCGAGAAGATCATCGCCAGGGTCGGCGGATCGATGGGCTGTGCCGGCAGCCCCTCGTCCACGGCCAGGTCGCAGAGGGTGTCGGCGACGGTCGCGGTGCCGAAGCCGGCCAGGGCCACGATGTCGCCGGCCTCGGCCTCCTCGACGCCCTGGCGGCCGAGGCCCCGGAAGCCCAGCACCTTGGTGATGCGGGCCTGCTCGACCGTCTTGCCGTCGGGCGACAGGGCCTTGGCGGTCATGTTCGGGCGGACGCTGCCGGAGAAGATCCGGCCGGTCAGGACCCGGCCCAGGTAGGGATCGCTCTCCAGGGTCGTGGCCAGCATGCGGAAGGGCCCTTCTTCGGGCACGCTGGGCGCCGGGACCTTGGCGACCACGGTGTCGAAGAGCGGCGCCATGTTCGCCGCCCCCTCGGAGTCCGGAGCGGCCGCCGGGACGGTGGAGTCCGGGCCCGCCCAGCCCTGCTTGGCAGAGGCGAAGAGGATCGGGAAGTCGAGCTGCTCCTCGGTCGCGCCCAGGGCGACGAAGAGGTCGAAGACCTCCTCGTGGACGAAGTCCGGGCGGGCGTCGGGCTTGTCGACCTTGTTGACCACGACGATGGGCTTGAGGCCCAGGCGCAGGGCCTTGGCGGTGACGAACTTGGTCTGCGGCATCGGCCCCTCGGCGGCGTCGACCAGCAGCAGCACGCCGTCGACCATGTCCAGGATCCGCTCGACCTCGCCGCCGAAGTCGGCGTGGCCGGGCGTGTCGACGATGTTGATCCGCACCCCCTGCCATTCGACCGAGGCGCACTTGGCGAGGATCGTGATGCCGCGCTCGCGTTCCAGCTCGTTGCTGTCCATCACCCGCTCGGCGACCTGCTGGTTGGCCCGGAACAGGCCGCTCTGGCGCAGCAGGGCGTCGACCAGGGTGGTCTTGCCGTGATCGACGTGCGCGATGATGGCGATGTTGCGGATCTGCACTTTGGATCCTCTTGCTGATTGCTTGGCGAGTTCCTGGGGCCGGCGCGGGAGATCCCGCCCTGGGCCGCAGCCCGGAGGTTGTAGGCCGCCCCGGGGACCCGGCGGCCGCCTGGCCCGGACCGGCGCCTTTGAAGCAGGCCGGGGCCGCGGCGTCAACGTAGGGTTTTATTAACCTTTTCAAGACAACGAATCGGGCGCAATCTATTGCTTTACTTTGCAGGCTACGGTTTTATGGCACATGAAAGGCTCAAAGATGTCACGCCATCGACCGCTGCAATACGCTTTATTTATACCTCGTCTGCAGGTCGTGGTCTGCGACCGCGGTGGCTACACGTGCCGCTGGAGGGGGAAAACAGGGAGGATGGCCCCACTTAGCGCCTTCTTCTGAGAGGAGGTGCCCTCTTGATGTCTCGACTTAAACGAGGCCTTTCTCGGCGCCATAGCACCTATCCCATGCCACATCCATCGGATCGCCGCCGCCAGGACTTCGATTTCGCGGGTTACCGCGACCGGGCCATCGAGTCCGAGCCCGAGACGGGCGTCAAGCGCTTCGTCTGGCGCGTCATGATCGAGTCCGCCGTGATCCTGGGGCTGCTGGTCGGCGTCGTGTTCCTGACCTACAAGCTTGGCTACCTCTGGCTCTTCGACGAGCCGGACGAGCCCGGCACCGCTTTCACCAGCCCGCAGGGCCCGGTCCCCTTCGGCCAGAACAGCGGCAGCGGGGCCGCCGGCGCGGCGGTCAGCCACTACATGATCCAGCTTTCGCCGGCGCTCGGCATCGCGCAGGCGGACCAGACGCAGACGGCTCTGGAGGACAAGTACGCCGCCCTTCTGGGCAGCCTCAAGGTGTCGCTGAGGGCGCAGCAGGTGGAGGGCGGCGCGCCGGTCTACTACGTCGTCGCCGGGCCCCTGTTCAGCCCGGTGACCGCCGACGACCTCTGCGGCCAGATCGAGGACACCGGATACGGCGACCCCTGCAGCGTGCTGCCGCAGACGGCGGCGCCGGCCGGCGTCGCCGCGGCGCCGGCCCAGCCGGCCCCGCAGGCCCCGCCGGCCAACCCCCAAGTCGCCACCGGCGCCAGCCCCGAGATCGTCGCGATGGTCCAGAGGCGCCTGCGCGAAGCCGGCTTCCGCCCGGGCAACGTAGCGGGCCAGTTCGGGCCCCAGACCTCGGACGCGATCCGGGCCTATCAGATCTCCGCCGGCCTGGAGCCGACCGGGCAGATCACCAGCGAGCTCCTGGAGCGACTCGCCGAGGTTCCGGTGGCCGGGGCGAGCCAAGGGGCGGGCCAAGCCGCGGACAACCTGTCGTCCAGCGTCCGGCTGCCGATCGACGCCGCCAACGCGCCGGCCCTGCAGGGCCAGCCCGTCGGCGTCACCGGCAGCGGCAGCATCGGGACGGCCGGAAACGTGCCCGCGCCGCCGGCCCGGAGCAGCAACCCCCTGACCGCCCGCGCGCAGGAGTTCCTGCAGATGGGCGACTTCTCCTCGGCCCGCCTGCTCTACGAGCAGGCCTTCAACCAGGGCGACCCGACCGCCGCCTCGGGCCTGGCGCTGACCTTCGACCCGGTCTACTTCCTGGAGGCCGGAGTCGTCGGCATGACCCCGAACCCCGAGAGCGCCGTGGTCTGGTACCGGCGCGCGATCGACGCCGGGGACGCCGGCGCCGTGCCGCGCCTGGAGAAGCTGATCAGGTGGCTGCAGCAGCGCTCGGCCAGCAGCGAGGACGCCCGCCGGGTCCTGCAGCGCCTGCAGTAGCCCTGGCGCGAGACCGGCCGCGGGCGACCCGCGCGGCCAGCCTCCCTTCCGGACACCGCCCCCGGTTCCTTATCGGAGGCACTTTGCGCGCGGCCCCGGGGCGCGTTCGGGACGCAGCCTTGTGCTCCGGGCATGACAGCAGAATAGTTGGCCAGGTCGAGGGCTTCGTCGGTAGCCCCAACCCCGCTGTCATCACCGGGCTCGACCCGGTGATCCATGGCCGATGACGAGTGCCGGGC
>JANQGU010000192.1 GCA_028282935.1 Kiloniellales bacterium
GCCATGCCCCAGACCAGGACGTTGCCCAGGGCGTTCAGGTAGGCGCCGCGGTGGTGATAGACCACGCCCTTGGGGTTGCCGGTGGTGCCCGAGGTGTAGTTGAGCGAGATCGCGTCCCACTCGTCGCCGGGCAGGGACCAGGCGAAGTCCGGATCGCCCTCGGCCAGGAAGGCCTCGTAGTCGAGGCTGCCCAGGCGCTCTCCACCGGGTCCCTGGGGGTCGTTGATGTCGATCACCAGGATCTCGCGGCCGATCTCGGCCAGGGCCGCCTCGATGACCGGCGCGAACTCGGTGTCGGTGATCAGGGCCTTGGCCTCGCCGTGCTCCAGGATGAAGGCGATGGCCGCCGCGTCCAGGCGGACGTTGAGGGCGTTGAGCACCGCGCCGGCCATGGGCACGCCGTGGTGCGCCTCCCACATCGGCGGCGTGTTGGGCGCCATGACCGCGACCGTGTCGCCCTTGCCGAACCCGCGCCTGGCCAGCGCCGAGGCCAGGCGCCGGCAGCGGGCGTAGGCCTCGGCCCAGGTCCGGCGCTCGGACCCGTGGACCACGGCCGTGCGCTCGGGAAAGACCGCCGCGGCGCGGGGCAGGAAGCTCAGGGGCGAGAGCGGCGTGTAGTTGGCCGGGTTCCGGTCCAGGTCGGTCTCGTAGGGCCTGCCGCCCGCCGTCAAGTCCTGCGTCACCTTATGTCGCCTCCCGGTCTCGTCCTGCCTTGATTCGGCTTTCGGTCCATATTAGCGCGCCTGCGGGCAGGGAAAAGCCGCTCCGGCAGGCGCCCGGGCCTTAACCAAGGCTTCAATTCTTGGTGAAATGACTTTGAGACTCGCCCATATTCCTTGTGTGGGTTTCTTCTCTGGGACGACAGGACGGGTTTGATCCATGCAGGACTTCGATAACGCCGTGCATCTGGCCGAAGAGCAGATCCGGCTCGCGCAGGCCAAGACCGAGGCGGTGACCTCGGCCTTCGCCGGGAGCAAGATCGCGGAAGCGGAGTCGCTTCCCATCGATATCGAGAACGCCGACCTGCAGGACGTCGAGGCCCACAACGAGGCCATGAACGCCAACATCGCCGAGTTGATCATCGGCCTGGACGAGGTCACGGCCGGCTTCTCCAAGGAATTCGACGCGATGCGCGACAAGACCGGCTGGGAGACCCTGGTCGGCTGGTTCTCCAGCGACAAGGCGGACAGCCTGCGGGCCGAGCGGATCCGGGTCGCCAGCATCGACGACAACCTCCAGGACCTGATCGGCAAGTCGGACGTCATCGTCGCCATCCTCGACCGCCAGCTCACGACCCTGAACGAGCAGAAGGTCAAGGTCGAGGCGCGCCTGGAGCAGACCCTGGCCGAGCGCGAGCAGGCCGTCGCCGAGCTCGAGGCCCTGCGCGCCGAGCTGCAGGCCCTGGACCCCAAGATCATCGACCTGGAGAACCGCATCTCCATGACCAGCGACCCGGCCGAGCGGACCCGGCTCGAGACCGAGCTCGCCAACCTCAACACCCGGCACAACGAGCTGGTCCAGTCCGAGCAGGTTACCCTGGCGCGCTCCCAGACGCTGGAGAAGTACATCGAGAAGGGCAAGACTTGGGTCGACTCGCTGCAGAACCAGGCGGCGACCCAGATGGTCCTGATCAACAAGCTGCAGACCGACACCAAGCAGCGGGTGGTGCTCTACGACGCCCTGACCAAGTCGCTGAAGACCGCCCAGCAGCAGGAGGTCGCGCACCGCATCAACGAGATCGGCAGCCAGACCGACAAGGAGGCCCAGGCCGCCATGGCGGCGATCGGCGCCGCGACCCAGTCGCGCATCGCCGACATGATGGAGGCCCACGAGGACAACATCGTCTTCGCCCGCAAGGTCCTGGAGGAGAAGGCCAAGGCCGACGAACGCTTCGCCCGGCGCTTCGCCCGCGTGGTCGAGAAGCACGACAAGAACCTCTACGGCCAGCCGTCTTGAGGGTGTTTGGGTCAGCCATCGGAACACAAGCCGGTACGAGTTGCCGATAGTGTCCCTAGCGAAGCCACCTCTCCTGCTGTCATGCCCGGACTTGATCCGGGCATCCATCGCGCCACCGGCACCATGGATTGCCGGGTCAAGCCCGGCAATGACATCCCGGGGCTGGACTCGAGGGGTGCCTAGCCACCTGCCGTCCCGTGTCCCGCAATATCTGACGAGCTGACCGGTGCCCGCTTCAGGCCTCGAAATCAGCGACAGCCCGACCTGTCGCGGCTACTTCGGCAAGTTCAGCGAGATCACGCGGCACATCCAGGGACTGGCCGCCGAGATGTCGCTCGACGGCAGCTCCAAGGGCATGGCCGAGCTGGAGGCCGAGATCGTCGAGGGTTACCTGCAGCAGCTGTCCAACACCCTGACCGCGCTGTCGATCAAGTACCTCATGACCGGCCTGGTCGGCGGCAGGCGGCCCGGCCCCCTGGCCATCGACCATATCGACAGCGGCTTCCCGCTGTTCCAGGAAGTCATCCAGATGGCCAGCGACGCCGGCGAGGTGACGTCGCAACTGGCGGTGCTGCCCAAGCGCGACGCGCTCAAGGAGGACATGGTCGAGCACCTGCTGCACCGGCGCAGCCCGCCGCGCGACCTGCAGCTCGCCATGAGCCGGCGGGTCTATTGCGAGATGCTGGCGGAGGTGCCCCTGTTCCTCGCCCAGAACCCGGCGCAGCTCGTGCCTCTGGGCACCCGGGATCCGCAGACCCGGGGCCACCTCTGCCACTGGGCGGTCTACGACACCCAGCGCAACCTGCCCAACGTCTACCTGATGCAGCTCGAGGACAGCGGCGAGCGCACTCTGACCCAGGACCAGCGGCGCTGGCCCCTGGTCGCCGAGCACCTGCTGGCGCAGTCGCTGTCCAGCCTCAAGCTGCTGACCATCGCCCGCGGCTTCGACAAGGACTTCCCGGACCTGCACCCGCAGGTGCTCAAGCGCCTGCACCTCGGGCCGATGTACGCCAACAAGCTGACCCGGCACTCCGACATCGTGCAGGACATCCTGGCCGAGAGCGACGACGAGCCGGGCCAGGACTGGGTGCTCTGCTGGACCGTGGAGACCCTGCGCGCCAAGGGCGCGGAGAAGACCTCGACCGGGCTCTTCAGCTCGGTCCGCACCGAGGTCTACGACATCGACCCGCAGGCGCCCGAGGAGGTCGAGGCCGGCGCCTCGGCCATCGAGCGCTGCATGATCCTGCCCTACCGGCCCTATCAGCGGCTGGTGGAGCGCGACCTGCCGCAGCTCCGCGGGGTCCGCAAGTACGTCGTCGGCCCCGACGGCGAGATCCTGCGCCGGGCCTGAGAGAAGCAACACGGGGGACCAGAGAGCGCATGACCGCCACCGCCCTGATGGAGATCAAGGAAGCGGAGATCCGCAAGCACTACCCGCAGACCTACCAACTGCTCGCGGGCTTCGACTACGCGCCGCGGATCGGCCGCGCCAGCGAGGCGCCGGCCGCCGGCGGCGGCCGCTCCCCGGGCATTCCCGGGCGCCGCGGCTTCCGCTCGACCACGCCGGGCCTGGCCAGCCGGGGGGCGCCCTCGGGTGTGGTCTCGCTCTTGAACCGGATCCAGGGCATCGAGGCCGAGGACCCGCTGCAGAGCGAGACCCAGGTCCACGTCCTGCGCAGCCTCAGGCGCGCGCTGGCGGTCGCCGAGGCGGTCGCGGGCCTCTACGGCGAGCTGACCCCGCTCAACCAGCTCAAGCAGGCCAACAGCCAGGGCCGCCTGGCCGAGGCGCAGAAGGCGGAGTTCGCCGAGCTGCTGTCGAGCGCGGCGCTGATCGGCCTCTTCACCTTCGCCAACCTGCTCGGCTTCCTGGTCCGCGACGGGGGCGAGACCCAGGGGCCGGAGATCGAGGTCGGCGAGGCCGAGGAGATTGTGCTCGACAACATCAACGTCGCGCTCAAGGGCGCGCTCTGGGAGCTGGACCAGAAGATCGCCCGCCTCGCCGAGGGCGACGCCGCCCTGGCCGCGGTCGTGACCGCCTACGCCGAGCGGGTGATGGACGAGGCCGCGCTGCGCAGCGGCGGCGCCCGCCATCTCGAGGCCTTCGTCGCCAAGACCTACCGGGTCGAGGCCGACGACTTCCAGATCGACGGCTTCACCCCGGCCCGCCGCGCCGCCTCGACGCCGCTGGTCATGACCTTCAAGAAGCCGCAGGAGGTGATCGGCAACCACATCGCCAAGCATCAGTGCATGAAGCTGGCGAAGATGCTGATGGCCTACGACTTCACCCGCCAGCTCAACCCCTTCGTCGAGCTGGGCGGCTTCATCTTCACCTTCATGGGCGACGGCAAGCCGGGCACCGGCAAGACCACCCTGATCCAGATGCTGGGCGGCCTGCTGCACGACTACTGCCAGGTGGCCGGCTACGCCTTCCGCTACGAGAACCTCTCCTCGGAGTCGATCGATTCCTACCAGGGCAAGTCGGGCCAGAACGCCAAGGCCTTCATCCGCAACGTCATGGACCCCCACGTCATCGGCTTCGGCACCATCGACGACATCGATCAGATCGCGGGCCGGCGCGGCGACCGCCAGTCCTCCTCGGGCCAGCAGGAGATCACCGCGGTGCTGATGGAGTCCTTCAGCGGCGCCAACACCGTGGTCCGCGGCAACTGCAGCTTCGGCATGTTCTCCAACTACCCGGAGAACGTCGACGACGCCCTCAGGCAGCGCGCCGGCGCCCGCTTCCTGGTCGACGGGCCGCGCAGCGAGGCCGACTACATCGACATCCTCCACCTGCTGCTCGGCAAGAACCACGACATCGCGCTGGGCGCGCACGAGCTCTACGCCGCCCAGGAGATCCGCCGCGCGGTCGCCGCCTCCTACGAGCAGCACGGCCGGCCCGCCGAGGCCCAACTCGAGGCGGTCTTCGAGGCCGTGGCCAAGGCCCAGGGGCCGCTCGACACCATCGCCAAGCTCGGCCGCTACCTGAAGGCGATCCAGGAGGTCGACGAGCGTTTCACCGGCCGGTCGATCAAGAACATCACCGACGCGGTCAAGGTCCGGGCCATGGACGTCGAGCTGCCGGACGAATGGATGGCCGACCCGGCGCTCTTCCTGCAGCAGGACTACGACACCAAGCTTAAGATGATCGGCGAGCTGATGAACCCGATCACGCCCGAGATGGTCCTGCAGGAGATCAACCGCTACGCAGACGCCGAGTTCCGCTACGCCAACGTCTCCGACGAGTCGGCCGTCGAGGGCATGGTCCGCGACCTGCACCTGCAGGCCGAGGCCAAGCGCCGTTACCTCGCCGATCCCGGCGGTGCCGGGGGCGGAGCCGGCGGCGGCGGAAAGGGATAGGCCGAGCGCGCCATGCACCGGCTGACCGAGAGAAACCTGATCTACGGCAACCTCTTCGAGGTCGCGACGCCGGTGCTGCGCGACCGCTACAACCGCGCGCTGGAGCTGCTCTACGGCCGGCAGAGCGGGCTGGAGCGCTTCCGGATCGACCAGAGCGGCTTCTCGCCCGAGCTGGCCGAGGAGTTCGAGGATCCGGAGTACCTGAATCCCCACGGCTGCAACCGCATGTTCATCCTGCTCACCCTCGAGCAGGCCTACCTGCCGCTGCTGGACGCCACCTTCTCCTCCAGCCGGGCGATCCTGCAGGGCTACATCGAGGACAACCGCGAGGCGCTCTTCGCGCTCACCGCGCGCGACGCGGTCTTCGGCGAGCTGGAGGACTCGGTCTACAAGATCAAGACCCTGGGCGACCTCACCTCGATCAAGCACATCCGGATCAAGGCGCGCACGCCGAACCGCCTGATCACCAAGGCCAAGCGCCTCAGCAGCAAGATCGACGCCTTCCTGGAGAGCGAGACCGCCTGGGCCGACGACGCGGCGCTGCAGCAGATCATCGACCTGGCCGAGGCCGTGGGCGACGTGCGCCGGCAGCCGGTGATCCCGACGCGGATCGACTACGAGGAAGGCAACTTCTTCACCACCCACCTGGGCGGCCTCTACGTCTTCAACTCGGCGCGCAAGCCGACCCTGATCTACTGCGGCGCGGACCAGCAGGGTAGCGGGGTCTACGAGGACCAGACCCTGGGCTTCCGGCACATCCCCTTGAGCGACCGGACCGCGATCGCCCGCTTCCTCAGGGAGGCCGACCTGGTCGAGCCCCTGGCCGGGCTCAAGCACCTGGATCCCGAGGAGCTGCTGCGCGAGAAGCTGGAGTTCGTCGCCATCGACCACGCCGCGCAGAACGAGGCGCCGGGCGAGATCTGGGACTTCGAGCCCATGGCCCTGCGCCGCTACCTGCATCGCAACGTCGACGAGCTGCCGGCCGAGTTCCACGATCTCCAGGGCGCCCTGCGCGCCTTGGAGCAGGGCGCGCCCGGCCGACGCCTGGAGCCGGAGGCGCCGGGCTACTTCTATCTGCTGCGCTCGGCCCGTCACAAGGACCGGGACCTGGTGAACCATCTCCTGGCGCGGCTGACGCCGCTGGACTTCCGCCAGCTCTTCATCTGCAACAAGGATCTCTTCTACGAGCTCTACGAGACCTGGAACGACCGCAAGCGCGGCTATGTTGCGGAATACCTCGCGCGGCACTATCAGGGGCGGGCGGCCGAGGTCTGGCGCCATCTCTACGGCCGGACCAAGGTGGCCGAGGGACCCTGGGGCGAGCGGCCGGCGGGCGCGGGCTCCTTCATCCCGGAGGCGGGACGATGATGTGCGCCCGGCCGCGCGGGTGAAACGGGGGATCGGACGCAATGCTATGGATCTGGCTTTACCGCTCGCTGTGGGCCTTCGGCATCCTGACCGTGATCTACATCGGGCTCTCGCTCTTCAAGCGCTGGGAGGAGCGTCGCCGCCTGGGCGCTGAGTATGACACCGTCTACGCCGACGGCAATCCGGGCGAGTCACGCGACGACTATATCCAGCGCGGTATACACAATTACAATGGCTCGCTGAGGCGCAAGCTGCTGTGGGGCGTCTACCTGGTGCCGCTCGCGGTGCTCGCGCTCCTGATTCTGCTGGGCTACCTCAGCTAGCGGTATGAGCTTCGTCTGTGAACCCCCACGGCTGTCATGCCCGGACTTGATCCGGGCATCCATGGTGCCGCCTGCTCGATGGATCCCCGGGTCAAGCCCGGGGATGACAGGCCAGGGTTGTTGGGGCGGGTTGCTAGGCCCCGGCACCGGCACCGCGATGTGAAAGGAAGGCTGGCGTGAAGATCGTAGTCTGGATGCTGAAGCTGCTGCCGCTGGTGGTCGCGATCCTGTTCCTGCACTTCTACCTGCCGTCCAAGGACGTGGTGCGGATCGTCGACACCGACGTCAAGCGCATGGACGTGGTCGCCAAGGACTTTGTCGGCGAGGGCGTGGAAGGCGCGCCGGCCCGGACCCGCGACGTGCGCTTCATCAACGCCGTCTGGCCGGACGGCAAGCCCCGGGTCTACCGCAACGAGGAGACCGACTGGAGCTTCCCCTGGTACTTCAAGTTCGACTCGGGGAACCTGCAGACCGAGGCCCAGGACCTGCGCTCGACCAAGGACAACCCGATCTGGGTGGTGATCACCCATTACGGCTGGCGCTTCGAGATCCTGTCGATGTTCCCCAACGCGGTCGAGATCGAGCGCATTGAAGATCCGGACCACTTCCCGATCCCCTGGTTCCGGATCGTCTTCTTCGTCCTGCTCGGCGCGCTGGCGCTCTGGCTCTGGTACCTCTGGCGCTGGTTCCTGGAGGTTCGCTGGAAGCCCTTCCTGGCCGAGCTGGCGATCGACGACCGCTTCGAGAACGCCTCCAACGCCTTCGGCCAGGTCTGGCGCTGGCTCAAGGCCAACATCGGCGACCGCTTCGGCGGCCGGCGAAGGCCCGGAGGTGGTTGACGCCGGCGGCGAACTCGGTGCCTGCTTGATCGAGGTCAATCACCGGGCGCGGCGCGGGCGCTAAGCTTGGTCTCGCTGGTCCAGAAGTCCCCGAGGGAGGGCACGATGTTGAAGCGCGGGTTCAAGGCGATGCTGGCCGAGGCCAATGCCGTGATCGAGACGGTCGCGGTGCACGATCTGCCCTACGCCCAGGAAGACGGCGATACGCTGGTGGTCGATGTCCGCGAGACGGTCGAGCGGGAAAGCGAGGGCCAGATCCCGGGCTCGATCCACGCGCCGCGCGGGCTGCTGGAGTTCCACGCCGACCCCGAAAGCCCGATCTACAACGAGGAGCTGACGCCCGAGCGCCGGATCATCCTCTACTGCGGCACCGGCGGCCGCTCGGCGCTGGCCGCCAAGACCCTGATGGACATGGGCTTCTCCGACGTCGCCTCGCTGGCCGGCGGCTATGCCGCCTGGCGCAAGGCGAAGGAGGAGTAGGGCGCCGGCCGAGGGCCTGGTCGATCCCTATCGGAGGCCGCGCCCGGATCGCCTCCGGGCCCGCGGAGGGTGCCCGGTGGCCCGGTGTCGCGATCTCCCGGGGCTCGTCCAGAGATCCGGCGGGACCATCGGCTCGAGACCCTCGACCCGGGAGGCGGGAGCTTTGCTCACTTGTTTCTAGGCATCGTGCCCTTGATCGTCGTCGGGGTCCTCTACGCGGCCGGTCTCAAGCTGTCGGCGCGGATCCTTCGCTTTCGCGGCGTGAGCTGGGGCCAGGCCTTCCTCTTCGCGCTCCTGGTCGTCGTCGTCTCGGCGGTCGGGCGCTTCTTTGCGCCCTTCCTGGGAATCGATCTCCCGCTTCCCGCGGGGCTCGCCCTGGGCGTCGGAGTCCAGCTCGGCCTGGCGGCGTGGTACTTCCGCGACCGTCTTGCCGGCAGCGGCGGGGCGTCCCCGGGCTGGCTCGGCGGGGTGAAGCTCTGCGGCCTCGCGCTGGTCTTCGTCGCCTTGGCCGGGCTTCTCCTTTCGAGCGTCGTGGAGTTTCTGCTGCCCGGATCGTGGAATTGAACCGGGCCCCCCGCTCGGACGGCCTGCCGGGCTGTCGATCGCTTTGCACGGCCTCCGAGGGCAGTATAGAAAGGAGCCGCGCCGTCGTGACGGCCGCGGCGGTCGAGCGACCGGGGCGCGGCTCGGCAGCCGGGTGCCGGTGTTATACCAAGGAGCGTTGATAGTGACTCATTTGACCGGGTTTGCTTGCCCGCCCGCCAGGCGCGCTTCGCGCAGCGGTGCGTTGTACCGTAAGCGGAGTGCAACGCCGCGGGCGGGCAAGCAAACCCGGCCTTCGGTGGCGCGCGGCGGCCCGCCGGCTGCGTTGCGACCCTTCCGCGATGCGCCAGCATCGCGCTGCAGGCCGCGCCTGCCCGGCGGACCGCCGCGCGCCATCAAATGGGTCACTATTAACGCTCCTTGGTATAAGCTCCGCCCGATTCGCCGGCCCCGGCGCCGGCGAAGCCGCTCGGAATGGGAGCCCCCGGCATGGAGTTCATGGCCACGTCCGGCGCGCCCTCGGGTCTCGAGATCGCGCTGCTCTGGGGCTTCGCCATCCTGACCGCGATCCCCATGGCGCGGATCTTCAGCC
>JANQGU010000213.1 GCA_028282935.1 Kiloniellales bacterium
AACGGCACGATCCGCAACATCCTGGGCGGCACCGTGTTCCGCCAGCCGATCATCTGCAACAACGTGCCGCGCCTGGTGCCGGGCTGGACCCAGCCGATCGTGATCGGCCGCCACGCCTTCGGCGACCAGTACCGCGCGACCGACTTCCTGGTCCCGGGGGCCGGCAAGCTGACCATGACCTTCACGCCGGCGGACGGCGGCGCGCCGATCAGCCACGAGATCTTCGACTTCCCCGAGGGCGGCATCGCCATGGGCATGTACAACCTCGACGAGTCGATTCGCGGCTTCGCCCGGGCCTGCATGAACTACGGCCTGGCCCTGGGCTGGCCGGTCTACCTCTCGACTAAGAACACCATCCTCAAGGCCTACGACGGCCGTTTCATGGACCTCTTCCAGGAGGTCTTCGACGCCGAGTTCAAGGACAAGTTCGAGGCCAAGGGCATCACCTACGAGCACCGGCTGATCGACGACATGGTGGCCTGCGCGCTGAAGTGGTCCGGCGGCTTCGTCTGGGCCTGCAAGAACTACGACGGCGACGTGCAGTCCGACACCGTCGCCCAGGGCTTCGGCTCGCTGGGCCTGATGACCTCGGTCCTGATGACCCCGGACGGCAACACCATCGAGGCCGAGGCGGCCCACGGCACGGTGACCCGCCACTACCGGCTGCACCAGCAGGGCAAGGAGACCTCGACCAATCCCATCGCTTCGATCTTCGCCTGGACCCGGGGGCTGGCCTACCGCGGCCGCTTCGACGATACGCCCGACGTCGTCGGCTTCGCCGAAGCCCTGGAGAAGGTCTGCATCGATACGGTGGAGTCCGGCTTCATGACCAAGGATCTGGCCCTGCTGATCGGGCCGGATCAGAAGTGGCTGAACACCGATCAGTTCATGGACAAGATCGACGAAAATCTTCAGGAGGCGATGAAATGACGGCAAGCCGCCGGCTGACGAACTTCTTCCTGACAGCGTTCTTTGCGGGAGCACTCATCATGACCCAAGGCAGCGAGGGGGCCGGCGCCGCCTCCGATCCGGAAAACACCCTGATCCTCGAACTCAAGGACGGCAAGGTCGTGATCGAGCTCTACCCCGACGTGGCGCCCAAGCACGTCGCCCGGATCAAGGAGCTGGCGCGCGAGGGCTTCTACGACGGCATCGTCTTCCACCGCGTGATCGGCGGCTTCATGGCCCAGACCGGCGACCCGACCGGCACCGGCACCGGCGGCTCCGACAAGCCCGACCTGCCGGCCGAGTTCTCGGACAAGCCCTTCGAGCGCGGCACCGTCGGCATGGCCCGGAGCCAGAACCCGAACAGCGGCAACAGCCAGTTCTTCATCTGCTTCGCGCCCTCCTCCTTCCTGAACGGCCAGTACACCGTCTTCGGCAAGGTCATCGAAGGCATGCAGTACGTCGACCTGATCAAGAAGGCGCCGGACAGCGACCGCAGCGGCACGGTCAAGAACCCGGACAAGATGATCTCCCTGAAGGTCGCCGCCGACGTCCAGTAGGGCCCGCGGCCAGCCCTTCTTAAGGGATCGAGATCGACGGCTCGGATGGCCTCCATCCGAGCCGTTTCTCGTTTCCGGCCCGGGTCTCGCGCTCTGAACCGCGGCGGCGCTCCGCTCAGGCCGGCGCGGCCGCCGGCTCGGCGATCTTCTCGGCGTGATGGCAGGCGACCTGCCGGCCGTCGAAGGCGCGCAGCTCGGGAAGCTCGCGGCTGCAGGCCTCGGTGGCGTGCGGGCAGCGGCGATGGAAGGCGCAGCCCGGCGGCGGGTCCAGCGGCGACGGCAGCTCGCCCTTGAGCGCGGTCCGCTTGTGCCGGCGCTGGGGGTCCACGGCCGGCGTGCTGGCCAGCAGCGCCCGGGTGTAGGGGTGAGCGGGCCGCTCGAAGATCGCGTCCCGGCTGCCCTGCTCCACCGGCCGGCCCAGGTACATCACCATGACCTCGTCGCAGAGGTGGCGCACCACCGAGAGGTCGTGGGAGATGAAGAGGTAGGCGAGGTTGAACTCCTCCTGAAGGTCCATCAGCAGGTTCAGGACCTGGGCCTGGATCGAGACGTCGAGGGCCGAGACCGGCTCGTCGGCGACCAGGATCCGCGGCTGCAGCATCAGCGCCCGGGCGATGGCGATGCGCTGGCGCTGGCCGCCCGAGAACATGTGCGGATAGCGGTTGTAGTGCTCCGGCCGCAGCCCGACCTTGGCCATCATCTCGCGCGCCCGCTCGGCCCGCTCGGCGGCACTCATCCGGGTGTTGATGACCAGCGGCTCCTCAAGGATGGCGCCGACCTTCTTGCGCGGGTTGAGCGACCCGAAGGGATCCTGGAAGACGATCTGGACCACCTTGCGGATCTCCTTGAGCTCGGCCGCGCCGGCCTGGGTCACGTCCCGGCCGTCGATGGTCAGCCGGCCCGCGGTCGGCCGCTCGATCTGGGTAACCAAGCGCGCCAGGGTCGACTTGCCGCAGCCGGACTCGCCGACCACCGCCAGGGTCTTGCCCGGCGCCAGGCTGAAGGAGGCGCCGGCCAGGGCCTTGACCGTCGCCTTGCCGGAGAGGAAGCCGCGCCGCACCTCGTAGTGGCGGGTCAGGTCGTCCGCTTCCAGGACCGGGGCGCTCATGCCGCGTCCCCCCGGGCGGCGCCGTCGGAGGGCGGATCGAGGGGATGGAAGCAGCGTACCCGGGCGCCGCTGGCACCGCTCAGCGCCGGCCGCTCGCTGCGGCAGCGCGCCTCGGCGAAGCGGCAGCGCGGGTTGAAGAGGCAGCCCTCGGGCCGGTCGCCGGCGCCCGGCACCACGCCGGGAATGGTCGGCAGGCGGCGCTTGCCCCGCGCCCGCTCGGGCAGGGCGTCGAGCAGGGCCGCGGTGTAGGGATGGCGGGGATGGGAGAACAGCGCCTCGACCCCCCGCTCCTCGACCTGCTGGCCGGCGTACATCACGGTCACGCGCTGCGCCGTCTCGGCCACGACCGCCATGTCGTGGGTGATCAGCACCAGGGCCATGCGGCGCTCCCGCTGCAGCCGCAGCAGGAGGTCGAGGATCTGGGCCTGGATGGTCACGTCGAGCGCCGTCGTCGGCTCGTCCGCGATCAGCAGCCGGGGATTGCAGGCGATCGCCATGGCGATCATGACCCGCTGGTTCATCCCGCCGGAAAGCTGGTGGGGGAAGGCGCCGAGGCGGGTTTCCGGATCGGGAATGCCGACCAGGTCCAGCAGCTCGACCGCGCGCCGGTGGCGCTCGTTTCGGGCCAGGCCCTCGTGGACCTTCAGCGCCTCCATGATCTGGAAGCCCACCGTGAAGCAGGGATTGAGGCTGGTCATGGGCTCCTGGAAGATCATCGCCATGTCCTTGCCGACGATCCGCCGCCGCGCGGCGGTCGGAAGGCCCAGCAGGTCCTGGCCGGCGAAGGCCAGGCGCTCGGCCTCGACCTTGGCGGTCCAGGGCAGGAGGCCCATCAGGGCCAGCATGGTGACGCTCTTGCCGGAACCGGACTCCCCGACGACGCCCAGGATATCGCCCTCGTCCAGCACCAGGTCGATGCCGTCGACGGCGCGGAAGGGTCCGAAGGCGGTCTGGAACTCGACCGAGAGGTTGCGGATCTCGAGCAGGGCCATGGCGCTCAGCTTCGCTTCAGCTTGGGGTCCAGGGCGTCGCGCAGGCCGTCGCCCATGAGGTTGAAGGACAGCACCGTGATCAGGATCGCCAGGCCGGGGAAGGTCACCACCCACCAGGCCCGGGTGATGAAGTCCCGCGCGTCGGCCAGCAGCGTGCCCCATTCGGGCGTCGGCGGCTGGGCGCCCATGCCGAGGAAGCCCAGCGCCGCGGCGTCCAGGATCGCGGCCGAGAAACCCAGGGTCGCCTGGACGATCAGCGGCGCCATGCAGTTGGGCAGGACCGTCGAGAACATCAGCCGGAACAGGCCGGCGCCCGAGACCCGGCTGGCCGTGACGTAGTCCTTGGACAGCTCGGCGATGGCCGAGGCGCGGGTCAGGCGCACGAAGTGGGGCATGTAGACCACGGCCACGGCGATCATCGCGTTCTCGAGGCCGGGCCCGAGGATCGCCACGATGACCAGGGCCAGGAGCAGGCTGGGCACGGCCAGGATGATGTCCATCAGGCGCATGATCGCGGTCTCGACGATGCCGCGCAGGAAGGAGGCGACCAGTCCCAGCAGAATGCCCGACGACAGCGACAGCGTGACCACGATGCAGCCGATCAGCAGCGAATAGCGCGCGCCGTGCATGATCCGCGACAGCATGTCGCGGCCGGTCGCGTCGGTGCCCAGGGGAAAGGCCCAGCTCCCGCCCTCCTGCCAGGCCGGCGGCTGCAGCAGGTGATCGCGGTACTGCTCGTTGGGCAGGTGCGGCGCCAGGACATCGGCCAGGATCGCCATCAGGACGACCAGGATGATGACGACCATGCCGATCACGGCGCCCCGGTTCTCGCTGAAGTAGAACCAGAACTCCTTCAGCATCAGGAGGGTGGCGTTCTCCTCGCGGGCTGGCGACTCGGTCTTCTGTGGCTGGGTTTTCTGTGTCCGGTTTTTCGGTGTCTGGGCGACCTCTGTCATGGCTCTATCCCGTGCGCCGGATTCGCGGGTTGATCAGGCCGTAGAGCAGGTCCACCAGCATGTTCACGACCATCACGATGCCCGCGATCATCAGCAGCCCGCCCTGCACCGAAGGGTAGTCGCGGCGGAAGATGGAATCGACCATCCACTTGCCGATCCCCGGCCAGGAGAAGATGGTCTCGGTCAGGATCGCGCCCGCCAGCAGCACGCCGACCTGGAGCCCGATCACCGTGACCACCGGAATCAGGGCGTTGCGCAGGGCGTGCAGGCCGACCACCCGCAGCGGCGGCAAGCCCTTGGCGCGGGCCGTGCGGACGTAGTCCTCGCTCAGGACCTCGAGCATGGCCGAGCGGGTCTGGCGCGCGATCACGGCCATGGGGATCGTCGCCAGGACGACAGTCGGCAGGATCAGGTGGCTCACCGCCGAGCGGAAGGCGCCCTCCTCGCCTGACAACAGGCTGTCGATCAGCATGAAGCCGGTCACCGGCTCGAAGAAGTACAGCACTGATAGCCGGCCCGAGACAGGTGTCCAGCCGAGGTTGGCGGAGAAGAAGATGATCAGCAGCAGGCCCCACCAGAAGATCGGCATGGAGTAACCGGTCAGCGAGACCGTCATGACCCCATGGTCGAGGATGGTGCCCCGCTTGACCCCGGCCAGGATGCCGAAGGGCAGGCCGACCAGGATCGCCAGGATGATGGCGCAGAGCGAGAGCTCGATGGTCGCCGGGAAGAGGGTCATGAACTCCTCGACCACCGGCTTGCGGGTGACGATCGAGCGGCCGAGGTCGCCCTGCAGGAGGTTCCCGAGATAGACCAGGTATTGCTCCCACAAGGGCTTGTCGTAGCCGAACTGGGCCATCAGTTCCGCGTGCCGCTCGGGGCTGATGCTGCGCTCGCCGGCCAGGACCTCGATCGGATCGCCGGGTATCAGGCGGATGAAGGCGAAGGCGACCACCGTGACCCCGAGGAAGGTCGGGATCAGGTGCCCCAAGCGTGTCAGAATGAAGCGCAGCATGCCCTGCTCATCCAGCCGTCCAGCCCGTCAAGCCGCCAAGAAAACGAGGCGGGGAAGGATTGCCCTTCCCCGCCCTGTCTGACCTCGTCGGACCGCGCCTACTCTTTCAGGTCGACGCCGTAGAAGACGTGGGTCCCCAAGGGGTTGATGCGGAAGTCGACGACCTCCTTGCGCACGGGCTTGAAGACGTTGGAGTGCGCGATGGTGACCCAGGGCGCCTCCTCCTTGAAGACCGTCTGGGCCTGCTTGTAGAGCTCGACGCGGTCTTCCTTCTCGCTGACCGTCTTGGCTTTCTGGATCAGGCCCTCGAAGGGCTTGTGGCACCAGCGGGCGCGGTTCGAGCCGCCGACGCCGTCACAGCCCAGGAGCACGGCCAGGAAGTTGTCCGGGTCGCCGTTGTCGCCGGTCCAGCCGAGCAGGACCGTGTCGTGCTCGCCCTCCTTGGAGCGCTTCAGGTACTCGCCCCACTCGAAGGACACGATCTCGGCCGTGACCCCGACCTTTTCCCAGTCGGCCTGGATCAGCTCGGCCATGCGGCGGGCGTTGGGGTTGTAGGGCCGCTGCACCGGCATCGCCCAGATGTTGGTCTTGAGGTCCTTGATCCCGGCCTCGGCCAGCAGCTTCTTGGCCTTCTCGGGATCGTAGGGATAGTCCTCGACTGCGTCGTTGTAGGACCAGATGGTCGGCGGGATCGGGTTCTTGGCCGCCTTGCCGGCGCCCTGGAAGACCACGTCGATGATCGCCTGCTTGTTGATGGCCATGTTCAGCGCCTGGCGGACCTTCCTGTCGTCGAAGGGCTTCTTCTCGACGTTGAAGCCCAGGTAGCCGACGTTCAGGCCTTCCTGCTGCAGCAGATTGATCTCCTCGTCCGACCTCATGGCCTCCAGGTCGGCCGGGTTCGGATAGGGCATGACGTGGCATTCGCCGGCGCGCAGCTTCTGATAGCGGACGTTGGCGTCCGGGGTGATCGCGAAGACCAGGTTGTCGATCGGCGCCTTGCCGGCCCAGTAGCCGGGATGCGACTTGTAGCGGATCACGGCGTCCTTCTGGTAGGCCACGAGCTGGAAGGGGCCGGTCCCGACCGGCTCCAGGTCGACCTTCTCAGGGGTGCCGGCCTTCATCATGGCGTCGGCGTACTCGGCCGAGAAGATCGAGGCGAAGTCCATGCCCAGGTTGGCGATCATCGGCGCCTCGGGCCGGTTGAGGACGAACTTCACCGTGTGGTCATCGACCTTGACCACGTCCTTCAGGAGGTCCGGCATCGACATGCCGTTGAAGTACTCGTAGGAGCCGCCGGAGACCGCATGATAGGGATGGTCCTTCTTCAACTGCCGCAGGAAGCTGAAGACGACGTCGTCGGCGTTGAAGTCACGGGTCGGGGTGAAATCCTTCGTGGTCTGGAACTTGACGCCCTTGCGCAGCTTAAAGGTGTACTCCAGGCCGTCGCCGGAGATCGTCCAGTCCTCCGCCAGCGCCGGCACGATGTTGGTCGTGCCGCGCTCGAACTCGACCAGCCGGTTGTAGATCGCCTGCGACGAGGCGTCGAAGGTGGTGCCGGCGGTATAGAATGCCGGGTTGAAGCCTTCCGGGCTGCCCTCTGAGCAGAAGACCAGAGTCTTGGCCTGTGCCGGCATGGCAACGCACAGGGTCGCCGCCACCGCCAGGGTAGCGGACAGCATCGGGCGTTTCACGGGTGTCCTCCCAATTCTAGCTTACTGAGTTAGGTCTGCTTAGGACGTGGTCAGGGGGAATCCGCCCCCGCATTGAGCGGTAGTGAGGCACGACGGCTTGAGCCTGTCAACCAAAGGGCTGATCACAAAATGAGCAGAGTTTCCGCGCCGCGAACGGCGGCGTCGCAAGCGTCTCAGCGCCGGGCGACGCGGCCGCGCGGAGGCCCCGGAACCCGCTGCCGGAGCCGGCGACTTGGCCGGGTCTTCCCTCAGGCCGGCTGCTGCTCGGCCAGGGCGCCTTCGATCGCGGTCAAGGCCGCGGCGGCCCGGCTGCCGTCGGGTCCGCCGGCCTGGGCCATGTCCGGGCGGCCGCCGCCGCCCTTGCCGCCCAGCGCCTCGGAGCCGCGGCGGACCAGCTCGACCGCGCTGAGCTGCGCGGTCAGATCCTCGGTCACCCCGACGACGATCGAGGCCTTGCCCTCGGTGACCGAGACCAGGGCCACCACCCCGCTGCCGACCTGGCGCTTCAGCTCGTCCGCCAGGGGTTTCAGGTCGCGCGGCGGAATGTCCTCCAGGACCCGTCCGGTGAAGGCGATGCCGCCGACGTCGCGCGCCTCGGGCGCCGCGGCGCCGTTTCCGCCGCCGCCGGTCGCCAGGCGCTTCTGAACGTCCTTCAGCTCGCGCTGCAGGCGCTTGCGCTCCTCGAGCAGCCCGAGGACCCGCTCCGGCAAGTCGGCCGGCGCCGTCTTCAAGGCCCCCGCAGCCTCCTGCAGGAGGCGGTCCTGGGCCTCGACGTGGGCCAGGGCCGCCTCGCCGACCAGGGCCTCGATGCGGCGCACGCCGGAGGCCAGGGCCTCCTCCCGGGTGACCTTGAGAAAGCCGATGTCGCCGGTCCGACGGACGTGGGTGCCGCCGCAGAGCTCGGTCGAGTACTGGCGCTCGGCGCCCTTCAGGCTGTCGGCGCCGCCCATGGAGACGACCCGCACCTCCTCGCCGTACTTCTCGCCGAAGAGTGCCAGGGCGCCGGCCTCGATCGCCGCGTCCGGGGTCATGAAGCGCGTCTCGACCGGGGCGTTGGCCCGGATCCGCGCGTTGACGTCGGCCTCGATCGCCCTCAGGTCCTCGGGGCTCAGCGCCTTGGGATGGCTGAAGTCGAAGCGCAGCCGGTCGGGCGCGACCAGCGAGCCCTTCTGGGTGACGTGGTCGCCCAGGCGCCGGCGCAGGGCCTCGTGCAGCAGGTGGGTCGCCGAGTGATGCGCCCTGAGGCCGCCGCGGCGCTCGCCGTCGACCCGCAGCTCGACCGCCTCGCCCAGGGTGATCTCGCCCCCGGTGACCTTGCCGCTGTGGACGTGCAGGTCGCCGAGCTTCTTCTGGGTGTCCGAGACCGCGACCTCGGCGCCCTCGGCGGAGAAGATGATGCCCTGGTCGCCCTGCTGGCCGCCCGATTCGCCGTAGAAGGGGGTCTGGTTGACCACGACCTCGACCTCCTGGCCGGCGGCCGCGCGCTCGACCTCCACGCCGTCGACGACCAGGGCCAGGACCTGGCCTTCGGCGGCCTCGGTCGCGTAGCCCAGGAAATCGGTGGCGCCCAGGCGCGCGCGCAGGTCGAACCAGAGGCCCTCGGTCGCCGCCTCGCCGGAGCCCTTCCAGGCCTCGCGGGCCTTGTCCTGCTGGACCTTCATGGCGGCGTCGAAGCCGGGCGTGTCGACGCCGCGCCCCTGGCCGCGCAGGATGTCCTGGGTCAGGTCCAGGGGAAAGCCGTAGGTGTCGTAGAGCTTGAAGGCGACCTCGCCGGGCAGCGGGCTGCCCTCGGCCAGGCCCGCGATCTCGCCCTCCAGCAGCTTGAGGCCGCGGCCGAGCGTGTCCTTGAAGCGGCTCTCCTCCAGCTTCAGGGTCTCGGTGATCAGCGCCTCGGCGCGATCCAGCTCCGGGAAGGCCTGGGCCATCTGCGCGCCCAGGGCCGGCACCAGGCGCCACAGCAGCGGCTCCTTGCAGCCCAGCTTGTGGGCGTGGCGCATGGCGCGGCGCATGATCCGGCGCAGCACGTAGCCGCGGCCGTCGTTGGCGGGCAGCACGCCGTCGGCGATCAGGAAGGCCGAGGCTCGCAGGTGGTCGGCGATCACCCGGTGCGAGACCGCGTGCGCGCCGTCGGCCGGGGTCCCCGAGGCCTCGGCCGAGGCCTCGATGATCGCGCGCATCAGGTCGATGTCGTAGTTGTCGTGCTTGCCCTGAAGCACCGCGGCGATGCGCTCCAGGCCCATGCCGGTGTCGATCGAGGGCTTGGGCAGCTCGACCCGGGTCCCGGCATCGACCTGCTCGTACTGCATGAAGACCAGGTTCCAGATCTCGATGAAGCGGTCGCCGTCCTCGTCGGGGCTGCCCGGCGGCCCGCCCGGGATCTCCGGGCCGTGGTCGAAGAAGATCTCCGAGCAGGGCCCGCAGGGCCCGGTGTCGCCCATGGCCCAGAAGTTGTCCGAGGTCGCGATCCGCAGGATCCGGTCCTCGGGCAGTCCGGCGATCTTGCGCCAGAGTTCGAAGGCCTGCTCGTCCTCGGCGTAGACCGTGGCCAGCAGGCGCTCCCCCGGCAGGCCGAGCTCCTTGGTGACCAGGTTCCAGGCCAGCTCGATGGCCTGGTCCTTGAAGTAGTCCCCGAAGGAGAAGTTGCCCAGCATCTCGAAGAAGGTGTGGTGACGCGCCGTGTAGCCGACGTTCTCCAGGTCGTTGTGCTTGCCGCCCGCCCGGACGCACTTCTGCGAGGTCACGGCGCGCCGGTAGGGCCGCGTCTCCTGGCCGGTGAAGACGTTCTTGAACTGGACCATGCCCGCGTTGGTGAACAGCAGGGTCGGATCATTGCGCGGCACCAAGGGCGAGGAGGCCACGACCTCGTGGCCATGGCGGGCGAAGTAGTCCAGGAAGTGGCTGCGAATTTCACTCGTTGTCGGCATGATCATTACCTGTGGCCTTGCGGCCCCGCACGCAAGTTTGGCGCGCAAGTTTAGAAAGTCTCGGATTTGGCTGGCCGCACCCCGGCCTTGATTTAGCGCGCCCGAACCCGGCCTGTCCAGGACTCCCGGCGGATCCTGCCGCCGCCCGCCCGCCCGGGAAGGCGTCGGACCGGGCAGGACGCGATGGGGCGGGACGCCCCTTACCAGGCCGCCCGCCAGTTTCGCGTCAAGTCCTTGATCGTCTGCGATAAGTCGCACAAGCGCGCAAAGAAAACCGGGCGCCGCCAACCGCGAAGGGCCGAGACGGCGCCCGGGACCAGAAGTCCGGTCTGCCCGGCGCGCAGCCGCGCGCCGGGGATTTTCGGGGATCAGTCGGAGGCTTCGGCCGCGCCCGGATCGCCGCCAGCCTCCAGCATGGTCTCGTTGACCAGGCCGGCGTTCTTGCGGATCGCGAGCTCGATCGTCTGGGCCATCTCGGGATGCTCGCGCAGGAAGTTCTTGGCGTTCTCCCGGCCCTGGCCGATTCGCTGGCCGTCGTGGGAGAACCAGGCGCCGGACTTCTCGACCACCCCGGCCTGGACGCCGAGGTCCAGCAGCTCGCCGGTCTTGGAGATGCCCTCGCCGTACATGATGTCAAACTCGACCACCCGGAAAGGCGCCGCCAGCTTGTTCTTCACCACTTTGACCCGGGTCTGGTTGCCGACCACCGAGTCCCGGTCCTTGATCGCGCCGATCCGGCGGGTGTCCAGGCGGACCGAGGAATAGAACTTCAGCGCGTTGCCGCCGGTCGTGGTCTCAGGGCTGCCGAACATCACCCCGATCTTCATGCGGATCTGGTTGATGAAGATGACCAGGGTGTGGGAGCGCGAGATCGAGCTGGTCAGCTTGCGCAGCGCCTGGCTCATCAGGCGCGCCTGCAGGCCGGGCAGCTGATCGCCCATCTCGCCCCCGAGCCCGGCCCGCGGCACCAGGGCCGCCACCGAATCGACGACCAGGACGTCGAGCGCGCCGGAGCGCACCAGGGTGTCGGCGATCTCCAGCGCCTGCTCGCCGGCGTCCGGCTGCGAGATCAGCAGCTCGTCGACGTTGACGCCCAGCTTGTTGGCGTAGGCCGGGTCGAGGGCGTGCTCGGCGTCGATGAAGGCGCAGGTGCCGCCGCGCTTCTGGGCCTCGGCGATGACGTGCAGGGCCAGGGTCGTCTTGCCCGAGGACTCGGGGCCGTAGATCTCCACCACCCGGCCGCGCGGCAGGCCGCCGAGCCCGAGCGCGATGTCGAGGCTGATGGAGCCGGTCGAGACCACCTCGGTCTCCACCGCCTGCCCGCTCTGGCCCAGACGCATGATCGAGCCCTTGCCGAAGGCGCGCTCGATCTGTCCGAGCGCCGCATCCAAAGCCTTGTTCTTGTCCTGGGAGTCCATATCGACGAGCCGCAACGCGTTCTGTGCCATTTCCGGGGTCCCTCTTATCACACAGCGACGGCGGCCGCTGCAATTCCATTTCTGTACCTTATTTGTTCTCGACAAACAAGCACAAAAAGGATCAAAAAGAGAACATCGATCGAACCAAAGAGGATCGCGGCCGGCCCGCAAGACGACGCGACGGGCGCCGCCGAGGCCGCCCTTCACGGCCCCTCCCCGCCTCCAGGGCGCGCCGGCCGGCGGCGGTACCGGGCTCCGGTGGCGGCTGCGGTAGCGGCTTCGGCGGCGGCTCGGTCGCGGCTCGGATCGCGGCTCAGGCGGCGCCTTCGTGCAGCACTTCCTTCACCTTCTCGGCGAACTGCTTGAGGGTGAAGGGCTTGGCCAGGAAGTGGGTCGGGCCCTCGAGGTCCAGGCTCTGGCTCAGGTTGCGCTCGGTGTAGCCGGAGATGTAGATGACCTTGAGCTCCGGCCGCTCGGCACGGACCTCCCGGACCAGGCCCGGGCCGTCCAGCCGGGGCATGACCACGTCGGTGATCAGGAGGTCGATCGGATCGTCGTGGTCGCGCATGACCTCCAGCGCGACCTCGCCCGAGCGGGCCTCCAGCACGTTGTAGCCCTTGTTGCGCAGGACCCGCGCCGAGAAGGCGCGCACCGCCTCCTCGTCCTCGACCAGGAGCACGGTGCCCCGGCCGGTGGTGTCGACGCTGCGGCGCGCCTCGGCCTCGTCGGGCACCGCCTCGGGCTTCTCCAGTTCGTGATGCGGCAGGTAGATCGCAAAGGTGGTGCCCTCGTCCAGCGTGCTCTCGACCGCCATGAAGCCGCCGGTCTGCATCACGATGCCGTAGACCGTCGAGAGCCCGAGCCCGGTCCCGGCGCCGATCTCCTTGGTGGTGAAGAAGGGCTCGAAGATCCGGTCCATGTTCTCGCCGGGGATGCCGCAGCCGGTGTCCCGCACCTCGACCAGGGCATAGTGCCCCGGCGGGATCGTCTCGCGGCCGCGCTTGGCCGGGCGCTGCAGCTGGGCGTCGCTGGTCTGGATGGTCAGGACCCCGCCCTCGGGCATGGCGTCGCGGGCGTTGACCGCCAGGTTGATGATGACCTGCTCGAGCTGGCCCTGGTCGACCTTGACCGGCCCGATCTCGCGGCCGTGGATCACCTTCAGCTCGATGTTCTCGCCGATCAAGCGGCGCAGCAGGTGGGTCAGCTCGGCCAGGACGTCGGTCAGGTTGAGCACCTTGGGCTGCAGGGTCTGCTGCCGCGAGAAGGCCAGGAGCTGGCGCACCAGGTTGGCGGCCCGGTTGGCGTTCTGCTTGATCTGCATGATGTCGGCGAAGGACTGGTCGCCGGGCCGGTGGCGCAGCAGCAGCAGG
>JANQGU010000352.1 GCA_028282935.1 Kiloniellales bacterium
CAACCGGGACCCGGCGCACGCCCGGGTCCGGCTGCGCCGCCTGATGCCGGCGCTGGCTGAGGAGGGGCTGACGGCCGAGCGGCTGGCCGCCGCCGCAGGACACCTCGGACGCGCCCGGGCGGCGCTGGAGGTTGCCGCCGCCGCGCTTCTGGCGGAGGCGGCCAGGACTGATCCCGGCGGCTTTATCGAGCTCGACACGCGACCCCTTCTGGAGGCCGAGCCGGAGGTCGGGCTGCGCGCCTTCGCCCAGGCGCTGGTCACCGTCGGCGGCGGCCGGCACACGCCCCGCTGGGAGCGCCTGCAGGGCCTGTTTCGGCGGATCGGCACGCCCGGCTTCCGGGGCGCGACCCTGGCCGGCTGCCGGATCCTCGGAAAAGCCGGGCGCCTGCTGATCGCTCGCGAGGCCGCGGCCGTAGAGACTCTTGTGATGGAGCCGGGCGCGCAGGTGCGATGGGACGGCCGTTTCGAGGTCGCCCTGCGGCCGGGCCTGAGGGGCGGACCCTTCCGTCTGGCGGGCCTGGACCGGGGTGCCTGGGCGGCCTTAACCAAGGATCGGCCAGAGGCCGCGCGGCGCCAATTGCCCGCTGCGGCGCGGGCCGGACTGCCGGCCCTCTTCGACTGTGCCGGCCTGCGCGCCTTGCCCTACCTGGGCTACGAGCGCGAGGGGCGCGGCCAGCGGGCCGTAAGGAGTTGTTTCTTTTCGCCTTCTTCCGCTCTCACCAGTTCCGGCTTTACTGTTGCTTAGAGGCTGTGGGACATTATCTAACACTTCAGAGGGAGCGAAAGGACGGGCGGTTTGGAACGGGCCGAAACCCGGCTTGTTGCGCCTGTACGTTTGAGGAAACGGAACCGTGAATCTAAGCCGAAACGCCGTACTCTGGATCGCCATAGTCCTGCTCCTGTTTACTCTGTACCACCTGTTTCAGAGTGCGCCTCCGGGCAGCCGCGATGAAACGGTCGCCTATACCGAGTTCCGCGCTGCAGTGGCGGCGGGGCAGGTGAGCGAAGTCACCATGCAGGGCGACGAACTGACCGGCCAGTTCAAGGACCGGGGTCGCTTCAAGACCACAAAGCCCAAGGACGACCCGGCCCTGGTGGAAATGCTGGACGCCAATGGCGTCAAGCTGACGGTCGTGCCGGCCGAGGAAATGAGCCCGCTGCTCTCGATCCTCATCACCTGGTTCCCGATGCTGCTGCTGATCGGCGTCTGGATCTTCTTCATGCGCCAAATGCAGGCCGGCGGCGGTAAGGCCATGGGCTTCGGCAAGAGCCGGGCCCGGCTGCTGACCGAGAAGACCGGACGGGTCACCTTCGACGACGTGGCCGGCATCGACGAGGCCAAGCTGGAGCTGGAGGAGATCGTCGAGTTCCTGCGCGATCCCCAGAAGTTCCGGCGCCTGGGCGGCAAGATTCCCAAGGGCGTGCTGCTGGTCGGCCCGCCGGGCACCGGCAAGACCCTGCTGGCCCGCGCCATCGCCGGCGAGGCCAACGTGCCCTTCTTCACCATCTCGGGTTCCGACTTCGTCGAGATGTTCGTCGGCGTCGGCGCCAGCCGCGTCCGCGACATGTTCGAGCAGGCCAAGAAGAACGCGCCCTGCATCATCTTCATCGACGAGATCGACGCCGTCGGCCGCCATCGCGGCGCCGGCCTGGGCGGCGGCAACGACGAGCGCGAGCAGACCCTGAACCAGCTTCTGGTCGAGATGGACGGCTTCGAGTCCAACGAGGGCGTGATCCTGATCGCCGCGACCAACCGGCCGGACGTCCTGGACCCGGCGCTGCTGCGCCCGGGCCGCTTCGACCGCCAGGTGGTGGTGCCCAATCCGGACATCCTGGGCCGCGAGAAGATCCTGCGCGTGCACATGCGCAAGGTTCCGCTGGCGCCCGACGTCGACCCGCGCACGGTGGCCCGCGGCACCCCGGGCTTCTCCGGCGCCGACCTGGCCAACCTGGTCAACGAGGCGGCCCTGCTGGCGGCCCGCGCCGGCAAGCGGGTGGTCACTCAGGTCGACTTCGAGAACGCCAAGGACAAGGTCCTGATGGGCACCGAGCGGCGCTCCATGGTCATGTCCGAGGAGGAGAAGGAGCTGACCGCCTACCACGAGGCCGGGCACGCCCTGGTCGGCCTCTACGTGCCGGGCAACGATCCGCTGCACAAGGTGACCATCATCCCCCGCGGCCGGGCCCTGGGCGTGACCATGAACCTGCCCGAGCGCGACCGGCTGACCTTCAAGAAGAGCGAGATCGAGGCCAAGTTGGCCATGATGTACGGCGGCCGGGTCGCCGAGCAGCTCATCTACGGCGACGAGAACGTCACCACCGGCGCCGGCAACGACATCCAGCAGGCGACCAACTGGGCCCGGCGCATGGTCACGGAGTGGGGCATGAGCGGCAAGCTCGGCCCGCTGCGCTACAACAACGACCAGGAAGAGGTTTTCCTCGGCCATTCCGTGGCGCGCTCCCACAACATCTCCGGCGACACCGCGAAGATCATCGACCAGGAGATCCGGCGTCTGATCGACGAGGCCGAATCCCTGGCGAACAAGGTGCTGACCGAGCACATGGACGAGCTGCACCTGCTGGCCAAGGGTCTGCTCGAGTACGAGAGCCTCTCGGGCAACGAGGTCCAGACCATCATCAAGGGCCAGGAGCTAGATCGCAGCGAGGATGCCGGGACCGAGCCGCCCAGCGGGCGCAAGAGCTCGGTGCCCTCCAGCGGACGGCCCAGCGGCAAGGACGCGCCCGGCGGGCTGGAGCCCGAGCCGCAGCCCGGCAGCTGAGGTCTCAAAAAGAAACCGACGATCCGTGGCCCCGCTTCCCGGCGGGGCCACAGTTCTTTATAACCCTGCGCTCATGGCCTCGATCTATCTCCGACCCCTGGGTCTCGACGCCACGGCGGCGCCCGTGGAAAGCCTGCCTCTGGCCGGCGGCGCGCTGCGCTTCGCGACCGCGGAGCTGGCGACGCGCTCGGCGCCCGCCGCCGCGGTGCGGCAGAGCTTGCCGCTCGACGCGGCCCTGGCCCGGGTCGCGGCGGCGCGCGGTCCGGCCGCCGCCGAGGCGCTGCGCGCCCGCCTGAGCCGGCCGCGCGCACCCTTTGCCGGCCTGGCCCTGGACCGGGCCCGGATCATGGGCGTGATCAACGTCACGCCGGACAGCTTCTCCGACGGCGGCGACCGCTTCGACCCGGGCCGGGCCGTGGCGGACGGCGAGGCGATGCTGGCGGCGGGCGCGGACATCCTCGACGTCGGCGGCGAGTCCACCCGGCCGGGGGCGGCGCCGGTCGATCCGGCCGAGGAGCAGCGCCGGGTCCTGCCGGTGGTCCGCGCGCTGGCGGCTCAGGGCGCGGCCGTCTCGATCGACAGCCGGAACGCCGCGACCCTGGCCGAGGCCCTGGCCGCGGGCGCGACCGTGGTCAACGACATCAGCGCCCTGACCGGCGATCCGGAAAGCCTGGGCGTGGTCGCCGGCGCCGACTGCGGGGTCGTCCTGATGCACATGCAGGGCGCACCCCGGACCATGCAGCAGGCGCCGCGCTACGACGACGTCGTCCTGGACGTCTACGACTTCCTGGAGGCCCGCCTCGAGGCCTGCCTGCACGCCGGGATTGCGCCGGCGCGCATCGCCCTCGACCCCGGCATCGGCTTCGGCAAGTCCCTGGACCACAACCTGGCGCTGCTCGACTCCCTGGCCATCTTTCATGGCCTGGGCTGCGCGCTGCTGCTGGGGGTCAGCCGCAAGAGCTTCATCGCCCGGATCTCCGGCGAGGCCGCACCCAAGGGGCGGCTGCCCGGCTCCCTGGCCGCGGCCCTGTCGGGCCTGGCTAGGGGCGCCCAGGTCCTGCGCGTGCACGACGTCGCCGAGACCGTCCAGGCGGTCCGGGTCTGGGAAGCCATCGCCACCCCGACGGGCGGCGGCCCCGCCGTGGAAACGTCCCCCGCCTCGGAATCGCCCCCAGCCTCCGAAACGCCCCCCGCCTCGGAATCGCCCAAGTCTTGACCCCTTGGCGCAACAGGAGGATGTAATCTGACCGTCACATTCGGCCGGCCCCGCGGCTCGGGGCGCCGGGGCGAAGCGAACAGAGGCGACGCGAACAGAGGCGATATGGCGAAGACACTCTTCGGAACCGACGGCATCCGCGGCACCGCGAACCAGGAGCCGGTGACCGCCGAGACCGCGCTGGCGGTGGCGATGGCGGCGGGCGCCCAGTTCACCCGCGGCGAGCACCGCCACCTGGTGGTCATCGGCAAGGACACCCGGCTCTCCGGCTACCTGCTGGAGCCGGCCATGACCGCCGGCTTCATCGCCGCCGGCATGGACGTGGTCCTGCTCGGCCCCATGCCGACGCCGGCCGTGGGCTGGCTGACCCATTCCCTGCGGGCCGACCTGGGGGTCATGATCTCGGCCTCGCACAATCCCTATCCGGACAACGGCATCAAGCTCTTCGGCCCGGACGGCTACAAGCTCTCCGACGAGGTCGAGGCGCGGATCGAGGCCCGGATCGCCGAGGGCACGGCCGGCTACCGCGCGCCCAGCGAGCACCTGGGCCGGGCGCGGCGGCTCGACGACGCGGCCGGCCGCTACATCGAGTTCGCCAAGAACACCTTCCCCAAGGAGCTCCGGCTCGACGGTCTCAAGGTCGTGGTCGACTGCGCCAACGGCGCCGCCTACAAGGTCGCGCCGACCGTGCTCTACGAGCTCGGCGCCGAGGTCGTGCCCCTGGCGGTCGAGCCGAACGGCCTCAACATCAACAAGGACTGCGGCGCCACCGCGACGGCTGCGCTGCAGAGCGCCGTGGTCGCCCAGGGCGCCGACCTCGGCATCGCCCTCGACGGCGACGCCGACCGGACGATCCTGGTCGACGAGAAGGGCGCGGTCATCGACGGCGACCAGGTCATGGGCCTGATCGCCCGCTCCTGGAGCCGGGCCGGTGCCCTGACCGGCGGCGGCGTGGTCGCGACGGTGATGTCGAACCTCGGCCTGGCCCGCTTCCTGGAGGGCGCAGGCCTGGCGCTGCACCGGACCCCGGTCGGCGACCGCTACGTGGTCGAGGAGATGCGCGCCCGGGGCTGCAACCTCGGCGGCGAGCAGTCCGGCCACATCGTGCTTTCCGACCACACGACCACGGGCGACGGGCTGATCGCGGCGCTGCAGGTCCTGGCCGTGCTGATCGGGGAGCAGCGCCCGGCGAGCGAGGTGACCTCGGTCTTCACGCCGCTGCCGCAGCAGCTCAAGAACGTCCGCTTCAACGGCGGCGCGCCGCAGGAGGATGCCCGGGTCCAGGCCGCCATCGCCGAGGGCGAGAAGGCCCTGGGCGCGGAGGGCCGGCTGCTGATCCGCAAGTCGGGGACCGAGCCGGTGATCCGGATCATGGGCGAGGCCGAGGACGAGGCCCTGCTGTCCCAGGTGGTCGAGCGGATCGCGGACGCCATCGCCGAGGCCGCCGGGCCGGGCGGCTGAGTCTGAGGAGAGGTCCATGGAAGGACGGGTTCTGATCGTCGCCGGCTCCGATTCGGGCGGCGGCGCGGGCATCCAGGCCGACATCAAGTCGGTCACCGCCCTGGGCGGCTATGCCGCGACCGCGGTGACCGCCCTGACCGCCCAGAACACCACCGGGGTCTACGGGGTGGTCGGGGTCGAGCCGGCCTTCATCCAGCAGCAGATGCGCCTGGTGATCGAGGACATCGGCGTCGACGCGGTCAAGACCGGCATGCTGCACTCGGCCCCGGTGATCGAGGCCGTGGCCGAGGTCCTGGCTGAGCTCGAGTCCGCGCTGCCGGTCGTCGTCGATCCGGTCATGGTGGCGCAGAGCGGCGCTTCGCTGCTGGAGGCCGAGGCGGTCACGGCGCTCAGGGAGCACTTGCTGTCCCGCGCCACGGTGCTGACCCCGAACCTGCCCGAGGCCGAGGCGCTGCTGGGCGCGGAGATCCCCGAGACCCGCGACGGCATGGTCTCGGCGGCCCTGGCCCTGGCCGGCCTGGGGCCCGCGGCCGTGCTGCTCAAGGGCGGTCACATGGCCGGCGGCACGCTGCGCGACGTGTTGGCCGGTGCGGGCGAGCTGCTCGAGGTCTTCGAGGAGCCGCGCATCGACACCGTGCATACCCACGGCACGGGCTGCACCCTGGCCTCCGCGATCGCCACCGGCCTGGCCCAGGGCCTGGAGGTGAGCGCCGCGGTGCGCCGGGCCCGGCGCTACCTCCGCCTGGCGATCGAGAAGAACCCCGGCCTCGGCCGCGGCCAGGGACCGGTCAACCACGGGGTCACGGTCGCGCCCTTCGACGGCTTTGCGGATCCCGACGTCCATGGCGGAAGGAACGACTAGCGCAGATCCCGATCAGATGCCTTTGCGTCTTGCTGGGAGTCGCAGTTCGTTTCGGATAGTCCCACCCCTCACCCAGCTCCGGCTAGGGCTCGGCTGCTCGCCTCGCCAAGCCTCCACATCCCTCTCCCCAAGGGAGAGGGAGGGGCCCGCAGCGCCTTGGCGCTGTGGGAGGGTGAGGGGAACGGCAGCGGCAACACCAAGTCGAATCTGCCTCGTCTCGCTGTCGCTTTCGGCCGCGGCAGGACCCATAATCCGCGGTGCGTCCCACAGCCCCCAAACAGATCCGGAAGCCCGATGCCCAGACCCCACGCCATCACCTCTCTCGAGGCCCTGGAAGGCCTCTACGGCAAGGTGAACCTGAACTCCCTGGCCAAGGAGACCTCCGCGCTGACGCCCGAGTACCGCCGCTGGATCGAGGCGGCGCCCTTCTTCGCGGTCGCCAGCGGCGGTCCCGTCGGGCTCGACTGCTCGCCGCGGGGCGACGCCAGGGGTGAGCTCTTCCGTATCCTGGACGACAGGATCCTCGCCTTTCCCGACCGGCGCGGCAACAATCGGATCGATACCCTGCGGAACCTCCTGACCGACCCGCGCGTCGCCCTGCTGTTCCTGATCCCGGGGATCAACGAGACGCTGCGCATCAACGGCCGGGCGACGATCACGACGGACCCCGAGCTGATCGAATCCTTCGCGGTCGGGGACAAGAGGCCCGTGACCGTCGTCGTCGTCGAGATCGATGCCGTCTACTTCCAATGCGCAAGGGCGCTGGCCCGCGCCAGGCTCTGGGATCCGGAGGCGCGGATCGATCGCGCTGCGGTGCCGACCGCCGGGCAGATGACCAGGGGCGCCCTGCCCGAATTCGATGCCGAAGGCTACGACGCCGCGCTCCCGGCCCGGCAGAAGGCGACGCTTTATTAGGTGCTTTGTTCCGGACGTGGCGGCACGACAGCGGATCCGCCTAGAGCAGCCCGCGTTCACGCGAACGCGGATAAGCTGCTCTATCTATATGAAGTAGATCAAATTATCCCCGTTCAATCGATTCCGATTGAACGGGGTTTGATCTA
>JANQGU010000410.1 GCA_028282935.1 Kiloniellales bacterium
GGCGACATCGCCAAGGCCGTCGCCGCCGGCGCCAACGCGGTGATGATCGGGTCCCTTTTCGCCGGCACCGACGAAAGCCCGGGCGAGGTCTTCCTGTTCCAGGGCCGTTCCTACAAGTCCTACCGCGGCATGGGCTCGCTGGGCGCCATGGCGCGCGGCTCGGCTGACCGCTACTTCCAGCAGGAGGTCGCGGACTCCCTGAAGCTGGTGCCCGAGGGCGTCGAGGGCCGGGTGCCCTACAAGGGGCCGGTCGGCAACGTGATCCACCAGCTCGTCGGCGGCCTGCGCGCGGCCATGGGCTACACCGGCAACGCCAGCATCGCCGAGATGCAGCGCAACTGCCGCCTGCAGCGGATCACCAACGCCGGCCTGCGGGAAAGCCACGTGCACGACGTCTCGATCACCCGGGAAGCGCCGAACTACCGCAACGGCTGACTCCGCGCCCGGGTTCGGGCGCGACGACAAGCCCACACCACCATGACCCCCGCCGCCCGCATAGCCGCCGCCATCGAGGTCCTGGAGCAGGTCGAGGCCGCCGAGGCGCCGGCCGACAAGGTCGTCGCGGCCTACCTTCGGGCCCGCCGCTACATCGGCGCCAAGGACCGCCGGGCGATCGGCCGGCGGGTCTTCGCCCTGCTGCGGGCGCAGGCGCGGCTGGACTGGTGGTGCGCACGGGCCGGCCTGGCGGCGCGGCCGCGCGCCCGGGTCCTGGCCGCCCTGGTGCTGATCGACGGCGAGAGTCCCGAGGCGGTCTCGGGGGTCTGCGACGGCGGGCGCTACCATCCGCCGGCCCTGGTGTCGGGCGAGCGGGCCGCCCTGGATGCCCTGAGCGGGCAGGGGCTGGTCCATCCGGAGCAGCCCGCCTGGGTCCGCCTGGAGTGTCCGGACTGGCTGCTGCCGAGCTTCGAGGCGGCCTTCGGCGCCGGCGCGGAGGCGGAGCTGCGCGCGCTGCTGGACGAGGCGCCGCTGGACCTCAGGGTCAACAGCCTGAAAGGGGAACGGGAGACCGCCCGCGCCCGCCTGGCCGAGGCCGGGATCGAGAGCCGGCCGACGCCCCTCTCGCCGCTGGGCCTCAGGGTCGCCGAGCGGCGCGCGGTCACCGCCACGGCGGCCTTCCGCGAGGGCCTGGTCGAGGTCCAGGACGAGGGCTCCCAGCTCCTGGCCCTGCTGACCGACGCCCGCCCGGGCCTGGCGGTCTGCGACCTCTGCGCCGGGGCCGGCGGCAAGACCCTGGCGCTGGGCGCCGCCCTGCGGGGGCAGGGGCGCCTGGTGGCGGCCGACGTCGATGCGGGGCGGCTGGCGGCCGCCAGGCCGCGGCTGCGCCGGGCCGGCCTGTCCGGGGTCGAGCTCAAGCGCCTCGGCGGCGCCGGCGATCCCTGGCTGGCCCGACAGGCCGGCGGCTTCGACCGGGTGCTGGTCGACGCGCCCTGCAGCGGCACGGGCACCTGGCGGCGCAGTCCCGACGCCCGCTGGCGCCTCGCGCCGCGGCGCCTGGAAGAGCTGCAGGCGGTCCAGGACGAGCTGCTGCGGAGCGCGGCGGCGCTGGTCGCGCCCGGCGGCCGGCTGGTCTATGCGACCTGCTCGCTGCTGCCCGAGGAGAACGAGGCGCGGGTGGCGGCCTTTCTGGACGCGATGCCCGGCTTCGCGCCGCTGCCGGTCGAGGCGGTCTGGGCCGAGGCCCTCGGTCCCTCGGCCCCGCCCGAAGGCGCCTGCCGCGAGGGGATGCTCCGGCTGACTCCCGGCCGAAATGGGACCGACGGTTTCACTCTTGCGATCCTGGCGCGGGAGCGCACACTATCATGATGACGTTGCCCTACCGTATCCGCGCGGCGACCCCGATGGACGCCCCCGGCATCGCCGAGGTCCACGTCGAGACCTGGCGGGCGACCTATGCCGGGATCCTGCCGGACGACTATCTGGTCGGCCAGTCGGTGGAGCGCAAGCAGGCCGCTTGGCGCGAGTCCATCGCCCGGCAGAAGCGGACCTGCACCCTGGTCGCCGAGCTGCCGGACCACCGGATCATCGGCTTCGGCGATTGCGGCCCCTCGCGGCACCGCGAGCTGCCCTATCCGGCCGAGATCTACACGCTCTACGTCCTGCCGGACTGGCAGAACCAGGGCATCGGCCGGCGGCTGCTGATCGCCCTCTTCGACGAGATCGCGGCCAAGGGGGCGCACTCCGGGTTCCTCTGGGTCCTGTCGCGCAACCCGACGCGCTTCTTCTACGAGGCCATGGGCGGCGCCCCGGTCGCCGAGCGCCAGGAGAACTTCGCCGGCACCTTGCTCGACGAGACCGCCTACGCCTGGTCCGACCTGCCGGCCTGGCTGATCGCGGCCCGGCGCTGAACCTCGGCGCCCAGGCCGTACCAGTCGACGTTCCGGGTCGCGAACATCAGGGCGGCCAGGGCGGCGAAGAGCAGCAGCGAGCCCATCATCATCGCGTGATCCTCGGACTGCAGGGTGATGTAGAGGTAGCCGTAGATTCCGGCCAGCAGCCCGGTCACCAGGCCGCCGCGCCGCCAGCCGCCGGCGACCTTGGCGACGTAGAGCGCGACCAGGGTCACGGAGAGGGCCGCGGCGATGGCGTAGGCGGCCGCGAAGCCCAGGATCTCCGACAGCGAGAGCAGCAGAAGGAAGAAGATGCAGAGCGCGGCCACGATCAGGCCGTACTGCACGAAGTGGACCCGGCCGCCGGCCATGACCTCGAAGCCGAAGAGCAGCGCGCAGACCAGGACCACGAAGAGCACGCCGTACTTCACCGAACGCTCGGCCTTGAGGTAGTGGTCGACCGGCTCGACCAGGCGCGTCAGCAGGCCCTTGTCGTAGGCCTGCTGAACCAGCGTCTCGACCGGCATCAGGTCGCTGCGCCACTGCTGCGGGATCTGCCGAGCGAAGTGCGAGACCTCCCAGTCCGCCGTGAAGCCCTGCGCCGAGATCTCCGAGTCCGAGGGCAGGGCGCCGCCCGTGAATCCGGGGTGCGGCCAGCTCGACGTCAGCGACATCTTGGTCGTCTTGCCGAGGGGCAGGATGCCGAAGCTGCCGCTGCCGTTGAGGTCGACGTCGAAGGCGAAGTCCGATACCGCCCCGCGGTCGGGGCGCAGGCCCGCCAGGGGGGCGACGATCCGCGAGGCGCCGGTCACCGCCGCCGCATCCAGGCGGAAGGGCAGCTCCCGGCCGTCCCAGGTCAGGGCGATGGCGTTCAGGCTGCCGCTGAGGTCCGTGACGAAGACCTCGATCCGGGCCTTGTCCCACAGGACCTTGTCCTCCGGTCCGATGCCGAGGGCTTCCAGGTCCGGTCTGCCGAAGCTGCCCGAGAAGCGCGTGCGGGCGGTGTAGAGCGGAACCTCGTAGATGCCCCGCCGGCGGACCGAGGAGGCCGCCTCGGCGTCGATGTCGAGAACCTCGGGCAGGAGGTGGAGGCGATGGTCGTCGAACACCACCTTCTCGACGAAGGCCGGCTCGGCGTCCTTTTTCGGGTTGCGGACCTGGACCACGCGCTTCTCCTGGAAGGGGACCGTCAGGACCGGGCCGATGATCTGCTGGTCCCGGCCCCAGGTCGCCGAGACCTCCTGCTTGACCAAGAAGCTCAGGCCTTGCCGCTCCAGCACCAGGCCGCGGACCATCTCCAGCGGTATCAGGCTGCCCAGCACGAGCAGCAGCAGAAAGCCGATCTTCAGGTAGACATGGAACCTGGCGTGGCCTTCCGGCGCGGCGCCGGTCTGGGCCGTGGCGCCGGCCTGGGCGGTCGTGTCGGTCATGGCGGGGTCCCCCTTCGCTCCCTGGTGACGATCTCGGCCGCCGTTACACCGGGGGAGCGGGGCGGGAGCTGGCCGGCTTTGGGGCCATTCTCGGGCGCTTGTGGCGCCGAAGCGGCAAGCGGCGCTTGTTTCCTCGGGCGGATCGGGTATGTATCCGCATGTCTGATCGCATTCTGATTCTCGACTTCGGCTCCCAGGTGACCCAGCTCATCGCGCGGCGGCTGCGCGAGGCCGGGGTCTACTGCGAGATCTTCCCCTTCAACGTCGAAACCCAGAGAATCCGGGACTTCGGGGCCCGCGGGATCGTGCTTTCCGGCGGCCCGGCCTCGGTCACCGCCGCGGACACGCCCCGGGCGCCGGACCTGGTCTTCGAACTCGGCGTGCCGCTGCTCGGCATCTGCTACGGCCAGCAGGCGCTCTGCGCCCAGCTCGGCGGGCAGGTCGAGAACTCCGATCACCACGAGTTCGGCCGCGCCCTGCTGCGGATCACCGAGGACTGCCCCCTCTTCGAGGGGATCTGGGCGCCGGGCGAGGACCACCAGGTCTGGATGAGCCACGGCGACCGGGTGATCCGCCTGCCCGAGGGCTTCCGGGTCGTGGCGACCTCGGAAGGCGCGCCCTTCGCCGCCGCGGTCGACGACGCGCGGCGCTACTACGGCCTAATGTTCCACCCCGAGGTGGTGCACACCCCGGATGGCGGCCGCCTGCTGGAGCGCTTCGCCCGCATCGCCGGCTGCAGCGGCGACTGGACCATGGCCGCCTTCCGCGACCAGGCCATCGCCCAGATCCGCGACCAGGTCGGCGGCGGCAAGGTGATCTGCGGGCTGTCGGGCGGGGTCGACTCGGCGGTCGCCGCGGTGCTGATCCACGAGGCCATCGGCGACCAGCTGACCTGTATCTTCGTCGACCACGGCCTGCTGCGCGCGGGCGAGGCGGACCA
>JANQGU010000391.1 GCA_028282935.1 Kiloniellales bacterium
GGTGGGTGAAGGGCGCGACGTCGCCGCCCGGCAGCCACCACTTCTCGTTCTCCGGATCGTAGCGGACGAAGAGCACCTCGCCCGCGGGGTTGCGGACCACCAGGTTGGCGATGATCTGGATGTCGACCCGGTCCTTGGACTTGGCGTTCTCGGTCATGGCGGCCTTTCTCCCTGTTTCGGCGGTTTCTCTCTGGTTCGACTTCTCTCAGGCTCGACTAGGGGCTCTCGATCTCCTGCGTCAGCCAGGCGATCTCGGCGTCGAGCAGCGCCGCCTCGCGGCGTGCCAGGAGGCCCGAGGGCGCGCTGCGCGCCACCCGGTCGAGCCGGGCGCGCCGCGCGCCCAGCGCGGTCCGGCGCTCGGCCAGCAGCAGCCGGGTCTCCTCGGCCTCCAGCTCGTCGGCGGCGGCCAAGGCGGCGGCGAAGAGCTCCCGGCTCGGCTCCAGCCCGCGCCAGCCGGCCTCCAGGTCCCGGCGCAGCGCCTTCCGGCCGGCCGGCGTGATGCGGTAGACGGTCCGGCTCGGCCGCTGGCCTTCCCGCTCCTTACCCTGGATCCGGGCCAGGCCCTGCTTCACCAGGCTGCGCAGCATGGCGTAGATCGAGGCGTCCTCGATCCGGAACCAGAAGGCCAGGCCGGGGTCGCCGAGGATCTTCTGGATCCGATAGCCGTGCAGCGGGCCCTCGGCGAGCAGCCAGAGGATCAGGAGCCGGGTCATCGACGGCCCTCCTTCGAGTCCTGAATACTAAAGTTTTAGTATTCAGGCAAGAGCGGTCACCAGGGCGGACGGCGCCCCCGCGTCACGCGACCGCGCGGACGGAGTCCGGGAGCTTGTCGCGGATGAAGGCGGCGAGCTGCTCGAGGCAGGCGATCCGCGGGAAGGAGCGGCGATGGACGATGGCGATGCGCCGCGAGGCCGCGGCCGCGCGCATCGGCTTGGCGTCGACCGGGCTGCGCCGGGTCCGCGGCGCCTGCAGGGCCAGGGCCGGCAGCAGGGTGCAGCCGTAGCCGGCGGCGACCATCTGGCGCAGGGTCTCGAGGCTGGTCGCCTGCAGGTTCCCGACTCGGCCGGTCGGCGGCGCCCTGCGCAGGCCGCAGACCGAGAGCGCCTGATCGCGCAGGCAGTGGCCCTCGGCCAGCAGCAGCAGGTCCTCCGCCAGCAGGTCCTTCTCGGCAATCCGCGTCCGCTCGGCGAAGCGGTGGCCGGGCGGGAAGGCGACCCAGAAGGGCTCGTCGAAGATCGGCAGCACGGCGAGCTCGGAGTCCGCGACCGGCAGCGCCATCAGGGCGGCGTCGATCTCGTGCGCCCGGAGTTTCGCCAGGAGACGATCGGTCAGGTCCTCGCGCAGCACCAGTTCCAGCGCCGGGAAGCGGCGCCCGATCGGCGCCAGGATCCAGGGCAGCAGGTAGGGCCCCAGGGTCGGGATCACGCCCAGGCTCAACGGTCCGGCCATGGGGTCCCGGCCGGCCTGGGCGATCTCGAGGATCGCGTCGGCCTGCTCCAGCGCCGCACGCGCGCGCTGCACCACGGTCGCGCCCAGGGGCGTGACCGTCACCGACTTGTTGGTCCGCTCCAGGAGCGTCACCCCGAGCTGCTCCTCCAGCTTCTTCAACTGGGCGCTCAAGGTCGGCTGGCTGACGTTGCAGAGCGCGGCGGCGCGGCCGAAATGCCGCTGCTCGGCCACCGCCACCAGGTATCTGAGGTCCCTGAGATTCATCTCCACCTTCAATAGACGCTGTCGATGGCTTCGATAAAGACAATCGAATTCACCTGTGACACGCAAGACTTTATACTTAGAATAATTCTAATTACCGACAAGGTCCGACGGCAAGGTTCCGGTTACGCCGGCGGACGGAAAGGTGGATCGCAGGATGTCCCAGCTCGTCGTCGCCCTGAACCGGAGCGCTTTCGGCCTGAGGCCGAAGTGGTCCGGTCCCCTGCCCCGTTTCCTGGCCCTCGCGGCGCTGGCCGCGGTCGCGCTCTCCTCCGGCGAGACCCTGCGGATCGCGGCGGAAGCGCTGAGCGAGGCCTACCTCGCCGTCGCCGTCTTCGTTGCCGGCACCCTGGCGCTGGTCTACGGGCTGGAGCGGGCCTTCAAGACCGACATCGGCCAGGTCCTGTCCGGAATGCAGCGCTGGCAGGTGGCGGCCGGGAGCCTTTTGGGCGCCTTTCCCGGCTGCGGCGGGGCGATCGTAATCGTCACCCAGTACACCAAGGGCCACGTCAGCTTCGGCACCCTGGTCGCGACCCTGACCGCGACCATGGGCGACGCCATGTTCCTGCTGCTGGCCGTGGAGCCGAGCACGGGCCTCGCCGTGCTGGTCCTGAGCCTGGTGGTGGGCACGGTCTCGGGCCTGATCATCGACGCCCTGCACGGCCAGGACTTCCTGCGGGTCCGGCGGCCCGAGAAGGCCGCCCTCGGCTCTCCCGCCGCCGAGCCGCAGGCGGCCAGCCGACGCAGTCCCGTGCTCGCGCTGTGGCTCCTGCTGATGGTCCCGGGGCTGGCCCTCGGCCTGCTGAACGCCCTCCAGATCGAGCTTGCGGACCTGGTCGCCCTGCCCGAGGGCATGGAGCCAGGCCTCTGGCTCGGCGTCGCCGGCACCCTGTTGGCGCTGGGGATGTGGGCGGCCCGCGGCGAGGCCCCGCCGGCGGCGCAGGGAGCCTCCTGCCGCGAGGGGCTGGGCGATCGGATCGTCGCCGACACCAACTTCATCACCGCCTGGGTGGTCTTCGCCTTCCTGGCCTACGAGCTGGGCGTGCACTTCAGCGGCGTCGACCTCGGAGCGGCCTTCGCGCTCTGGGCGCCCCTGGTGCCTCTGGTCGCGGTCCTGATCGGCTTCCTGCCGGGCTGCGGACCGCCGATCGTGATCACGACCCTCTACCTGTCCGGCAGCCTGCCGCTCTCGGCCCAGCTCGGCAACGCGATCAGCAACGACGGCGACGCGCTCTTCCCGGCCCTGGCCCTGGCGCCCAAGGCGGCCCTGCTGGCCACGCTCTACAGCGCGCTGCCGGCGCTGCTGGTCGCCTACGGCTATTTCCTGATCTGGGAGTGACCGCCATGCCCAAGAATCCGATCCGGAGGCTCGACCGGCAGCAGCGGCAGCGCGAGGCGCAGCGGCTGCAGGACGCGGGCCTGAGGACGACCCGGCAGCGCCTGCAGCTCTCGGCCCTGCTCTTCGCCCACGGCGACCGGCACTTCACGGCCGAGGAGATCCTGCAGGAGGCGCAACGGGCCGGGCTCAAGGTCTCCCTGGCGACGATCTACAACACGCTCAAGAGCTTCACCGACCACGGCCTGTTGAAGATCGTGCCGCTGGGCGGCGACCGCATCCTCTTC
>JANQGU010000147.1 GCA_028282935.1 Kiloniellales bacterium
TGTCCGGCGGGGCGACCAGGATCTGGCGGTCGAAGCGGCCCGGGCGCAGCAGCGCCATGTCGAGGATCTCCGGCCGGTTGGTCGCCGACAGCAGGACCACGCCGGAGGAGGGGTCGAAGCCGTCCAGCTCGGCCAGGAGCTGGTTCAGGGTCTGCTCCTTCTCCTCGCTGCCGCCGCCGGAGGGCGACAGGCCGCGGGCCCGCCCCAGGGCGTCCAGCTCGTCGATGAAGATGATGCAGGGCGCTGACTTCCGGGCCTGCTCGAAGAGGTCGCGGACCCGGGCGGCGCCGACCCCGACGAACATCTCGACGAACTCCGAGCCGCTGATCGAGAAGAAGGGCACCGCCGCCTCGCCGGCCACCGCCCGCGCCAGCAGGGTCTTGCCGCAGCCGGGCGGCCCGACCAGCAGGACGCCCTTGGGGATCCGCGCGCCGAGCCGGCCCCAGGTCTCGGGCTCCTGCAGGAAGCGGACGATCTCCTGCAGCTCCTCCTTGGCCTCGTCGACTCCGGCGACGTCGTCGAAGGTGACCCCGACCTCCTTCTCCATGTAGATCTTGGCCTTGCTGCGGCCGATCGACAGGAAGCCGCCCATGCCCTGCTTCTCGGCCATGCGCCGGAAGATGTAGAGCCAGGCGACGACGAAGATCAGGACCGGCACGGTCCAGGACAGCAGGGTCGCGAGGAAGGTGTTCTTGACCACCCCGGTATAGGTGATGCCGTAGGTCTCCAGGTCGCGGGCCAAGTCGCTGTCGACCCGCACGGTGTAGATCTGGTCCCGGCCGTCGGGCAGGGGGCTGTGCAGCCGGCCGCGGATATGGTCCTCGGCGATCGAGATCTCGGCGACCTTGCCCTCGCGCAGCAGGGCCTGGAATCGGCTGTAGGGAACGGTCTCGACCTGCTGCAGTCCGGCCAGCCAGTTCTGCAGCAGCAGCACCGCCAGGAAGGCGATCACGAAGTACCAGAAGTTGAAGTGTTCTTTGCGTTCCACCACACTAGCCGTGGAAGGATCGGTCCATCGGCGGCAGGGGCTTGCAATAGCTGAGGCCGGAGAGCTTGTGTCCCTCGGACTCCAAGGCATCGTGAAGGCCGCTCGGGAAGAGCTGAACGCTCGCGGCCGGCATGATGACGTGGAGGGCACGGCAGTCCTTGCCCCGGGCCAGGGCCTCGATCGCCGTGATCAGGGCGTGCTCGACCTGCCGGCGTCCCGAGGCGAAGTAATCGTGGGCGATCAGGTTCTTGACCAGCAGGGTCCGGCCCTGGATCGGGTCCCGGTCGAGGCTGTAGACCGCCAGGCCGAGGATGCAGCCGCCAAGCTTCTCGGCGACCAGGATGCCGTTCGGCTCCGGGCTGCCGAGGGCCATATGCTCTTCGGCGAAGTCCTGCCACGCGCTGGCGGTCATACCGGGCGCCGTCAGATGCACCAGGGGGAAGCACTGCGCCACCCGCTCGGTCTCCAGGGCCTGGATCTTCAGGTCTGCCATGGGTGAGCTCTGTCCCTGTTCAACTCGCGGCAGGCTAGGGCCCGGCCGGGCGATCCGGCATTGACATATGTCAACGGGCCCGGCTCGATGCCGGCTCGGCCATGGCTTGCAGTTCACCGGCTTCGCGGCCAAACTGTTGTCGGTCTTGGGGAGTACGGCATGCAGCAGTCGAATCAGTCGCCTTTCGACGTCCGCAACCGGCGGCTTATGGAGGCCAAGAGCCGGCCGGAGCCTTCGACGTCGCCCTGCGCGGCCTGCAACGTGCGGCACCTGACCGTCTGCGACGCCCTGGAGGGCGCCGAGCTTCAGCAACTGGCCGAGATCGTCCAGAACGTCGAGCTGGAACCGGGCCAGCCGCTGTTCGACGAGGGCGAGCGGGCGGACTTCGTCTTCAACGTGACCGCGGGCTGCGTGAAGGTCTACAAGCTGCTGCCCGACGGCCGGCGGCAGGTGACCGGCTTCCTTTTCGCCGGCGACTTCCTCGGACTGGCCAACCAGGACTTCTACGCCTTCAGCGCCGAGGCGGTGTCTCCGGCGACCCTCTGCCGCTTCCAGCGCGGCAAGCTGGAAGCGGCGATGGAGCGCTTTCCCCAGCTCGAGAAGCGGCTGCTGGGCGTGGCCAGCCACGAACTGGCGGTGGCCCAGGAGCAGATGCTGCTCCTCGGCCGCAAAACCGCCAAGGAGCGGCTCGCCTCCTTCCTGATCAAGCTGTCCGAGAGCGCGGAGCGCCGGGGACAGTCGAAGAACCCGGTTCGGCTTCCCATGACCCGCGCGGATATCGGCGACTACCTCGGCCTGACGACCGAGACGGTCAGCCGCGTCATGACCCAGCTCAAGGGCCAGGGGACCATCGCGCTCATGCCGAACGGCCAGGTCGAGCTCAGCGACCTGGAGAAGCTCGAAGACCTCGCCGGCGGCTACTAGTGTCCTGATCGCGAAGTTTGTTAGATCATGGTCCTCAGTTTTTGAGGAGCAGGTGCATGGGCAAGCCAGCGGTTGCGATTGAGTTGACGGCGGCG
>JANQGU010000153.1 GCA_028282935.1 Kiloniellales bacterium
TCCCGCGCGGCCGGTGGTACTTGAAGGAGCGCGACAGCACCCACTGGCCGCCCGCCGCCAGGGCCGAGGCGATGCTGTCGCCCTCGAAGCCCTCGTAGCGCCGGCCCTCGAAGGTGAAGCTCACCCGGCGGTCGCGGTCGATCAGCAGGCCGAAGGGCGGCGGCAGGCGGTTGGGCTGGGCGGTCACGTCGGGGGCGTCCCGGCCTTGAAGTCGCGCCGCTCACCGTAGACCTCGCTCGCCGGATAGCTGCGCAGGATCTTGTCGGTCACGGTGTCGCGCTCGGCGATGAACCAGGTGCTCGACGGCAGGTGGCACCACCATTCGCGGACCACGCCGGCGGTGTTGTTGTCGTTCCAGACATGGTCGGCCCAGGCGTCGTCGCCGGTCTCGGCCGGCTCGGGCATCTCGACCACCTCGCCGAAGCAGGCGAACTCCGAGATGTTGCGCGGGCCGTTCAGGGGGCAGCGGAGGATCTTCATGCGGGCGTTTCCTTCAATGGCTGGCCCTTCAATGCCTGGCCCTTCAATGGCTGGCCCCTCAATGGCTCGCCGCCGTGGCGCCCATCTCGTTCACCAGGTCGAAGCTGCGGAAGCGCTCCAAGCGGAAGGGCTCCAGGATCGCCGGCAGCTTGCCCGTGGCCACGGCCTCGGCCAGGCGCTTGCCGGCGACCGGCGTGGCCTTGAAGCCCCAGGTGCCCCAGCCGGCATCGAGCCAGTAGTTCTTCAGCGGGCTGGCGCCCAGGATCGGGCTGTAGTCCGGGGTCATGTCGGTGATCCCGGCCCACTGCCGCAGCAGCCGCACCTCGGCGAGAAAGGGGAAGAGCTCCAGGGTATGGCCGATCAGGCTCTCCTTGAGGTCGAGGGTCGAGCGGGTCGCGTAGAGCGGATAGGGGTCCGAGCCGCCGCCGATCACCAACTCGCCGCGCGCGGTCTGCGAGACATAGGCGTGCAGGCCGGCCGAGGACACCAGCGGATCGAGGAAGGGCTTCAACGGCTGGGTCACCATGGCCTGCAGCGGGAAGCTGCGAATCGGCAGCCGGATCCGGGCCAGGGCCGCGACCTGCGAGCTCATCCCGGCGACCGCCTGGACCACCTGGCCGCCCTGGGTCATGCCCCGGTCGGTGTGGACGGCGGTGACCCGGCCGTTGTCGACAGACAGCCCGATGACCTCGGTGCGTTGATGGATCTCGACCCCCAGCTCGGCGGCACGCGCCGCATAGCCCCAGGCGACCGCGTCGTGGCGGCCGGTGCCGCCGTCCGGATGCCAGAGCCCGCCCTGGATCGGATAGCGCTTCATCTCGAGGTTGAGGCCGGGCACGAGCTCGCGGATCTGCTTGCGGTCGACCATCTCGATCCGGGTGCCGCAGAAGCGCCCGACCTCGGCCCGCTGCCTGAAGGTCCGCAGGGTCGCGTCGGAATGCGCCAGGGTCAACTGGCCCCGCTGGCTGTAGAGCAGGTTGAAGCCGAGTTCCGCCGAAAGCCCGTCGTAGAGCTCGACGCTCTCCTTGTAGAAGCGGACCGACTCGGGGGTGATGTAGTTGGAACGGATCACCGCGGTGTTGCGGGCCGTGTTGCCGCCGGCCAGGTAGCCCTTCTCCAGGACGCAGACACGCCGGATGCCATGATCCCGGGCCAGGTAATAGGCCGTCGCGAGGCCGTGGCCGCCGCCGCCGATGATGACGACGTCGTAGGACGGCTTCAGGTCCGGCGTCGGGGGAATGTCCCGGCGCGCCGGATAGCGGCGGCTGAATCCGTACTTGAGCAGCCCCCAGGCCATGCCTGCCCCTCTCCGCGTCCACCTTCTGGCACCCGGCCGCGCCAAGCGACGGCCGGGACGGCTTCCGCAGCGCATAGCGGCTCTTGAAGCGGCCCGCAAGCCCTTCAAAAGACGCAATGCCGCCCTATCTAGCAGACCATTCGGTCCGCTCGGGGGTGAAATCCGGACCCTGGGTCGCCTTTACGGGTTAAGAAAACGGCAACCCTGTCCGACAAAGCTGTGTCGCTGCCGCCCCCAAGGCCCTGGTCCTGTCCCGGTCTCGGGCCCGGTTCCGGGCGGCGCGAGCGGCGGCGGCGCGAAGGAAGGGCTTGAGTTCCTACGATGAGTGCTTTGGAAGAACGCATGGCGACAAAAACCCTGACCGGCCGCCTCAAAGCCTTCATCGAGGCGACGGCGACGCAGAACTTCATCATCGGCGTCATCGTCATCAACGCGATCGTCATCGGGCTGGAGACCTCGCCGAGCGTCATGGCCAGGGTCGGCGGGCTGCTGACCTTCCTCGACCTCGCCGCGCTCTCCATCTTCGTCGTCGAGATCGCGATCAAGCTCTTCGTCTACCGCTGGTCCTTCTTCCGCAGCCCCTGGAACCTCTTCGACTTCGTGATCGTCGGCATCGCCCTGGTCCCGGCGAGCGAAGGCATGTCGGTGCTGCGCGCCCTGCGGATCCTGCGGGCCCTTCGGCTGCTGTCCATGGTCCCGAAGATGCGCACGGTGATCGAGGCCCTGCTGAAAGCGATTCCCGGCCTCGGCTCGGTGATCGGCCTGATGCTTCTGGTCTTCTACATCTTCGCGGTCATGGCGACCAAGCTCTTCGGCACGGAGTTCGACGCCTGGTTCGGCACCGTCGGCCGCTCCTTCTTCTCGCTGTTCCAGATCATGACCCTGGAGTCCTGGTCGATGGGCATCGTCCGCCCGGTCATGGACGTCTTTCCCTATGCCTGGATCTTCTTTGTCGCCTTCATCCTGTCGACGACCTTCGCGGTCCTGAACCTCTTCATCGCGATCATCGTCAACTCCATGCACGAGGCGGCCGAACAGGAGGCGGATGCGAAGGGCAAGGACCTGGAACCGCTCCTCGACGAGATCAAGGCCCTGCGCGGCGAGATTGCCGAACTGAAGCGCGAGAACAGCCGCCAGCGCGTTCCCTGACACTAGATCAAATCCCGTCCAATCGGAATCGATTGAGCGGGGATAATTTGATCTATTTCATATAGATAGAGCAGCTTATCCGCGTTCACCTGAACGCGGATAAGCTGCTCTAGCGCAAAGAAAAAGGCGCCGACGAGAGGCCGGCGCCCAGTGGCAACCCATGCTTGGGGATCTATTGCGGCAGCAGGACGGTGTCGATCACGTGAATCACGCCGTTCGAGGCCTCGACGTCGGCGGTGGTCACCGACGCGTTGTTGATCTTCACGCCCTGGGTCGCGTTGACCTGCAGGTTCTGGCCTTCGACCGTCTTGGCGGCGAGCTGCTTGCCGGCGATGTCGCCCGCCATGATCTTCCCGGGCACCACGTGGTAGGTCAGGATCTGGACCAGCTTGTCCTTGTTCTCCGGCTTCAGCAGGCTCTCGACCGTGCCCTCGGGCAGCTTGGCGAAGGCGGCGTCGGTCGGCGCGAAGACGGTGAAGGGGCCATCGCCCTTGAGTGTCTCGACCAGGTCGGCAGCCTGGACGGCTGTGACCAGGGTCTTGAAGCTGCCGGCCGAGACCGCGGTGTCGACGATGTCGGTCTGCGGCGCGCTGGCCGACTGGGTGTTGGTGTTCGCACAGGCGGCGAGGCCGATGGCCGGAACGACGACTGCGACAGCCATGAAGAGACGCTTGATGCCCACGATGACTACTCCCTCTCTGGAACTCTGGAAACGAGGCATAAAAAACGGGAACCGCCCTCTTGGACGATTCCCTTTCCCGATCGTTCGGAGATCTTGTCCCTGTCTCCGTTAGGAGCTTATACGCGGCCTCTTCCGACTTGGATCACCGTTCCGAGAACCCGCGGGACCCCGGGACTTCCGTCGCCCGGGCGGCCGGCATCGGCTCAGGCCTTCCCGGCCAGCCAGGTGTCGAGGAACCCGGCCAGCCAGTCGGCCAGGGGCCCGTCGAAGCGCTCGGCATCCTTGACCTGCCGCTCGCCCGAATGGGCGCCCGGTTCGGCCAGCATGTGGCTGGCGTCGCGGATCCAGCGCTGGAAGACCTGCGGCGTCACCTCGGGATGGAACTGCAGGCCGTAGGCCTGGGTCCCGATGCGGAAGGCCTGGTGCGGGAAGACCTCGCCGGTGGCCAGCAGCTCGGCCTCGGCCGGCGCCTCGAAGCCTTCCTTGTGCCAGTGGAAGACGTGCATCGGCTGGTCGAGGAATCCGGCGGCGGCCGGAGTCGGCGTGATCTCGACGTAGCCGATCTCGTGCAGGCCCTCGGGGTGCGGCACGACCCGGCCGCCGTAGCATTCGGCCAGCATCTGCGCCCCGAGGCAGAGGCCGAGCAGCGGCTGCTCGGCGTCGACCCAGCGCTTCATCCAGGCCTTCTCCTGGCGGATGTAGTCGACCTCCTGGGACTTGCTGAGATCCTCGGCGCCGCCGAAGACCAGCGCGGCGGCGTGCTCCCCGTCCGGCTCGGGCAAGGCGTCGCCCGCCGCCGGCCGGCGCCAGTCGATGGCATAGCCTCGCTCTTCCAGCATGCTGGAGGCCCGGTCGTCGCGCTTGCCGACCGGATGGTCGACGATGATGATCTTCCTGCTCACGCGGTTCCATCCCTGCTCGATCCGACGAAGGCCGCCATGTGGAACGCGGCCTGTCCCGGATCATAAAGGTACTCCCGGCCGACAGGGCAAGCCCGGCGGGCGAGGCAGCCCTGCCCTCGGCAGTCCCGGCCCGCCGCCCGGCCAAGATGATCCCGGCAGGCCGGGACCGCGTAGCCGTCCACGGTGAAGGCGCCGACCGGACAGGCCTGCAGGCAGGGCTTCTCGGCGCAGGCGTCGCAGGGGCAAGCCGCCTCCGGCGACGCGGGCAGCGCCAGCGCCTCGCGAAAGGCCAGCGCGCCGCGATAGGCGTGCCAAAGCCCGAAGCGGGGATGGATCAGGATCCCCAGCGGCGAGGCCTTCAGCCCCTCGGCCCGCGCCGCCCAGCGCTGGAACGGCAGGTAGGGCGGCCCCTCGAAGGGAAAACGCGCCTCGGCACCCAGGGCCCTCGGCCCCCAGGTCCTCGGCCCCCAGGTCCTTGGCCAGGCCGCACAGGCAGCGGGCGATCCAGCGGTCCAGCGGATGGGCCTCGCCGTCGGCGGCTTCCGGCGCCGCCCGGAAGGCCTGCCACATCGCCGGCCCGGCGTTGCCGACCAGGACCAGGGTTCCGGCCGCGGCGCCGTCCCCGAGCGCCGGCACGGCGTCCTCCGGGCGCGGGTGAAAGCCGCCCCGCAGGATCAGGCCAAGGGGGGCAAGGCCCTCCGCGATCCGCCGCAGCATGCGCCGGCCTCAGGCGGCGGGCCGCATCTCGGCCTGCGGAAGCAGGATCCGGAAGCGCCGGCGCAGCTCGCGGTCGATCTCGGCCGGCAGGGCCTGCGGCCAGTGCTCGGCCAGGATCTGGCGGGCCCGGGCCCGGGCCGCCTCGCGCAGGTCCTGGCCGCCCTTCTGCTCCCAGTCGTCGCGGCTGTCCCGGTCCAGCAGCTTGGGATAGAGGTACTCGCTGGTCATGCGCGACAGGGTCTGGGGATGGCCGAGGAAATGCCCCGGCCCCCGGCAGACCTCGTCGATGACGTCGAGGGAGAGCGACTCCGGCGTCACCTCGATGCCGCGCAGCAGGCGCATGATCTCGCCGTTGATGTCGTTGTCGATGACGAACTGCTCGTAGGCGACGGTCAGCAGGCTCTCCAGGAAGCCGGCGGAATGGTGAATGTAGTTGGCCCCGGCCAGGGCCGCCGCCAGGCCGGTGATGCCCTTTTCCAGGCCGGCCTGGGCGTCGGGGACCTTGGAGTCCGAGATGCCGGAGGAATTGTAGAGCGGCAGACCCAGATGCTGGGCGATCTGGGCGCAGGCCGCGTTCAGCAGGGCGAACTCCGCCGAGCCGCCGACGAAGGCGCCGGTCCTGAGGTCGGCCTGAGCCGGGACGCAGCCCATGACCAGGGGGTGGCCCGGGTTCAGCAGGTTGACGTAGACCACGCCCGAAAGCTGCTCGGCCGTGATCTGCACCAGGGTGCCGGCCAGCGCCGCCGGCGAGGTGGCCCCCGCCTGGGGCGCCGAGGAGATCACCACCGGCAGGCCCTCGGCCACCAGGCGGTCGAGGATCTCGACGGTCTCGGGCGCGTAGCGCAGAGGGCTGACGGTCCAGCAGGCGGTGAAGGAGATCACCGGGCGCGCGGCCAGGGCCTCGGGCCCGCCGGCGACGATCTCGGCCAGGGCGCGGAGGTCGGCCACCCGCTCGGCCTGATAGGCGTTGGCCATGACGTGCTTCCGGGTCGCCGCCAGGCAGGCGTAGAACTGGTTGACGTCGATGTCGTCGTTCGGCAGATCGCGGCTGACCACCGGGCGCATGTAGAAGTGGATGTGCTCCAACGGGTCGCAGAGCCGGCCGATGTGGTAGTTGTCGGACAGCCGGGTCTCGCGCACCGCGCCGTCCAGGTCGAGGATCTTCACCGCCTGGCCGCCGGTGCCCATGTAGACCCGCCGGCCGCCGAGCCGGAGGTCGTGCCGCGGGTCGCGGCCGGCCAGCAGGACTTCCTTGGCCGCCCGCGCCAGGCCCTCCTCGACCATCCGGCCGTCCAGGTGGACCCGGTTGGTGTCGGCATCGATCCTGGCCCCGGCCTTGCGGAAGACCTCGCGGCAGGGGCTCTCGACGACCTCGATGCCGGTCCGCTCCAGGACCTCGACCGCAGCCTCGACGATCCGCTCGACCTCGCCCGCCGACAGCGGCCGATAGACCCCGCCCGAAAGCCCGGGCGGCGCCACCGGCGCGCTCTGCCGTTCCATGGCGGGCGGTCTGCGGCGGCGGCCTGAACGCGACATCGCGGTCGCTCCCCTTGTCGTTGGCTGTCCCGGACGGGCTCGAACCGCCTGGCAGACTGGCACAGCCCCGCGGCGGCGCCTAGCGCAGGGGCGACGCTTCGGAGACCCTCCAAGCCCGACGGCGGGGACTTCGCAGCGCCGCGCCAAGGTGCTAAAGCAGGTCGCATGCCCCGCGGGCCTCGGGCCCGCCGATCCAAGCGAAAGTCCGCCATGCCCGATACCGCCTTCACGCTCCAACCCGGCACCCTGACGCTGGCCCAGCTTCACGGCCTCTGGCGCCGGCCGCAGCCCCTGGAGCTTGCCGCCGACTGCTGGGACGCCGTGCGCCGCTCGGCCGAGGCCGTGGCCGCCGTGATCGACAGCGGCAAGGCGGTCTACGGCATCACCACCGGCTTCGGCAGCCTGGCCAAGACGCAGATCCCCGCGGACCAGGTCGCCGAGCTGCAGCGCCGGCTGGTGCTGTCCCACTGCGCCGGGGTCGGCGACGCCCTGCCCGACCGGGTCGTCCGCCTCGCCCTGATCCTCAAGGTCAACGCCCTGGCCCGTGGCCACTCCGGGCTCCGGCCCGAGGTCATCGAGGCCCTGGCCCGGCTCCACAACGCCGACGCCCTGCCGGTGATCCCGGCCCAGGGCTCGGTCGGCGCCTCCGGCGACCTGGCGCCCCTGGCCCATCTCAGCGCCGCCCTGATCGGCGAAGGCGAGATCAAGCTGGGCAGCCAGACCCTGCCGGCGGCCAAGGCCCTGGCGAAGCTGGACATGGCGCCCCTCACCCTGGCGGCCAAGGAGGGTCTGGCGCTGCTCAACGGCACCCAGGTCTCGACCGCCCTGGCGCTGGACGGCCTCTTCGCGGGCCTGGACGCCATCGCCGCGCTGCTGAACGCCGGCGCCCTGACCGTCGACGCCGCGCTGGGCAGCGACGTGCCCTTCGACCCGCGGATCCAGGACCTGCGCGGGCAGCCCGGCCAGATCGAGGCCGCCGCCGTCCTGCGCGCCCTGCTCGAGGGCAGCGCCATCCGTGCCTCCCACCTCGACTGCGAGCGGGTTCAGGACCCCTACTCCCTGCGCTGCCAGCCGCAGGTCATGGGCGCGGTGCTCGACACCCTGCGGGCCGCGGCCGGCATGCTGGCGCGCGAGGCCAACGCGGTCTCCGACAACCCCCTGGTCTTCGCCGAGAGCGGCGAGGTGCTCTCGGGCGGCAACTTCCACGCCGAGCCGGTGGCCCTGGCCGCGGACATGATCGCCCTGGCCCTGGCCGAGGCCGGCGCGCTGTCCGAACGGCGCATCGCGCTCTTGACCGATGCCCGGATGAGCGAACTGCCGGCCTTCCTGGTCTCGGAGCCCGGGCTCAACTCCGGCTTCATGATCGCCCAGGTGACCGCCGCCGCCCTGGCCAGCGAGACCAAGCAGATGGCGGCGCCCTGCAGCGTCGACAGCCTGCCGACCTCGGCCAACCAGGAGGACCACGTCAGCATGGCGACCTTCGGCGCGCGGCGCCTGGGGCGCATCGCCGACAACGTCGCGAACATCCTGGCGATCGAGCTGCTGGCCGCGGCCCAGGGGCTCGACTTCCGGCTGCCGCTGGCGACCGGCCCGCTGCTCGCCCAAGCGCACGAGCGGCTGCGCGCCGAGGTCGCCACGCGCGAGACCGACCGGGACTTCTCGGCGGAGATCGCGCGGGCCGCGGCGCTGGTCGAGAGCGGCTGGCTGACCGGCCTGCTCTG
>JANQGU010000229.1 GCA_028282935.1 Kiloniellales bacterium
CAGCCGCGCCTGATCCTCGAGGGCGTGGTCGCCAACGCGTCGAAAAGCGAGCGTCCGGTGCCGGTCCTGCGCGGCAGCCTGCACGATGCCTCCGGCCAGGAACTGGTGGCCTGGTACTTCTCGACCGAGCTCAAGACGCTCTCGCCCGGCGAGCGGACCAGCTTCTACACCCTTGTCCCGGGCCGGACAGACGGCGCCACCGAGCTCACGATCGATTTCGTTGCCGAGACATCGCGCGACGGGCGGCGCTAGCGCTTGGTCAATCCCTGGTCGGCCCCTGGGCGGCCCCGAGGACGACGGCCTGGCCCAGCGCATCGGATGGCCCGAGGAACATTTTGTCGGCTACACTGGGTCCTTCCGCCGGAGCGGATCAAGCGGCCGCAGACCGCTCGCGAGAGCCGGAACCGCAGGACGACAGGGGCTGCACATGCGCAAAGTCTTGAAGATCCTTCACACGCTTGCCGCATGCGGGCTGATCGGTGGCCTCGGCTGTTACATGATCCTGCTTGCCCTTGCCCCGCAGGAGACACCCGCCGCCTACGCCGACTTGAGGCACTCCATCGCGGCGATCAGCAATTACCTGCTGCTTCCGTCCTTTGCGATCGCAGTCGTTTCCGGCCTGCTCTCCATGGCCGTGCATACGCCCTTTCTGGACAAGGGATGGGCATGGATCAAGGCGGCGATGGGCATCCTCATGTTCAAGGGCGTCGTGACGATCGTCGGCGCCAAGGCCGATCATGCCGCGGTCGTCTCCCGGAAGCTCGCAGACGGCGAGCCCGTGACAGCGGTGCTCGACACGGCGCTTGCCTACGAGTGGGCCACGCTTGGCGTTGTGATGGCGCTGTCGGCCGCCAATGTCGTCTTGGGGATCTGGCGCCCGAGGCGCCTGCGACGGCCGCAGAGCCGCGCGCGGCCCGTGCCCGAGACGGTTCCCGGGACGGAGACCGCGCGCGCCCGACCGGCGGCTTAGAGCGCCGCGCACCGGATGCGGCGCTCAAGGGATCGAACCGCCGCGCGCCCTTCAGCTGCCGAGCGGGACCTTGGGGCCGCCGCCGGGCTCGATGACCCAGGCCTTGGGGAAGCGGGCGGTGGCGCGCAGGCCGAACTCCGGGATGCAGTGGACCTCGAGGCGGCCGCCGTGGAGCTCGACCAGGGACTTGGGAATGTCGAGCCCGAGCCGGGTCGGCAGGTTGGCCAGCGCCGGATCGCTTGCCTTGGCCTCCTCGGCCCCCTCGGTCCGGGGCTCCTCCGGCTGGGTCGGGGGCAGGGGCTGGCCGCCCGGCAGGCTGCCGAGTTGGGACTGCACGGTGAGGCGGAACTCGCCGGCGAGGGTCATGTCGGGGACGATGGAGACCAGGTCACCGGGGTCCGAGGCGCGGATCGCGTTGAGGATCAGGGTCAGGACGATCTGCTGCAGCGCCCGCTGGTCGATCTTGAGCAGCGGCAGGTTCTCCGGCACGTCGACCGCCAGGGTTACGCTGGCGTCGCGGGCCAGCTTGCTGGCCACCCGCCGGGCCTCGGCCAGGGCCGTCGGCACGTGGCAGACCTGGTAGGGCCGCTGGGCATCTTCGGCGTTGCCGCCGGGAAGCTGCTCGACCTCGCCGAGGATGGCCATGAGCTGCCGGCCGGTCTTGTTGATGTCCTGGGCGTACTGCCGGTACTGCGGGTTGCCGACCGGGCCGAACATCTCCTGGCCGATGACCTCGGAGAAGCCGAGGATGGCGGTCAGGGCGGTACGCAGGGCGTGGTCGATTCGCACCCGCTCGTCGTCTTCGCGCCCGCCGGCGTGCGGCTGCCCGAGCGGCTCCTGCGGCCTCTTGGCCTCGGTTTTCGGGGCCTGGCGGCCGGCGTTCTGGGGTTTCGGAAGTGCGCTGGTCACCTTGCCTCTGTTCCTGCTTGAGGGCGCCCGACACCGGGGTCTCCCGCGACGGGGCCGGAGCTGGTCCGTCGCCGCCCGTGCCTGTCTTGAACCCCGGCAGGCTAGCGGCATCTTTTTGAGAACTTATTAATAAAGGCAAACAATTCACTTCCCATAATGGAAATTTACCATATTTGGAATCTATAGTTAATCCGCGAAGCTGAGATGGTGACAAACTTAGTATAATTTATGGTTTATTATTGACCCCCTGCGCCCTCCCGAGGTACCCATTAACAAGAGGTAAACAAAAGGCTAAGACACCGGGAGGGGTGCATGAAGCGGCTGCGCAGGGGTTTCCTGACCGCCGAGCAGGGTGCGACGGCGATCGAGTACGCGATGCTGGCGGCGACGCTGTCGGTGCCGGTTCTTCTGGTCTTCGCCTATCTGGCCGATGACGCCTTCGAGATCTGGGGCATCGTGTCGCAGCGCCTGGCCGAGGTCATGGATCGGTTCCATCTGCCCCGATAGTCTCGCAACGGCAGCGCCCCGGGACAGACGGGGGCCGGGGACGGGGCATCTGGGTTTCGGGGCGTCGGCGTTTCGATGCTTCGGGAGCGTAAGCCGCGGGCGCGCTATCTGGACGGGAAGCGCCGCCGCGGCGAGACGAGACAGGGCCCCGCACCGCCGCCGGTGTGGGGCCTTGGAACTGGCGCCTCAGTAACGGTCGTCGCGATGCTGCGACCGGCGAACGCGGGCCTGAACGGCCTGGAGAACCGTCAGGGTCGCGGGATAGCCGATCAGCACCACGATTAGGAGTACGATCGAAAGGTCAACGAGGTCTGCGATCATCGCAGCAGGCTCCCTGCGCCCGGTTGATTAAACGATGATTTAACTCTTAGCCTTAAAAAACCGTTAAAGATCCGAGGCCTGGCGGGCGACTTTCCCCGGATTCGGCGTCTCGGGCAAGAATAGGGCGGAGGGGATAACATCGGCGGGCGATATCTGTGAGCTTTGTGGCTAACAGGGGCTTTTCACCAAGGGCCGAGGCGTTAAGGATTTATTAACCTTACCGGTCGTAATGTGGGGACTGGGAGCTGCCTCTTTCTCCATCGCGGCCATCGCGGAGAGGCATCATGCTTTCTCCGCTGGTCATGCCAGCTCCCGATCTTGGCTCGCAAAACCGGAAGAGTCCCGTTGCCCCCCAACGGGGCTCTTCCACTTTTGGGGCCCCGCTTTCCAAAGCTCCCGGCCTAGTACCAGCGAGTCTATGAAAGGTTGCCTTGCTGCTTTTAGGCCTTCGGCCTTCTCATGCTTCGACAGGCTCAGCATGAGGACGGTCTTTCACCTCGTCCTGAGCCTGTCGAAGGGCGAGGTCGGCACGCCATCGATGATCACAGGCCGAGTCCTTTCATCAGCGCCCCGCCCCGAGCTCGCAGGCGCCGCTTGACAGGTCCGGCGGCGCCCGGGGCATGCTGCTGCCTGCGATGTTCTCGGTCAGGAATCTCCGCCGTCCCGGTCTCGGCCCGCTGTCCTTCGAGGTGGCGGCGGGCGCCTGCCTGGGGATCGGCGGCCCCTCGGGCGCCGGCAAGTCCCTGCTGCTGCGCGCCCTGGCCGACCTCGACGCCAGCACCGGCGAGGTTCGCCTGGAGGGCATCCGGCGCGAGGACCTGCCGGCGCCGGCATGGCGCCGCCGGGTCTGCTACCTGGCGGCCGAATCCGGCTGGTGGGCGGACCGGGTCGGCGCCCACCTCCCGGACTGGGACGCGGCCGGCCCGCTGCTGGCGGCGCTCGGCCTGCCCGAGGACTGCGGCGACTGGCCGGTGGCGCGCCTGTCCAGCGGCGAGCGCCAGCGCCTGGCGCTGATCCGGGCGCTGGTCCGGGGGCCGCGGGTGCTGCTGCTCGACGAGCCGACCGCCGCCCTGGATCCGGAGAGCGCGGCCGCGGTCGAGGCCCTGGTCGCCAAGCACCGCGCCGGCGGCGGCTGCGCCCTCTGGATCAGCCACGACGCGGCCCAGCTCGCCCGGGTGAGCCAGGGCCTGCTGCACCTGAAGGCCGGGCAGGCGGTGGAGCCGGCGGCATGACCTACATCGTCCTCGAGCTCCAGGACCTGGTGCTGGCCTCGCTGCTGGTGCTGATCAACGGCGCCCTGTCCCTGGCCTTCCGGCTGCGGCTGGAGCGCCAGTACCTGATCGCGGCGGCGCGCATGATCGTCCAGCTTCTGCTGATCGGCCTGGTCCTGACCTGGCTCTTCGATCAGGTCTCGGCGCTCTGGACCGGCCTGGCCGCGCTCGCCATGGTGCTCTTCGCCGGGCGCGAGATCGCCGCCCGGCAGGAGCGGCCCCTGGCCGGGCTCTGGCGCTACGGCCTGGGCACCGGCTGCATGCTCCTGGCGGCGACCGCGATCACGATCCTGGCCCTGACCACCACGCTCCGTCCCGATCCCTGGTACCACCCGCGCTATGCCCTGCCGCTGCTGGGCATGGTCCTGGGCAACACCATGACCGGGATCAGCCTCGGCCTGCAGAGCCTCAGCAGCGGCCTCTGGCGTGCCCGCGCCGGGGTCGAGGCGCAGCTCGCCCTGGGTGCGACCCGCGGCGAGGCGACCCGGCCGATCGCCCGCGAGGCCCTGCGCGCCGCCCTGATGCCGATCGTCAACGCCATGGCGGCGACCGGCCTGGTCGCCCTGCCGGGCATGATGACCGGTCAGATCCTGGCCGGCGTGGAACCGGTGGAGGCGGTGAAGTACCAGCTTCTGATCATGTTCCTGATCGCCGGGGGCACCGGCCTGGGCGCGGTCGCCGCGGTCCTGGGCGGGGTCCGGCGCCTGACCGACGACCGCCATCGTCTGCGCCTGGACCGCCTGTTGCCGGCCGAAGAAGAAGGCTGAGGCCGGCGCCGGCGCAAGCCCTTGGCGATTCCCCCGCGCCCTGTGTTACACAAGCCTCCGGGGCAAGACCGCCGAACAGGGAGAGCAAGAAATGGTCCGTTTCGCAGCCGTCGCCGTCGTCATCCTGCCGCTCGCGCTCGCGGGCTGCGCCAGAACCGCGGGCAGCGGCGGCGCGGCGCCGGCCGCCGGCGTCACGCCGGTGTCCTCCGCGGGCCCGACCGTGTTCGATCTTCAGCGCCAGATCAACAACCTGCAGACCCAGGTCGACCTGATGCGCGAGCAGATCCGCGAGCTGCAGAAAGGCCAGCGCGGCAACACCCTGTAACCGCGATCGCGGCCCTGGGGCTCGCCGACTTGACGGCGGAGGCGGTCGAGGCCCGGATGGAGAGCGAGGACGAGGCACTGGAGGAACGGCTGGACGCCTGCGATCAGGCCTACTACGCCGCCGCCGAGGACATCGCCGGACGGCTCTTCGACCACATCCGTGCAAAGAGGGACGAGATCCGCCTGCCGGCTGGCTGACGGCTCCCACCCGCCCAAGGCACGGGCTTCCGGCGGTCGGCACGGCCGCCCGCCAACCCCTATTCCTTTGTCGATTTCCCGACCCCGGGCCCGGGGCGGAGAACCCCGCCGTGACGGCGGGGCCCGCCGCGGGCCCGGCTTTTCGTCTCCCACGCAGAGGCCCTGACCAGGGGCGGCGCCTGCGGCCCGGCTTTCCTCGCGAGGAAGGACCGGGGAACCGCGGCCGGCCGTCCCCGTATGACCAGGACAACCGGCGGGGTGCTCCTTTCCGAACCCCAAGACAAGCTGACAAGGAGCGATCTCACGCGATGAGCACCTCCATAGACCTGAGCTTCGTCAAGCAGTTCGAGCGCGAAGTTCACGAAGCCTATCAGCGGCGCGGCTCCCTTCTGCGGGGCACCCTGCGGACCAAGAACAACGTCCGCGGCGCCTCGACGACCTTCCAGAAGGTCGGCAAGGGCGCGGCCACGACCAAGGCCCGCCACGGCCAGATCACGCCGATGAACGCCAGCCACGATCCCATCGAATGCCAGCTCGCCGACTTCTACGCCGGCGACTGGGTCGACAAGCTGGACGAGCTGAAGACCAACCACGACGAGCGCGAGGTGGTGGCCAACGCCGGCGCCTGGGGCCTGGGCCGCAAGACCGACGAGCTGGTCCTGACCGCCGCCGGCGGCACCACCAGCTTCGTCGGCGACTTCACCGGCGCCATGACCCGGAGCCTCTTCCTGGAGTCGGTCGAGGCCCTCAACAACGCCGACGTGCCCAACGACGGCGGCCGCTTCGGCCTGCTGTCGCCGCGCCAGTGGTCGGTCGCCATGACCATCAACGAGTTCGCCTCCTCCGACTTCGTCGGCAAGGACCTGCCCTACGTCAAGGCGGCGGGCTCGCGCACCTGGCTGGGGGTCAACTGGATCATGCACACCGGCCTCGCCGGCGTCGGCACGAACCAGACCCGCTGCCTGCTCTACCACCGCACCGCCATCGGCCACGCCGTGGGCGCCGACGTCATGACCGACATCACCTGGCACGGCGACCGGGCGGCGCACTTCGTCAACAACATGACGGACCTGGGTGAGACCCGCAGAAATCCGTCCCTAGATGTCGCGCTGTTCCGCCTCTGTGCTCTGTTTGTGGAGAGTATTTGAGGCGGCGCGTCAAAAACTCGCCGAGGGCGATTCGGGACCGCATCAAAAATCGACGGCGGCGGCCGTGCTGGCGAGGTAGTCGGGGGAGTGGTGGCCGTAGACCCGTTCGATCATGGCCTCGGTGGTGCCGGCGTAGCGGGCGATCTTGGACAGCGGCTCGCCCTGCATCACGGCCCAGGAGATGCCGGAGTGGCGCAGCAGGTGGGGGTGGACGTGGCCCAGGCCGGCGCGGCGCGCGGCGGCCTCCAGCCCGCGGCGGACGTCGGTGATCCGGCTGCCGCCGAACTCGATGACGTGCCTGGAGATCGCCCGCTGTTGGGCAACGGTCAACTCGGCATGCAGGCGGTCGGGGATCGGGACGGTGGCGCGGCGCTTGTTCCCGGTGCCCTGGCCGAAGTAGATCCGGCGTGCGCCCAGATCGACCCTGTCCCAGGTCAGCTCGAGGATGGCGTTGCGCCTGGCGAAGGTCTGGACGCCCAGCAGGATGAAGAGCCGGATATGGGGTGCCACGGCGCCGTCGACCAGGCGCGAGACCTCCGCCTTGGTGAGCCAGCGGTCGCGTGGCCGCGCGCGCCGCACCGGCATCTCGAAGGTCAGCTTCGCGGAGGGCGGCAGGAGCTTCTGCTTGATCGCCCAGTTGACGGCCGCCCGGAGGTGGATCAGATCCGTGACGACGGTCGAGGGGGAACGGCCCTGGCCGAGGCGCCAGGTCGCGTAGGCCTTCACCGAGGCCTGGGTGACGTGGCGCGGCTCGAGGTTCCCGAACTGCTGCTTCAGCTTGCTGGCCAGCGCCTTGATCGTGCCGTAGCTGGGCCGGTCGGCCCGGGCCTCGAGGTAGGCATCGAGGATGGAGGCGATCGTCCTGCCGACCACTGGGACGGTCGTGCCGGCCTGAAAGCGGGCTAGGAACCCTTCCGCTTCCGCGCGATCTCGTGTCCGCGTTGAAACGGATCGAGTTCGACTATCTTCCGTCCAGCGGACTTCCCAGTATCCGTGCCGGTTGGACTCGAGCCGGTAGCGGGGTCGGATGTGTCGTGGCCTTGGCATAGCCGCCTCTCGAACTCCTGGAGATCGCTTTCCCGGATACGGATTGAACCGCCCTTCTGTCCGGGATTCAAGCAAGGCAGCAGTCCGCCGTTGATGTGCTTGTAGACGGTGTTCCGGCTCCACTTGTAGAGCCTGGCGACCTCGGCGACCGTGTAGACGGGCTGGCGCACCTAGGCCTCCTCGGCGGGCTGGTCGATGTTGGCCAGCTCGAGCAGGACGTCGGCGTGGCAGGGCTGGTCGAGGGGACACCAGCAGGCGAGGTTCTTGCCGCGCAGAGGTTTCAGGGTATCGGGATGCCTCTCCAGAAGCTTCAGGAGGTCTTCCCTGAACCAGCGGACCACCATCTCCGGAGTCCGACGCGGGTGATCCTCGACCTTGTAAGGGTTGCCCCACTTGGTCGAGCGATCGACGCACTTGGTGTTGGGCGGGAGCCGCCAATCCTTGATGCGCTTGCGCTGGATGCGGCGAGGGGGTTTCGAGGTCATGGCATCTCCGGCCGGAAGAAGCCCAGGGCGCCCCTGCAGGGGATGAAGTCCAGAGGGCGGGCGTTGCGGATGACGAAGCCCCAGGGGCCGAAATACCACTCGCTGTCCATCTGGTTGACGCAGCCGACAATCTCCATCACGCCGACGATCCCGCCGAGCGGCAGGCCGAGGCGCTTCACCTCGGCGCGGTCCTCCGGGTCGACGCCCTTGCCCGCGTGGATCAGGACCGGCCCCCGGAACCTGGTGGGCCAGGACCGATTCTCGACATCCTTGCCTTCGTGCAGGATGCGGTGCGCCCAGGGCTGGCGGATGCTGAGGGCGAGCTTGGGCAAGGGGTCAGGCATAGCGCTTGAGCGCCTTGTCGAGCTTGCGGGCGACGTCGGTGACCATGACGCCGAGGGAGTCGACCTCGGACTTGAGGGCCAGCAGCTCGGCCGGGGCCTTCAGGGGGCCGAAGGCGGCCTCGCGGAAGTTGGCGACGACGGCCGGGGCGATCTTGACCTCCTCGGCGATCCGGTCGTCGGAGTAGCCGTTGAGGTAGTGGCCCTCCGCCTCCTCGAAGTGGGACTCCAGCAGGTTGGTGAGGGCCCGCTGCTGGCCGGGTGTCGGCGCCGGCGGGGTCTTGTCGTCGATCGGCTTGATCTTGCTCATGGTGTCGTTCCGCTTGGTTGACTTGGGGGTCGCGAGGCACTTGGGGCAGGTGGGCTTGCGGCAGCCCTTGCCGAAGTACCAGCCCTGCTCCTTGAACTTCTTGATCACGATCTCGGCGGGCAGGTGCGTGCGGCCGCTGACGGTGGCGACGGAATCGCAGCCGGCGCAGGCCAACTGGAACTGGTGGCCCCTGAGCGGGTCGTAGACCCGATCGTAGGGGAGGTGCTTACCGCGGCGGTCGGTCGACATGTCAGCCGAAGAGCCGGTCGACGAGTTCCGAGAGCCCGATTGCCCAGGGAACCACCGTCAGGCCGAGGACTATAAGAACGAGGCACAGCCCGTAGATCGAGCCCACGACGACGGTCAGGACATCCTTCATGGCTTCCGTTCCTGTTGAGATTTGACCTCGGCGTGCCGCTTGCGGCGGGCGCGCTCCTCGTTGGCGATCTGGTCGGCGAGCTGGGTCATCTTGGAGAGGCCCTTGAAGACGCGGTCGACGCGCCAGGCGATGACCATGTCGTAGAGCAGGCCGCCCCACTTGTAGCGGCGCTTGTGGTAGGCCGCCCGGTGCGTGGCGCTGCAGAACTCCATGTCGTTGCGCCAGGCGTAGAAGGGCCCGCCGCACTCGCGGCACCAGCGCGGCGGCGGCGGCGTGGTGGCGGGTCTCGACGGGGCGGGCTGGGCGGTCACGGCTTGCGCTCCCCTTGGCTGCCGTCCTTCCCGGCGTCCTCTTGGGCGGCGCGGTCGCGGCGCTTCATGTTCTCGCGGTGGGTGACCATCTCCAGGTGATGCGGCGAGACGCAGCGGCGGGTGCGGCAGGTGTGGTCGATCTGCTTCCGCCCGGGCACGTAGCCGTGGAAGTGGGTGAAGACGACGCGGTGCACGGCGACGGTCTGGCCGTCCAGCTTCATCCGGGGATAGCCGCCGCCGCGGCCGTTGCCGCTGTCGGGGCCGTTCCAGACCCAGCAAGGGGTGGTCTGGCCCGGGCGGGGCTCGTCCTCGATCGTGACGTTGGCCCGGATCTTCTCGAGGATCCGAAGGCGGCGGGCCGAGCCTTCGTGGCGGGCGGTCATGACCGGGGTTTCGGCTCGGCCGGCTTAGGGTTGTGGACCGGGTCGGTGGCGGGCTTGCCGCAGTCCGCGCAGACCGGTGGCTTGTCGGAAAACTCCGGCTGGATGTAGGGGTGGTAGGGCTCGGGCCGCGGCGCCTTGCCGCGCTTCACGGGTCCGCGTCTCATGCCGCGTGGTTCCTTCTGGTTGCCGGGCACCAGCGGCCGAGGCGGTCGAGGAACTCCTCGGCGGCCTTGGGCCAGGGCCAGGGCTTGACGGTTCGGTCCAGGGGGTCGGGGAGGCCCTTGGAGTTCCAGGCCGGGGACATGAGGTCCCGGGCCTCGGTGGCCAGGGCGATCCGGTCGGCCTGCTTGACCGGGCCGGCGATGTGGCCGGGCAGGGGCCAGTCGAGGCCGGCCGCCAGGTGGAGGACCCGGTCGTGGCGGCCTTCGAGGTCCTGGATCGCCGCGCCGGCGCCGAGGAGATCCATGGCCTGCTTGTAGGGGCCGCTGAGGTCGTTGAGGCAGAACTCGTGGGCGTCGTGGAGCAGGCCGTAGGGCTGGAGGTCGGGCGGCAGCATGTCGGCGACCAGGCAGGAATGCTGTGCGACCGAGTAGGCGCAGCCGGGCGTGGCCCCGGTGAAGCGGTTGACCTTGGCCAGGTGCTCGGCCACGTCCCACCAGACCAGGTCGCGGGCGTCGGGGTCGAGGAGGTACCAGCGACGCCCGCTGACCGTGCGGATGTAGGGGTCGGGGGTCATTCGCCCGTGCCGTACTCGGAGGTCTTGGGCGGCGCGCCGAGCCAGACCGTGGTCTTGGTCTCGACGTTGACGGCCTCGATCACCCGCTTGAAGGCCTCGTCCGAGACGTCCTGGGGCCGGACCAGGTGATACCAGAGGACGAGCTGGCCCTCGCGGATGCGATAGCGCAGCTTGGCGGTCAGGTCGTAGCGCTTGCCCCAGCGGAAGACCGGGACGTTGACCAGGAACTCCTCGGGCAGCTCCATCTTGCCCTTGCCGACCTTCTGGGTCGGCTCGTCGCTGTAGGTGAAGGCGCGGCGGCCGTCGCTGAGGCGCTCCGCGGACTTGAAGGTGACGTTGCTCTTGGCCTCGAGGTCCTGGGCGATCTCCAGCAGCTCGGCGCCGTCGGGCTTCTTGATGGCCGGCAGGTTGTCTTCGAGGAACTGGGCGAAGTGGACCTGGTCCATGGCCTTGTCGTCGTTGTCCGTCCAGGTCTTCCAGTCCGGATCGATCGGAAGCGCGCAGAGGGCGCGGTGCTCGCCCCAGCCGGCCGCCGCTGCGGCGCCCTTGTCGTGGTGGTCCAGGACGGCTTGCAGGCTGAAGTGCTCGAGGTCGGCGAAGATGACGGTCGAGGAGGTCTTGTGCGCCTTGACGTAGTCGGAGAACTCGCCTTCGCGCTTGAACCGCGCTTCGCCGCGCTTGCGGTCGGGCTGCTGCTTGAAGCGCTCCAGGCTCGCCATGCTGCAGCCGTGGGGCAAGACGGCGTAGTCGCCCTTCAACTCCTTGGGCTCGGCGATGGCCGCGCCTGCGGCGAGGGCTGCGGACAGTTCGGTGTCACTGGACATGGGCTAGGCTCCTTCGGCGTTGCGGCCGCCCTCGACCGCGTGGAGGTGGTCCTCCAGGTCCGACTGGCGCGGATCGCGGCGGCTCAGGTTGAACTCGTCGGTGACGAAGTAGAGGGAGGGGTTGCGGGTCGGCTGCGGGGCCTGGACCTTGACGTCGGTCGCGAGGCTGGCGGTCTCGCTGTCGATGCCGCCGGTCGGCTTCAGGCTCAGCTTCAGTGTGATCGATCCGGCCTTGCCGGTCTCGGCGACCGATTCGATGAGGCCCTGGAACTTCTCCGAGACTTCGTCGAGCAGGCGCCCGCGGTCGATCTCCCGCAGGTAGTCGGTGAAGGGTCTGGTGGTCATGGTGTCCTCACGGGTTCGCGGGGTGAGAGGTCAGCGCAGGTCGTCGGACCAGTCGCGCATGCGCGCCGTGTCGGGCCTGGGGGTGGCCCAGCCTTCGCAGTGGCGCAGCTCGTGCTCCAGCATCTTGGGGGCGCCTTCAGGCACGGCGACGATGCACCAGGGGCGCTGGCCGGGCTTCAGTTCGTGGTCCTTGGGGACCACGGCGCAGGCGAGGTAGGGGGAGAGGGTGATCACCGAGAAGACCGCGGAGACCGGGGAGCGCGCGGCGGCCAGCTCAAGGCACTTGCCCCAGGCTGTCACCGGGTGCTCGTAGAGGGTGATGTCCATGTCGTTGCGGTCGCGCGGCTCGGCGATGCCGTCGATCAGGCGGGCGCGGGGGCCCTCCTTCAGGGGCATGGGGGCGACGCAGCCGGAGAGGAAGAGCGCCGCCAGAAGCCAGAGCGCCCAAGCGAGCAGCGGGGCGTCGCGAAGGGCGAAGCGGAGGCGGCGGTGCTCGCTGTCGGTGATCGGGGTGGGGCGGGTCATGTCTCAGCCCTCCTCTTTGAACTGGGCGATGACGGATTGCGCTGTGCGCCCCCTGTCGGTGTCTTCAGGGTTAGTCATGGAGGCGTGGCAAAAGGCAAAGAGAAGGTCGTCTGCGATTTCCACCAACTCCTTCACCGCCCCGTCTTTCAGGGCGCTGTCGGGAATGCCGGTGCAGGCGTCTTTGCAGGCTTCGGCGCGGTTGAAGAAAGCCACTAGCTTGGTGGCGCTAACGCACTCGGAAACAGTGCAGACCTTGAAGCCGAGCGTGATGTTCTTGGAGCCGTCGTCGTTCTCCGTCTCAATCGGGTTCTTCCAGATCGACTCGCCGCTGACGTAGTACCGAGGCTCAGGCGTGTGCTTGCTCATGTCAGGCTCCCTTCGCAGCGGCCAGCTCGGCGGCGCGGGCGGTGGCCCGGGCGCCGTAGCGGTCGATGTGGTTCCAGGTGAAGCCGGCGGCCTTCAGGTCCATGCGGGTGGCGGTGCCGTGGCGGCGGGCGAGGTCGACCAGCTTCTCGGCCATGCGCTCGATGACGCCGGCGGGCTTCCAGTCGATGCGGCCGATGCGGCAGCGGGGGCTGGGGTGCGCGGCCTCGGCCCGGTCCAGGGCCTGGGCGGCGGTCAGGAGGCGCGGGGGGATCGCGCGGTCGTAGCGGGCGTGAAGGCGTTCGACATTGGTCATATCAGCGTCTCCAAGCGTTCAACGCTTAGGACGCTAATTTAGTTAGCGCATTAGATCAAGCAGAAATTAGCGCGCTAATAGAATTATTCTCTCTCCGAGGGTAGAAGTCCTATGGCCGGCGGCTGCCGGGCTGGAGGAAGGGCTCGGGCCGGAAGGAACCGATCACCAGGGCGGTGATGCGGGTCTGCTCGTCCTGGTTCTCGTTCTCGCCGTCCTGGTGGCCGGTCTGCAGGGCGATGGGCTCCTGGTGCTGGGGGTGGTCGGAGCGGGGGTAGAGCATGGGACTCCCGTCCTCGACCACGTATTCCTTGACGGTGGCCTCGACGAAGCCGCGGCGCCGCCGCTCGACCACGACCCGCTCGCCGGACCTGGGCTCGCGGGAGAGGTGCATCAGGAAGACGCAGACCACGATGGAGCCGACCGGATAGACCGCGTTCATGGACGGGCCGCGCACCTCGAGCGCGAACTGCGGCAGGTCGGTATAGGCCGGCATGGGCACGGCGGGGACCGGATACCAGTCGTCCTCGGGCCACTCGACGGCTTCCTTCCAGGCGCCGGCCTCGACGGCGCCGCGCACCATTACGAAGTGCAGATCGGTCGGTGCCGCCGCCGCTTCCTCCAGGCCCATGCCGCTGTAGGCTTGGCCGGCCGCCTGGGTGCGCTCGATCTCGGCGACGACCTTGAGCCAGGCGTCCCGGCGTTCGCCGGGCGGCTCGGCCTCGATCTTGCGGAGCAGTTCCTCCTTCAGGGCCTCCATGTCCCCGCCGGGCTGCGGCGGGCCGTCCTTGCCGTAGAGCAGCCAGGCGGCGCTGGAGCCCAGGGCGTCGGCGTAGAGCTGGGCGGCCTCGGCCTTGAGGGCGACGTGGCCGCTTTCGTGCGTGCGATAGGTGACGGGCTTGACCCCGACATGGCGGGCGAAGTCGGCGGCGGTGGCGAAGCCGGCCGCTTCCCGCGCCTTGCGAAGACGCTCGGCAGTGGTGGTCATGGTCAATGCTCCCCTGCGGAGTGGTGCCGCCGCTAGAAAACCTAGCGGCCAGGTCAAGCGCTTTCAAGAAAAATGCTTAACGAAGGCATTAACCATGTTGACGCCATGGCGATAAATATCTTAGCGTCTATGGCATGGAGAGCTTCGCAGAGATCATCGCACGCTGGCCCAGCGCCACGGCCTTGGCAGAAGACCTGAAGGCCCGTGGCCTGATGGTCCCGCCCGTGACCGTGCGCTCCTGGCGCGGCAACGGCATCCCCGGACCCTACTGGGACCACGTCTGCGAAGCCGCCAAGGAACGCGGCTTCGACGGCGTGACACGGGACCTGCTGTGCCGCCTGGGTGCGGCCGCGTCGGACAGGATTGGAGGGACCCATGGCTAACCGCCAGGACCACGTCGATCTGCGCAACGGGAACGTCATCCGGAGCCGGGAAAGCTCGCGCCAGGTCGGGGCGAAGCGCTGCCGCTTCGTCAGCTACACGCTGCTGCAGCCGCCGCTGAAGGCGGCCAAGGCGGCCAAGCCGGCGCGGCGCCGGCGGGGGAGGGCGGCGTGACCCCGCGGCCGGAGCACCTGGGCCTGGGCGACCCGCTGCTGCGGGTGACCCTGGCCGGCAAGGCGGTGATCGGCGTGGACCGGGGCGCGGTCGGCGAGACCTTCGTCAACGGCGTCGGCTGGGTCGCGGAGATGCCCCGCTACATCTCCGGCCAGTCCGGGGCGCGCGTCCGGCATCCCTGGTTCCCGGAGGAGGAGGGATTCCTGCTGCGCCTGCGGGCGGCCGGCCTCGGCCTGGAGCAGATGGCCGCCGTGCTGCGGCGCGGCCTGGGCGGGATCAAGACCAAGCTGGGCCAGCTCCTGATCGAAGGGGCGCGGCCGTGAGGAACGTCCCGCCGTGCGCCGGGGCGGGCCGCGGGGGCCTTCGGGACCCTGCGGGGAACGCCGGCGCCTCGCACCTTGCCGGTGCGGGCCTCCCCTGTGGACCTGACCCGGCACGGGCGGGCGACCCTCTCGGCCGTCCTCTGCAGCCCGTGCCGGGTCCTTTTCGGGGGAGCGCGGGGTGAGCCGGCGCTTCCCGGAGGCCTTCCTGCAGGACGTGCGGGCACGGACGCGGCTGGTCGAGCTGATCGGCCGGGACCTGCGCCTGACCAGGCGCGGGAAGGAGCACGAGGGGCTCTGTCCCTTCCACGCGGAGAAGACGCCGTCCTTCACCGTGGTCGAGGCCAAGGGCTTCTACCACTGCTTCGGCTGCGGCGCGAACGGCGACGCGATCGAATACCTGCGGGCGTCGCGGGGGCTGTCCTTCGTCGAGGCCGTCGAGCAGCTCGCGGCGGAGGCGGGGCTGGGGCAGGGCGAGGGTGTCACGCCCAAGCCGGTGGTGCCGCGCCAGGCGCCGGAGGACGACGCGCGGGAGCGGGCGGCACGGATCCGCTGGGCGCGCGAGCTTTGGGCGCGCTGCCGGCCGGCGGCCGGGACTTTGGTCGAGACCTACCTGCGGTCGCGGGGGATCACCCTCCCGGTGCCGATGAGCCTGCGCTACCACGGCGCGCTCAAGCACAGCGACACGGGACAGCACTTCCCGGCGATGGTCGCGGCGGTCCAGGAACAGGGCGACGGCAGGATCGTCGGCGTGCATCGGACCTACCTGCGCGCCGACGGGCAGGGCAAGGCGCAGGTCAACAAGCCGAAGATGATGGCCGGGGTCTGCTGGGAAGGCGCGGTGCGCTTCGACTACGCCGCGCCCTCGCTGCGCCTGGCCGAGGGCATCGAGACGGCGCTGTCGATCCAGCAGGCGACGGGTTGCGTGACCTGGGCGGCCTTGTCGCTGGGGAACATGGCGGCGGTGCGCCTGCCGGACTACGTGTCCGCGGTCACGCTCTGCGCGGACGCGGACGGCAAGCCCGAGGCCGCCGAGCAGCACGAGAGGCTGGTGCAGCGCGCAGCGGTCGCGCACCGGGCCGGCGGCCTGGAGGTCCGGATCGCCCGGCCGCCCGAGGGCATGGACTTCAACGACCTGCTGAAAGAGGGCGCGCCGGAATGATCGAAATCGGACTGCAATCGACTGTCCTATCGGCGGATAGGAAGTACCGATACAGGCTGTTCCGCGACCTGTCCGACCTAGCCCGGCCCGTCGATCCGCCGGCGGTCTTCGTCATGCTCAATCCGTCGACCGCCGATGCGTCGGAGGACGATCCGACCGTTCGCCGCTGCATGGACTTCGCCTCGGCATGGGGCTGCGGCAGCCTCTTCATCGTCAACCTGTTCGCGGTGCGCGGTCCGGATCCACGGATCATCCGCGCATGCGACGACCCGGTCGGTGCGGACAACCACGATCATGTCACTCGGGTCGCGGAATACGCGCACGTCCACGGCGGCCCCGTGGTCTGCGCGTGGGGCGCAAACGGCGCCTACATGGACCAGGACCGGACGGTGCTGGGCTGGTTGGAATCCGCGCTTGCCCAGCCGATGTGCCTGCAAACGACAGCCGAAGGGCACCCTGGCCATCCGCTCTACCTGCCGAAGCACCTGAAACCGCGACCCTTCACGACGGGGAGGGCGGCCTAGATGCTCCGGCCCGGTGAGATCATCGTCGACAACTTCGCCGGGGGCGGCGGTGCCAGCCTCGGGAT
>JANQGU010000251.1 GCA_028282935.1 Kiloniellales bacterium
CTTCAATGCCGCGGTGGATGCCGGCATCGCGCTCGCGAGCTTCGTGCTGGCCGCCGAAACGGTCGGATTGGGTTGCTGCCCGATCAGCGCGGTGCGCAACCACGCCGGCACGATCAGCGACTGGCTGGCCCTGCCCGACTGGGTCTTTCCGGTCGCCGGCCTGACCCTCGGCTGGCCGTCAGGCGAGGGCGAGATCAGCCAGCGCTTGCCGCTCGCCGTGACGCTGCATGAGGACCGCTTCGGCGAGGACGAGCTGGCCGCGCGGATCGAGGCCTACGACGCGCGCCGGCAAGCGGCCCAGCCCTATGCCCGGCAACGCTTCGTCGCCGACTACGGCGAGGCCGAGGCCTACGGCTGGTCCGAGGACAAGGCCCGACAGTACGCCAAGCCCGAGCGCCGGGACTTCGGCGCCTTCGTCCGGGCCAAGGGCTTCCGGCTCGACTGACGGCCTAAAGCAAGAAGAGGATCAGGTAGACCCCGAGCAGGATCGCGACCCACATCACCGTGTCCCCGGTGGTCCAGGTCCGGCCCAGGATTCCCGTCGGCCCGTGATGGCGCTCGGTCCGGAGGATCAGGGCGTAGACGGCGCGCAGACCGGCCTGGCGCAGGCCCATCTCCAGAGGCTTGAAGATCCGCGCCGCGCCCTGGATCAGCCGCGGCAGCGCCCTGCGGTAGACCCAGTCGCTGTCCAGGTTGACCGAGCGCAGCTCCGGCGGGTAGAGCCCCGTGCGCATCAGCCAGGTGAAGGCCAGCGCCGAGAACAGCAGGAGCTGAAGCTGGGTCACGACGTGCTCTCCCGTGTAGGGATGGTAGTCGAGGTCGAAGGGCAGCAGGGCGTAGAGCGGCGCCGGATAGACCCCGATGCCGATGCAGAGGAAGGCGGCGATGGCCATGGCGGCCAGCATGTTCCTCGGCGCCTCCTTGACGCGGATCCCGCTGTCATGGGCGAAGAACGCATAGAAGGGGACCTTGATGCCGGTCTTGTGGAGCACACCGGCTGAGGCGAATAGCAGGATCAGCCAGGGAACGAAGTAGCCTTCTTCGGCGACCGCGCTGAGGATCAGCGATTTCGAGACGAACCCGCTGAACAGCGGAAAGGCCGAGATCGAGGCGGCGCCAACGATGCAGAAGCCGGCTGTCCAGGGCATGGACTTGTAGAGTCCGCCAAGTTCGGAGCCCTTGATCGTGCCGGTGCGGTGCAGGACCGCGCCCATCGACATGAACAGCAGGGACTTGTAGATGATGTGGCAGAAAGCGTGGGCTGCCGTGCCGTTGAGCGCGAGCTGGGTGCCGACGCCAACGCCCGCCACCATGAAGCCGAGCTGGTTGTTGAGGCTGTAGGCCAGGACCCGGCGCAGATCATTCTCGATCACCGCGTAGAAGATCGGGAAGGCGGCCATGGCAGCGCCGATGTAGATCAGGATCTCGGTCCCCGGAAAGCCCCGCGCCAGGGAGTAGACTGCAAGCTTGGTGGTGAAGGAGCTCAAAATCACCGCGCCGCTGACCGTCGCCTCGGGATAGGCGTCTTGCAGCCAGTTGTGCAGCAAGGGGAAGGCGCACTTGATGCCGAAGGCCAGGAAGATCAGGTTGGTCCCGAGGCTGCCGAGGCCGAGCTCGCCGAAGGCCAGCGAGCCGGTCGCGTCGAAGTGGACGATGGCCCCGGCCAGCAGCAGCACGCCGGAGCCGACCTGGATGATCAGGTAGCGCATGCCGGCGCGGTAGGAGCGTTCGCTGCGCCGCGCCCAGATGAGGAAGACCGAAGCGATGGCCGTCAGCTCCCAGAACACGAAGAGCGTGACCAGATCGCCGGCGAAGACCGCGCCGATCGCGGCGCCGGCATAGATCAGGCCGGCGACCTGCTGCACCGGGTCCCGGTCGTGCAGGCTGTAGAGGACGCCCAGCCCGGCGGCGATACAGAAGATGATCCCGAAGATCGTCGACAGGCGGTCGACCCGCACGATCTCCAGCTCGATGCCCAGGACCGAGAGCTGCCAGTAGCTTCCCGGCTCCAGCAGGAGCACGCCGGCCAGCGCCAGGATCGGCAGGGCCAGCATGTAGAGGTTGCGCGCCTGGCCGCGCAGCAGCGGCACCGGCAGTGCGCCGAGGATCAGGATCAGGCCTGGGGACAAGCTAGTCATCGGAATCGTAGTAGTCCTCGGGGCGCATCAGGATGACCCGTAGCGCCTTTGCGGCCAGCACCAGCCCGACGCAGACGACGAACCCGTAGAAGCCGTAGAAGCCGAAGTAGCCCTCGACCTCGAAATAGCCGTGCTTGTGGATCAGCAGATCGGCGCCGATGAGCAGCGCGCAGACCGCGACCAGGGCCCAGACGATCTTCTTCACGTTGGCCGGATCGTCCAGCCAGTAGGTCCTGTCCTTGTCGCGGTCGGTCATGGCGTCATCCCTGTGGCGTGACGAGGAGCGTCAGGAAGTCGTAGACGGCATCGGCGTAGAAGAAGAGCGCCAGGCAGCCCAGCGCCGTGATCGAAAGCGGCACGACGCAGAACATCGGCGCCTCGCGGATCCCGACCGCTGCCGTCCCGTCGCCCTCGGGCGGCGGCAGGAAGAAGGCCCGGGCGACGATCGGCATGAGATAGGCGACGTTCAGCAGCGAGGAGATCATCAGCACGGCGACCAGCAGGATCTGACCGGTCTCGGCCGCGCCCAGGGCGAGGTACCACTTGCTCCAGGAGCCGCCGAAGGGCGGCAGGCCGATGATGCTGAGCGATCCCAGGAAGAAGGCGAACATGGTGATCGGCATGCTGCGGCCGATTCCGGTCATTTCGCTGATTTCCGTCTTATGGGTCGCGACGTAGATTGCCCCGGCGCAAAAGAACAGGGTGATCTTGCCGACCGCGTGCATGGCGATGTGCATGCCGCCGCCGATCACTCCGAGGGTGCTGGCCAGCATGGCGCCCAGAACCACGTAGGACAGCTGGCTGACCGTCGAATATGCCAGGCGCGCCTTGAGGTTGTCCTTGGTCATCGCGACCAGCGAGGCAAGCAGGATGGTCGCCGCCGCGATGTAGGCGACCCAGTCGCTGAGCCCGGTCTGGCCGAGGAAATCGACCCCGAAGATGTAGACGGTCACCTTGAGCACGGTGAAGACGCCGGCCTTGACCACTGCGACCGCATGCAACAGGGCGCTGACCGGGGTCGGCGCGACCATCGCCGACGGCAGCCAGCGGTGGATTGGCATCAGGGCCGCCTTGCCGATGCCGAACATGTAGAGGAAGAGCAGAAGGCCGACGACCGCTTCTGACGCCTTGCCTTCGAGGATCCCGCCAGGGACGAAGTCGAGGGTGCCGGCGATGTTCCAGGTCGCCAGCACGCCCAGGAGCAGCAGGCCGATCGAGGTCGATAGCAGGATTCCAAGGTAGACCCGTCCGCCGGCCTTGGCGTCCTCGGTGCCTTTGTGTGTGACCAAGGGATAGGTCGAGAGCGTGAGTGCCTCGTAGAAGATGAAGAGAGTCAGCATGTTGCCGGCGAAGGCGACACCCATGGTACTGGCCAGCGCGATCGCGAAGCAGACGTAGAATCGAGTCTGGTTCTGCTCCTGATTGCCGCGCATGTAGCCGATGGAATAGAGCGAGTTGACGATCCAGAGGCCCGAGGCGATGACCGCGAACATCATCCCCAAGGGTTCGACCTCGAGCTTGATCGGCACGTCGGGAAAGATCTGAACCAGAGACAGGTTGACCACCGGCCGGGCGCCATTGGCGACTTCCGGCAGGAGCAGCAGGACGTTGCCGAAGAGCAGGGCCGCCGTGATGATGGTCACCGTTTCCCGAAGGTTGGGCCGGCGCCCGCAGAGGCTGATCAGCAGCGCGCCCAGCGACGGCAGCAAGAGTGATAGGATGATTTTCGTCTCCGCCGTCACGGCGACGTTCCCAAGCCGACGTCGAGAAGGAGTTCGGCGGCCGTCTGGGCGACCCCGACCGAGAGCGACGTCTCGATGCCGAAGTAGACATTGGCCCCGATCAGCACCCAGGTCGGTATCAGCATCGACAGTGGCGCCTCCTCGGCCTTGGCCCCTTCGGGAGGGGCTTGCAGATAGGCGACCTCGACGACCCGCCAGACGTAGATCAGGGCGAGCAAGGAACTGAACAGCATGGCCACGGCGATCAGCCAGTGGTCGCCTTCGACAGCACCGAGGATCAGGTACCACTTGCTCACGAAGCCGGAGGTCAGAGGAATGCCGATCAGGCCGAAACCCCCAAGCACGAAAGCGAACATGGTCAAGGGCATGCGCCGGCCTACACCGCGCAGCTGGTCGAGCTCGACCGAGCCGAGGCGCAGGACGATGCAGCCCAGCGCCAGGAACATGCCGCCCTTCATCAGGGCGTGGTTGAAGATGTGCAGGATCCCGGCGGTGACCCCGGTCACCGACATGAAACTCAAGCCCAGGATCATGTAGCCGATCTGCGCCACGCTGGAGTAGGCCAGCATGCGCTTCACGTTCCTTTCGAAGATTGCCACGGTAGAGGCGACCAGGACCGCGATGACCGACAACGGCATCAACATGCCCTGCAGGGTGATCGCCTTGAGAGGAAAGTCGAAGCTGTAGACCGTGAAGAAGAAGCGCAGAAGGATGTAGACACCAACTTTGGTGGCCGTCGCGGCCAGGAAGGCGGTGACCGCGGAGGGTGCGTAGGCGTAGGCGTTGGGAAGCCAGAAGTGCAACGGAAAGAGCGCCAGCTTGAGGGTGGCCCCGACCGTGATGAAGGCGAAGGAAACAAGGACGGTGCGGCTCTCGTCCACGAAGGGCAAGCGGGCTGCGAGGTCGGCCATGTTCAGCGTACCGGTCGCCATGTAGAGCATGCCGATGCCGATGACGATGAAGGTGGCTCCGATGGTTCCCAGGATCAGGTACTGGAAGGCGGCGTGCAACGCGCGGCGGTCACGGCCCAGGCTGATCAGCACGTAGGACGACAGCGACGAGATCTCGAGGAAGACGAAGAGGTTGAAGGCGTCACCGGTGATCGTCACGCCCAGCAGACCGGTCAGGCAGAGCAGGAAGCTGGCGTAGAAGAGGCTGTGCTGGGATTCCGGGATCTCCTCCAGAACGCTCCGGCGCGCGAAGGGCAGCACGACCGCTCCGACGACGGAGACGATCAGCAGGACGTATGCATTGAGGACATCGACGCGGTACTCGATCCCCCAGGGCGGTTCCCAGCCGCCGAAGGCATAGGACAGCGGGCCGTCGTCCAAAACTTGGCCCAACAGGACCACGGAGATCGCAAGGCTGGCCCAGCTGACCAGCAGCGCGAGAGCCCAAGTCCAGGTCCCCCGGCGTAGGATCACGCAGAGTGGCGCCGCGATCAGTGGTACCACCACCTGCAGCGCGGGGAGGTGGGCGGAGATCACTGTTGGTCGTCCTGGGCCTGGATTTCGTCTTCCTCGATGGTGCCATAGGCTTCGCGGATCCGGACGATGAGCGCCAGACCCAAGGCCGTTGTTGAAATGCCGACCACGATCGCGGTCAGGATCAAGACGTGGGGAAGAGGATTTGAGAAGACTTCGGGCTCGCCGGTCAGGATCGGGGCGGTCCCGCCGCTGACCTTGGCCATGGAGATATAGAAGATGAAGACCGAGGTCTGGAATATGGTCAGGCCGACGATCTTCTTCACCAGGTTGTCGAAGGCGATGACGGTGTAGAAGCCGGCCATCATCAGCACCACGACGATCCAGTAGTTGTAGAGGCCCAGCAGCTCCACGGCCTAGCGCTCCCGTCCCGCGAAGGCGAAGAAGATGGTCATCATGACCGCCGCGACCGTGATGCCGACGCCCAGCTCGACCAGGATGATGCCGATGTGCTGGCCGGTGACCGGATCCTCGGCCATGACGTTGTAGTCCAGGTAGTTGCCGCCCAGCACCAGGTCCCAGACCCCGACCCCGGCGAAGATCAGGACGCCGAGCGAGACCAGGACCCGCACCAGGTCGGGCGGCGCGACGCGCTGGGCGTTCTCGACGCCGTAGATCAACGCGTAGAGGATGAACCCGGCGCCGAAGATCACCCCGGCCTGAAAGCCGCCGCCGGGCCCGAAGTCGCCGTGGAACTGGACGTAGAGCGCGAAGAGCAGGATCGGTGGTATCAGCAGCTTGGCGATGACCCGCAGCACGAGATGGCGTTTCATGCGCGGTCCTCCTTCGCCAATTCGGGCGCCAATTCGGGCGTCAGCTCGGGCCCCGCCGTCTCCGGTTCGATCGTCTCGGGCTCGAGCGGCTCGGGCTCCGCCGGCGCGGGCCGGCGGCGACGCCTGGTCGCGGCCCCGAGCAGGACCATCACCCCGATGCCGGCGGTGAAGATCACGGTGACCTCGCCCATGGTGTCGTAGCCGCGGTAGCTGGCCAGGACCGAGGTCACGATGTTCGGCAGGCCGGTCTCCTGTCCGGAATCCTGGATGTAGCGCGGCACGACATGCTGGTGGATCGGCGCGTTGGGATCGCCGTAGCGCGGCATGTCCAGGGTGCCGTAGATCAGTGCGCCGCCGGTGATCAGCACCACGGGCAGCGCGATGCGCCAGCGTTCCCGCCGCGGCTTGGAGTCCTCGCCGGTCAGGGCCAGCGTCCCGAGCAGCAGCACGGTCGAGATGCCGCCGCCGACCGCGGCCTCGGTGAAGGCGACGTCGACGGCGTCCAGGGTGACGAAGAGCCCGGCCGACAGCAGGCTGTAGATGCCGCTCAGCATCACCACGGCGAAGAGGTTGCCGAGCCGGATGATGCCGATCGCGACGGCGGCCAGGAAGGCCAGCAGGGTGATGTCGACTATGGCTTCGATGGTTCGTCGTCCTTCGAGCTCAGCAGCGGGGCGAAGCCGCTGCGATAGGCCGCGTTGGCCAGGGCGTAGGTGGCGGTGGGGCTGGTGAACTGCACGAAGAGGAGGATCAGCAGCAGCTTCAGGGTGACCAGCGTCAGGCCGGCCTGGAACGCCAGGCCGATCAGGATCAAGGCGCTGCCCAGGGTGTCGATGATCCCCGCGGCGTGCATGCGGGCGTAGAGGTCCGGAAAGCGCAGGATGCCGATCCCGCCGATCACCAGGAAGGCGGCCCCCAGGCCCAGGAACACCCAGCTCAGTATATCCAGCACGAGAGCCATTGCCGGGTCTCCTATTCCTCTTCCGCGAGGGAGTCCGACCCGGGCGTGCCGAGGTCGCGGAACTTCAGGAACTTCAGGACGGCGATGGTGCCGATGAAGTTGATCAGGGCGTAGACCAGCGCCAGGTCGAGAAAGTCCGGCCGACCGATCAGGAACCCGAGAACTGAGATCAGCAGCACCGTGACGGTGCCGAAGGTGTTCACGGCCAGCACCCGGTCGAAGGTGGTCGGCCCGACCAGCGCGCGGACCAGGGTCAGCCCCATGGTCACCAGGACCGCCAAGGTCGCCATCAGGAACATCACGCCTCCCCGCTCTGTCGGGACGGACGGGTTTCGACGGCCGTGACCCGGCGGTCCATCTCGCCGGTCTCCAGGTCGTCGGCCATCTCCCGGGCGATGGCGTGGACCAGGATGGTGCCGTCCTCGACCACGATGGACACGGTCCCGGGGGTCAGGGTGATGGAGTTGGCATAGATGACGTGGCCGAGTTCGCTGTCCTGGGTCGCCTTGACCCGGATCATGCAGGGCGCGATCGGCAGCGCCGGATGGAGGATGCGCCGCGCGACCTCGACGTTGGACTTGACGATCTCCCAGATCAGCCAGATCCAGTAGGTCACGATCCGCCAGCCCAGATGGATGGGGTGTCCTTCGTGGTCGACGACGTCCATGCGCAGCGCGATCAGGACCACGGCGACGCAGGAAAGGAAGCCGAGGCCCAGAAGCAGGGGCTCGAAGAACCCGGAAAGACCCAGCCAGACAAGTGCGAGCAGAATGCCGAGGCTGATCGCGTGGAGAAGCGTCTTGGTCATTCTTTTTCTATGGCGCCCGGTAGCATTCTCGTTCTACCCCCCTGTTACCTCGGGCAAAGCGGAAGCTATCAGATCGCGGCAAAGGGCGACAAGCCGATTGAGCGAGGCGGCCCGCCGCTTTCCGGGTCAAAAGCGTGATCGGATCCCGGCGCGGAGGATCAGCTTGCGGTCGTGAAGCCGCGCGACCCGCGCGCCCTCCAGATCGAAGAGGCCGCGCGTCACCTCGGGCGGCGCGGCCAGGATCCTGGCCACGATGGCGTCGATGGCGTCGCGCTCCAGCCCGGTGCGTTCGATCCAGGGGGCGAAGTCGTGGACCTTGCGGAAGACCTGCTCGGCGGTGACGGTCAGCCCGGCGCCGGCCATGGCGGCCATCCATTCCGCATGGGAGAGCGTGTGCGCGTGGCTGGCGTCGCGCAGGGTTTCGATCTCTTCCAGAAAGGCCGCCGTCGCGGGCGCCTCGGGGGCGAGGCTGTCCTCCAGCACGAAGCGGCCGCCGGGCTTCAGGCAGCGGGCCGCCTCGCCCAGGAAGGCGGGCACGGAGCGGAAGTGATGCGGCGCGATCCGGCAGGTGATCGCGTCGAAGGTCGCGGCCGGGAAGGGCAGGGCCTCGGCGGCCGCCAGCACGACCCGGAGGTTGTTCAGGCCCCGTTCTTCGGCCTGGCGCCGGGCGACCCGAAGCATCCCCGGGGCGATGTCGCAGGCGACGACCAGGCCGGCCTTGCGGGCCAGGCGGAAGGCCGCGTTGCCGGGGCCGGTCGCGATGTCGAGACTGCAGTCCCCCGGCCGGCAGTCCGCGAGCGTCTCGACGATGTCGAGGTCGGCGTCCTTGGCGTGGGTCGCGCTGGCGGCGTAGGCCTCGGCCTGGCGGGAGAACTGCGCGGCCGGATCGCTTCGTTCGGCGGTCATGTCGAGCCCTCCTGTTCCCCGGCCGAGGAAACACGCGGCGCCGCCGAGATCAAGACCAGGGCGAGCCCGCTGACGGCCGCCATCACGAAGAAGCTGCGCAGCCCGAACGAGTCGTAGAGCGGCCCGACGGCCAGCATCATCGCCCCCATGAGGACGCCGCCGCTGACGCTGGCGTAGAGGCTCTGGCCGGTGGCCGCGAGCCCGTCCGGCGCCCGCGCGGCGATGACGTGGACCGCGGCCAGGTGCGCGGCGGCGAAGGTCGCGGCGTGCAGGAGCTGCACCGCGGCGAGCGCGGGCAGGGCCGTGGTCGTCGCGGTCACGGTCCAGCGCAGGACCCCGCCCGCCGCCGCCAGCAGGATCAGGTTCTGGAAAGAGACCCGCGCCAGGACCCGGCCGCTGAGCGCGAAGAACAGGATCTCGGCGAGCACGCCCTCGGTCCAGAGCCAGCCGATGGTGAAGGTGCCGTGCCCGGCGGCCCGCCAGGCGATCGCCGAGAAGGCGTAGTAGGCGGCGTGGCTCGCCTGGACCAGGGCCGCGGCGAGCAGGAACCACAGCAGCGGGCCATCCGACAGCAGCCGCTTCAGAGCGCCGCGCGCCGGCCGCCGTTGGTCCCCGGGCAGGTCTGGGAGGGCCGACGCCGCCAGCAGTCCGAGGCCGAGGCCGGCGGCCAGGAGCCAGGGCAGGCTCTCGACCGGCAGCAGGTCGAGGCCGCCGCCGATCGCCAGGACGCCGGCGACGAAGGTGACCGAGCCCCAGAGGCGGCTGCGGCCGTAGTCGAGGCCGTGGCTGCGGACCGCGGCCAGGGTCCGGCTCTCGCCGAGCGGCAGCAGCGCCTGGAAGCAGGCGGCGGTGAGGATCTGGAGCGCCAGCAGCGCCCAGAAGCCCTGGGCCAGGCCGAAGCCGAGGAAGCCCAGGCCGCCGAGGACCATGAGCGCCGAGATCACCAGCCTCGGCCGGCCGCTGGCATCGGCGAGATAGCCGGCGAGGGGATTGCTGGCGACCTTGACCCAGGCCGCGGCCGCCAGCAGCACGCCGAGCTCGCTGCCGGAAAGCCCGCGCGCCTCCAGCCACAGCGGCCAGTAGGGAAGCTGCGCGCCGAGCACGAGGAACACGGCGCCGTAGAAGCCGGCGAAGCGAAGCGTCAGATGGCGGGGCCCGGCGAGCGGGGCGGAGGGCGGAGGCAAGCGCCTAGCTGAAGGCCTTGTAGCCGACCAGGGTGAAGGTGTCCTTGATCCCGGCCTGGGTCTGGATCCGCTCGGTGACGAAGTGGCCGAGGTCGTCGCTGTCGGCCAGGTAGCACTTCACCAGCAGGTCGTACTGGCCGGAGATGGAGTGGACCTCGGAGACCTGCTCCAGGTTCTGGACCAGGCCGTCGGCCACGTCGTAGGCCTTGCCCAGCTCGCACTTGATCATGATGAAGACCGTCTGCATGCCGACTCCTCCCGAGGCGCTACGGCGATCATAGACGATCAGACGCCGGCGCCAATGCGCAAGCGTGACTCTTATACCAAGGAGCGTTGATAGTGACTCATTTGACCGGGTTTGCTTGCCCGCCCGTCAGGCGCGCTTCGCGCAGCGGTGCGTTGTACCGTAAGCGGAGCGCAACGCCACGGGCGGGCAAGCAAACCCGGCCTTCGGTGGCGTGCGGCGGCCCGCCGGGTGCGTTGCGACCCTTGCCCGATGCGATGGCATCGCGCTGCGGGCCGCGCCTGACCGGCGGGCCGCCGCGCGCCATCAAATGGGTCAGTATCAACGCTCCTTGGTATTAGGTCGCACCCTCGTCGTCCTGCGGACCCGCGGCTTCGAGGTCCTTGAGCGTGGCTTCCAGGTTGTCACCGGCGCTCTCCGAACGGGCGAGCTTCCGGAGGATCAACAGTTGTCCGCCCAGCAGCAGGGACAGGGAGAGCAGCGCGAGGCCGGCACCGGCCCACCACAACCAGGCGAAGTCCGGGTAGAAGACGGTGACGAGGTAGAGTCCGGCGAAGCCGATCGTCCAACGCAGCGCCCAGCGCAGCAGACGTTCCCGCAGGAACGCCGTCCAACCTTGCCGCACCTCGGCGGTCGCTCTTCGAAACTCAGCGAGCTGCGCCCAGGCGGGATCGGCCTCGGACTCCTGGTCCATTACATCCTCGATCCGCCGGACTTCGGAAGGCCTGGGTCGGCGCGCCGGTCTCAGCCCGCGGCGAGCTTGACCGGCCGCAGCAGGAAGGCGGGGGTGTCCTTGCCGAAAGGCTTGGAGGTGCTTTCGCCCTCGACCGCGGCCTTGGAGCGCGCGGACTTGGCGCTCCGCGCCTTGGGCGCCGCCGCTTCCTCGACCGGGGTCTCCGTGGCGGCGGCCTCGGCGACCGCCGCCTCCGCGGTCTTGCGGCCGCGGCCACGCGCGCTACTCGGCTTGGCGCTGCGCCGCCGGCTTCTGCTCTTGTCCGAAGCCCCACCGCCGCGCGCCTCGGTCTCTGGTTCCGTCGTAACGATCGCCGCTTCCATGCCGTCCAGCTCGATTTCGGGGATCGGCTTGCCGATGAGGCGCTTGATCGCAGCCAGCGACCTGTTCTCCTCCGGAGTCACCAGAGTGAAGGCCTTGCCGCTGCGGCCGGCGCGACCGGTTCGTCCGATCCGATGCACGTAATCTTCCGCGTGTGTTGGCACATCGAAGTTAAAGACATGTGAAACGTCGGAGATATCGAGCCCGCGTGCGGCGACGTCGGAGCAGACGAGAAGCTTTACGACGCCGTTCTTGAAGCCTTCCAGCGTCTCCATGCGCTTCGACTGGACCATGTCGCCGTGCAGGCAGTCGACGTCGAAGCCATGGCGCTTCAGCGAGCGGTTGACCAGGTCGACGTCGCGCTTGCGGTTGCAGAAGATCAGCGCGCTGCGAACCTCGTCCTGGCTCAGCAGGGCGCGCAGGGCCTTGCGCTTGTCCTTGGGACCGACCCGGACCAGCGACTGGCTGACCGTCTCGGCGGTCGAGGCCGGCGGACTGACCGAGATCTCCTTCGGGTTCATCAGGAAGGCGTCAGCCAGCTTGCGGATCTCCGGCGGCATGGTCGCCGAGAAGAACAGGGTCTGGCGGATCTTCGGCAGCAGCCCGACGATCCGCTCGACGTCGGGGATGAAGCCCATGTCGAGCATGCGGTCGGCTTCGTCGATGACCAGCACCTTGACGTCGGCGAGCAGGATCTTGCCGCGCTCGAAGAGGTCGAGCAGCCGCCCCGGCGTCGCGATCAGGACGTCGACGCCGCGGTCCAGGGCCTTTTCCTGGTCGACGAAGGAGGAGCCGCCGATCAGCAGCGCCATCGAGAGGCGGTTGAACTTGCCGTAGCGCTCGAAGTTCTCGGAGACCTGGGCGGCCAGCTCGCGAGTCGGCTCGATGATCAGGGAGCGCGGCATGCGCGCCCGGGCCCGGCCGCTGGCCAGGATGTCGATCATCGGCAGGGTGAAGGAAGCGGTCTTGCCGGTCCCGGTCTGGGCGCAGCCCAGGATGTCTCGGCCCATGAGGACGTAGGGGATCGCCTTTTCCTGGATGGGAGTGGGCGTCTGATAGCCGGATTCGTCTACGGCCTTGAGCACTTCCGGGCTGAGCCCGAGATCCGAAAAATCCATAAACTCGATCTGTTCTTTTTTTGGAGAGCTGGCCTCTAGGTGCGACGGCAGAGTGGCCGAGCACCGAGGCGATTCGCGGCGCATCTTAGGGTGGGCGGCGGTAAAGTCAATCTTTGCCGCGCCCCCGAGATCTGGCGATTACTGGTCCTGTCACCACGCTTGCGTTACTTTGCTGACGACTTCTAGAGGACAATTGGTTAAGCCTTTGATAGTGATCGACTCCCAGCTTCTCAAGGCCGAAGCCTCGGTTTTTCTCGTGGTCGACGTGCAGGCGCGTCTGGCGCCGGCGATTCCCGGGCGCGCGGCCATCCTGCGCAACATCGGGATCCTGGGGCAGGCCGCGGCCAGGCTGGGCGTGCCGGTCCTGGCCACCGAGCACAATTCCCGCGGGCTGGGGGCCACGGTGGCGGAGCTCGACGCCGTGGTCCCGCCGGAGGCCCGCTTCGAGAAGATCACCTTCTCCGGCCTGGGGGCGCCGGCCTTCCGCGAGCGCCTGGAGGGCCTGGGCCGACTCCAGGTGGTGGTCGCCGGCTGCGAAGCCCACGTCTGCGTCATGCAGACCGCGATCAGCCTGGCCGAGGCCGGCTACCGGACCTACGTCGTCGCCGACGCCACGGGATCGCGCGCGCCGGCGAACGCCGAGGCGGCGCTGGCGCGCATGATCCGCGCCGGGATCGAGGCGGTCAGCACCGAGATGGTGGTCTTCGAATGGCTGGAGCGGGCCGACCGGCCGGAGTTCAAGGACCTCCTGCAGCTCATCAAATAGGAGACACTGCCGATGACGGAGCGGGTTCCGCTCGCGCTGCTGCCCGGCCTGCTCTGCGACGCCCGGCTCTGGGCGCCCCAGATCGCGGCGCTGGCCGATCTGGCCGAGCCCTGGGTCGCCGACTTCACGACCCAGAGCAGCGTCGGCGAGATGGCCGAGAGCGTGCTGGCCGCGATGCCGCCGCGCTTCGCCCTGGCCGGACTGTCCATGGGCGGCTACGTCGCACTCGAGGTGCTGCGCCAGGCGCCGGACCGGGTCCTGCGCCTGGCCCTCCTGAACACCCAGGCCGATCCCGACAGCGAGGCGCAGACGGCGCGGCGGCGCGGCCTGCTCGAGCTCGCAGGGAAGGGCGAGTTCAAGGGGGTCACGCCGCGGCTCCTGCCGCTGCTGGTCCACCAGGCGCGGCTCGACGACGAGGCGCTGGTCGCGACGGTGATGGCGATGGCGGAGGCGGTCGGCAAGGCGGCCTTCCTGAGGCAGCAGCAGGCGATCATGGACCGCCATGACTCCCGTCCGACCCTGGTCAGGATCTCCTGCCCGACCCTGGTGCTCTGCGGCCGGCAGGACGCACTGGCCCCGGTCGACAAGCACACCACCATGGCGGCCGGCATCCGCGACGCCCGGCTGGTCGTCGTCGAGGACTGCGGGCACCTCTCGACGATCGAGCGGCCCGAGGCGGTGAACCGGGCCCTGCGGGGCTGGCTCGAAGGCTGATCCGAAGGTCCCGCTAGACGTCGATCTCCTCGACGAAGCGGGCGTGCTCCTGGATGAAGGCGAAGCGCAGCTCCGGCTTGCGGCCCATCAGGCGTTCGACCAGGTCCGCGGTCTCCTTGATCCCGGCCTTGGGGTCGACCGCCTCGGGATCGACCACGGTGACCCGCAGCAGGGTCCGGGCCTCCGGGCTCATGGTGGTCTGCTTGAGCTGGCTCGGCGGCATCTCGCCCAGGCCCTTGAAGCGGCTGATGTCGACCTTGGCGTTGGCCTTGAACTCGCTGCGCAGCAGCTCGTCCTTGTGGGCGTCGTCGCGGGCGTAGACGCTCTTGCCGCCCTGGGCCAGGCGGTAGAGCGGCGGCTGCGCCAGGAAGACGCGGCCGGCCTCGATCAGTCCCGGCATCTCCCGGAAGAAGAAGGTCAGCAGCAGCGAGGCGATATGGGCGCCGTCGACGTCGGCGTCGGTCATGATGATGACCCGCTCGTAGCGCAGGCGGTCGACGTCGAAGCCCGCACCGGAGCCGCAACCCAGGGCCTGGATCAGGTCGGTGAGCTCCTGGTTCGCCTTCATCTTGTCGGCGGTCGCGCTGGCGACGTTGAGGATCTTGCCGCGCAGCGGCAGCACCGCCTGGGTGTCCCGGTTGCGCGCCTGCTTGGCCGAGCCGCCGGCGGAATCGCCCTCGACCAGGAAGACCTCGGTGCCTTCGGAGCGGTTGCGCGCGCAGTCCGCGAGCTTGCCCGGCAGCCGCAGCTTGCGGGTCGCCGACTTGCGGTTCAGCTCCCGCTCCTGGCGCTTGCGCAGGCGGTCCTCGGCGCGGGCGACGATCCGCTCAAGCAGGGTGCGGGCGCGCTCGGGATGGCCCGACAGCCAGTGGTCGAAGTGGTCCTTGATCACCGCCTCGATCAGGCGCGCGGCCTCCGGCGAGGCCAAGCGCTCCTTGGTCTGGCCCTGGAACTGCGGGTTCTTGATGAAGACCGACAGCAAGGCCGCGGCGCCGCCGAGGACGTCCTCGGCGGTGATCTTGCCGGCCCGGCGGTTGCCGGTCAGCTCGCCGTAGGCCTTGAGGCCGCGCAGCATGCCGCTGCGCAGGCCGGACTCGTGGGTGCCGCCCTGGGAGGTCGGCACGGTGTTGCAGTAGGAGTGGACGAAGCCCTCTTCGCTGGCCGGCCAGGAGATCGCCCATTCGACCCGGCCGGCCTCGTCCGGCAGCTTGGTCTCGCCGACGAAGGGGTCCGGTGTCAGGGTCTTGCCGTCCTGCAGCGCGGCATCAAGAAAGTCCCGCAAGCCGTTGGGGAAATGTAGATCCTCGCTTTCGGGGATCCCGTCCTTGTCGCGCAGCAGGGCCGGATCGCAGCGCCAGCGGATCTCCACGCCCTTGTAGAGGTAGGCCTTGGAGCGCGCCATGCGGAAGAGCGTCGGCGGGTTCAGGTGGGCGCCCTCGCCGAAGATCTCGGCGTCCGGCCAGAAGGTCACGCTGGTGCCGCGGCGGTTCGGCGCCTGGCCGACGGTCTTCAGCTTGGTCTTGGGCTTGCCGCGCTGATACTCCTGGCGCCAGAGCTGGCGGTCGCGGGCGACCTCGACCACCAGCCGCTCGGACAGCGCGTTGACCACCGAGATGCCGACGCCATGCAGGCCGCCGGAGGTCTGATAGGCCTTCTGCGAGAACTTGGCCCCGGAGTGCAGGGTGGTGAGGATGACCTCGAGGGCCGACTTGCCCTTGAACTTCTTGTGCGGGTCGACCGGGATGCCGCGGCCGTTGTCGCGCACCGTCGTGCTGCCGTCGCCGGAGAGCTCGAGCTCGATCCGGGTCGCGTGGCCGGCGACCGCCTCGTCCATGGCGTTGTCCAGCAGCTCGGCCACCAGATGGTGCAGGGCGCGCTCGTCGGTGCCGCCGATGTACATGCCGGGGCGCCGCCGGACCGGCTCCAGGCCCTCCAGGACCTCGATGTCCTTCGCCGAGTAGTCGCTTGCTTTGGCGGGCGTGTTCTGGAAGAGATCGGCCATGTCTCGCGGGGTGTCCGGTGGCGGTTTCGACGAATCGCCTCTGGAGGCGCCGTAACTGGATGATTATGTAGGTGCCGGTGTCAAGGCCGACCAGGCATGGATGCCATGTAAGAGGAGCCGGTTAGCGTGGCGAACGACAACGAGTCCCGGGATCAGCCCCGCGGGGAGATGCAGACCCGGACCCTGGCCATGCCGGCCGACGCCAATCCCAGCGGCGACATCTTCGGCGGCTGGGTCCTGGCCCAGATGGACATCGCCGGCGGAATTGCGGCGGCGCAGATCGCGAAGGGCAGGGTGGCGACCGTCGCCGTCACGGCCATGATCTTCCACCTTCCGGTCTTTGTCGGCGACGTGCTTTGCGTCTACGCCTCGGAGCCGCGCATCGGCCGGACCTCGGTCACCCTGAACCTCGAAGCCTGGGCGCTGCGGCGGCAGAGCGGCCAGCGGGTCAGGGTCACCAAGGGCGAGTTCGTCTTCGTCGCCCTCGACGAAGACGGCAAGCCCCGACCGGTGAAGTAAGGAGCAGAGCTCATGATACGCTTGATCCCGATCCCTGCCGTTCTTGGCCCTGCCGTCCTCGGCCTTGCAATTTTCGGGGCCGCCGCCCAAGCGGGGGAGGTCGACGTCGTCGGCGCCCGCGCCGTCAAGGAAGGCGGCAACCTCTGGCGTTTCGACGTCACCTTGAAGCACGCCGACGAGGGCTGGGACCACTACGCCGACAAGTGGGACGTCCTGACCCCGGACGGCAAGCTGCTCGGCACCCGCGTGCTCTACCATCCCCACGTCGAGGAGCAGCCCTTCACCCGCTCGCTCGGCGGCGTCGAGGTGCCCGAGGGCGTCACGACGGTCGTCATCCGGGGCCACGACAAGGTCCACGGCACCGGCGGCAAGGAAATGACGGTCGAGCTGCCGCGCTGAGCGGGCGCGGCCTCCGCCCGGCCAAGAAGTCCTTTGTCGCAGAAAGACGACGGGCCGCCCCGAGGGACGGCCCGCAAGCCTTGTCTTCGCCGATCCGCAGTCAGACCGAGTAGTACATCTGGAACTCGATCGGGTGCGGCGCGTGCTCGAAGGCGTAGATCTCTTCCCAGCGCAGCTCCATGTAGGCGTCCAGCTGGTCCTTGGTGAAGACGTCGCCGGCGAGCAGGAACTCGTGGTCGTCGATCAGGGCGTCCATGGCCTGGCGCAGCGAGCCGCAGACCGTCGGCACGTCCTTGAGCTCCTCGGGCGGCAGGTCGTAGAGGTTCTTGTCCATCGGGTCGCCCGGGTGGATCCGGTTCTGGATGCCGTCCAGGCCGGCCATCAGCATGGCGGCGAAGGCCATGTAGGGGTTCGCCGAGGGATCCGGGAAGCGGATCTCGACCCGCTTGGCCTTGGGGCCGGCGCCGAAGGGGATCCGGCAGGAGGCCGAGCGGTTGCGCGCGGAGTAGGCGAGCAGCACCGGCGCCTCGAAGCCCGGGATCAGCCGCTTGTAGCTGTTGGTCGTCGGGTTGGCGAAGGCGTTGATCGCGCGGGCGTGCTTGATGATCCCGCCGATGTAGTAGAGCGCGGTCTCCGAAAGCCCGGCATAGCCGTCGCCGGCGAAAAGCGGCTCACCGCCCTTGCCGATCGACTGATGCACGTGCATGCCCGAGCCGTTGTCGCCGAAGACCGGCTTGGGCATGAAAGTCGCCGTCTTGCCGTAGGTGTGGGCGACGTTGTGCACGACGTACTTGTAGATCTGCATGTTGTCGGCGCAGCGCGTCAGAGTGTCGAAGCGCAGGCCGAGCTCGTGCTGCGACGGCGCCACCTCGTGATGGTGCTTCTCCATGTTCAAGCCCATCTCGGCCATGACCGAGACCATCTCGGCGCGCAGGTCGGTGCCGGAATCCACGGGCGGGACAGGGAAGTAGCCGCCCTTGGCCGCCGGGCGGTGGCCCAGGTTGCCTTCCTCGAAGACCTCGCCGGTCATGTAGGGGCCTTCCTCCGACTCGAAGCGGAAGAAGCTGTGGTTCATGTTGTTGGCGTAGCGCACGTCATCGAAGACGAAGAACTCCGCCTCCGGGCCGAAGATCGCGGTGTCGCCGATGCCGGTCGAGCTCAGGAAGGCCTCGGCCTTGACGGCGGTCGAGCGCGGGCAGCGGTCATAGGGCTCGCCCGTGGTCGGCTCGGTGATGTTGCAGAACAGGATCAGCTGCGGCTGCGCGGCGAAGGGATCCATGACCGCGGTCGAAAGGTCCGGCTTGAGGTTCATGTCGGACTCGTTGATCGCCTTCCAACCGGCGATCGAGGAGCCGTCGAACATGATGCCCTCGTCGAGGGCCTCCTCGTCGACCGCGTCGGCCTTCATTGCCAGGTGCTGCCACTTCCCGCGCGGATCGGTGAAGCGGTAGTCGACGTACCTGACGTCGTTCTCCTTGATCATCTTCAGAACAGTGCTGGCATCGGACATCTTGTGCCTTCCCCTGATGGCAAGTGGTTTGACTCTGCGACGGCCCCGCGGCGGGGGCCCGTCGCCAGGACGGTTTCGCCAGGACGGTTTCGCCGGTATGGTTTCGACCGGGCGGCCTCGACCCTGCGGTTTCGGCTAGACGGCCTCGGCGCCGCGCTCGCCGGTGCGGATCCGGATCGCTTCGTCGATCGAGCTGACGAAGATCTTTCCGTCTCCGATGCGGCCGGTCTGGGCCGCCTGTTGGATGGCTTCCACGGCGCGCTCGACGAGGCCGTCCTCGAGCACGACCTCGACCTTCACCTTCGGCAGGAAGTCGACGACATATTCGGCGCCGCGATACAGCTCCGTGTGGCCTTTTTGCCGGCCGAAGCCCTTGGCCTCGATCACCGTGATGCCCTTGATGCCGATCTCGTGGAGGGCTTCCTTCACCTCGTCCAGCTTGAACGGCTTGATGATGGCTTCGATCTTTTTCATGGTCCGGCTCGCTTGCGTCACGGATAAGGGATCGGCGCCCGACGGACGCCATCGAACCGCCTAAAGCAGGGCGCGTGCCAAGTCGGCCCTCGGCCCGGAACTGGGCCGATTCCGATAGTTCCGGCCGGGCGCCCCGGCCGAAGGGGCAGGCTCGCTGCTTATGTGGTAATCATGCTGCCGCTTTTTTAGGCAGCGCCGGCGCCTAATTCTTGTGCGCCGAGCCAGTCGCCGATGCGCGACATCGCCTCCCGGATGTTCTCGACCGAGTTGGCGTAGGACAGCCGGATGAAGCCCTCGCCGTGTCGCCCGAAGCTGGTGCCGGCCACGGTCGCGACGCCGGCCTCCTCCAGGAGCCCGGCTTCCAGTTGCTTGGCGCTGAGGCCGGTCGCCTTGATGTTGGGGAAGGCGTAGAAGGCGCCGGCCGGCTCGACGCAGGACAGGCCGGGGATCCCCGCGATCTCGCTCATCACCACCTCGCGCCGCTGGTCGAAGGCCGCGACCATCCGCTCGACCTCGTCCTGGGGGCCGGTCAGCGCGGCGATCCCGGCATGTTGCGCGGCCGCGTTGACGCAGGAGTGGCAGTTCACCGAGAGCCGGTTGGCCTTTTCCACCAGGCCGCGGGGCCAGACGCCGAAGCCGAGGCGCCAGCCGGTCATGGCGTAGGTCTTGCTCCAGCCGTCGAGCAGGATGACCCGGTCGCGCAGCTCCTCGTAGCCGAGCAGGGTGGTGTGCTGCCGGCCGCCGTAGAGCATCCGGCTGTAGATCTCGTCGGATAGCAGCGCGACCTGAGGGAAGGCGGCCAGCCCCTCGACCAGGCGGTCGATCTCCGCCTTGGGGGTGACCCCGCCGGTCGGATTGGCCGGGCTGTTGAGGATCAGCAGCCGGCTTCGCGGGGTCAGCCGGGACAGCACCGCCTCGGCCGAGAAGGCGAAGCCGTTCTCCTCCTCCAGGGGGATGGCGACCGGCTTGGCGCCGCTGTAGGCGATCACGGATTCGTAGATCGGAAAGCCCGGGTTGGGATAGAGGATCTCGGCGCCGGGCTCGCCGAACATCATGATCGCGAAGAACATGGTCACCTTGCCGCCGGGCACGATCATTACCTGGGCCGGGTCGACCTCGACGCCGTGGCGGGCGGCGAGGTCGGCGGCGACCGCCTGGCGCAGCTCGGGGATGCCGTTGGCCGGCGTGTAGCCGTGATGGCCGTCCCGCAGCGCCTTGATCGCCGCCTCGACGATGTGCGGCGGGGTCTGGAAATCCGGCTGGCCGATGCCAAGATTGATGATGGAGCGGCCTTTGGCTTCGAGGGCCTTGGCCCGCGCCAGGACCTCGAAGGCGGTCTCAGTGCCGAGGCGTTCCATGGCTTGTGCGGTCTGCAGCATGACGATCTTGGCTCCGCCTGCGGTTGGCTGAAAACTCTGTCGTGGAAGGCTGGCAGGCTACGCCGGCTTCGGCCGAAACGGCAAGCCGGCGGCTCGGCTTGACCTGCGCCGCGGCCGGGAGTAAACAGCCCGGCGCCGTTGGCGAGCCGGCGGCAGCGGTCTTGTTGTGGTGACCATAGCTCAGTTGGTTAGAGCGCTAGGTTGTGGTCCTAGAGGTCGCGGGTTCGAATCCCGCTGGTCACCCCATTTCCAAAAAATTAACCATCTTCAAGTCTCTCTAGGGAGGCTGTGATGTGGTTTTGCAGGTCACGCAGCGCGGCGCCCTCGCGACGGACGCGGCCCACCCGGGGGCCCACCCGGGGGACGGTCGCCAAGCATGGCGCGTCCCGGGTCGCCGCCCGAGCGGCACTTCCGCAAGGGAAACTTGGATGGGAAGGACTGTGATATGCCGTCTCGTTTGTCGGGTCCAGGTAAGACCCGCGATGGTAGAAACTTTGGGGTACTGATGCCTTTCGCCTTGCGTTCGCGGATTGCTTGCGGCAGCGTTTGCCCTCAGGAACTTCCAACGAGTTCGGGAAGACCCGGCTATGCCGTTTAGACGAATTTTCCCCCTGTTCGTCCTCTTCCTGGCCGCGGTTTCGTCTGCGCAAGCGCAAAGCTACCGCGACGGCCTCCAGGCCTTTCGGGCGGGGCAGGCCGAGAAGGCCTACGAGATCTGGAATCCCTTGGCAGAGACGGGCGACGCGCTGGCGCAGTTCGGGCTGGCGCTGATCTACGAGCGGGGCAGCGAGACGATTCCGCAGGACCTGGACGCCGCCGTCAAATGGTACGAGCTGGCCGCGGTCCAGGGGGTCGCGGCGGCGCAGAACAACCTCGGCCACATGTACTCCCAGGGCCTGGGCGTGCAGCAGGACAAGGCGCGCGCCGTGGAGCTCTGGCGGGAGGCCGCCAAGGCCGGCCACTCGACGGCCTACTACAACCTTGGCTTGGCCTACTTCCGCGGCGACGGGACCGAGAAGAACGAGATCGAAGCGACCCAGTGGTTCGCCCAGGCCGCCGATGCCGGCCTGAAGGACGGGCAGTTCGCCATCGGCGAGATGTATCGACTCGGGATCGGGACCGAGCGCAACGAGTCCCGGGCCTTGGGCTGGTACAAGCTGGCCGCGGATCAGGGCCATGTGATGGGGCGCAGGCTTGCGGCAATGCTTGAAGACAAGGGCGTAAGGCCCTCTGTCGTAAAGGCCGGCAACGCTGTCGCAGCGACCGGTTCCGGGGCGGCGGACGGTCTCTCCGGTGCCGCCGCGTCGCCGAGCGCCTCGTCGCCGGCTTCGCAGAGCACGGCGGTCACGCGCCGCCAGCTTCCGGCGGCCGGGCAGAGCCCCTCCGGGCAGGCCTACAACGGCAGCATCGCTCCGGCCCAGGGCTCGCGGACGCAGGACTCTCGGACACAGGGCGCAGGTGCCCAGGTCGAGAGCGTCGAGGCGGTCCCGGTGTCGCCTTCGCGCCCGCGCGCCGCACAGCAGGCGGTGGTCGCCCCCGTGGCCAGTCCGGCGACGCCGGAGCCGCAGCCCGGCAAGCAGCAACTGGCGGCCAGGCCGGCGGCCCTGCCGAACGTGATCAGGCGCGGCGACGCCCCCAATCCGGCGGTTCCGAGGGTCACCGGCGCGACGCCGAAGGGCGTCCACATCTGGCTGGCGTCGATGAAGAGCTCCGACGACGCCGAGGAGCACTGGAAGCAGGTGCAGAGCCAGCACGGCGCGATCCTCGACGATCTGCGGCCCCTGTTCACCAAGGTCGACCTCGGAACCCGCGGCACCTACTACCGGGTCATGGTCGGGCCGATCGACAATCGGGAAGTCGCCCAGAGCCTCTGCCAGCAGATGCGCAGCAGCGATCCTGCCGCCTTCTGCAAGGTGCTGGTTCGCTAAGGCCTGTCCTCCAGCGCGAGTTGGTGATAGGCCTCTTGCCATGACGGCGAGTCTCAAGCAACAGCTGCGCAGCGGCCAGCCGGTGATCGGGTGCTGGATCGAACTGATGTCGCCGCTGGTCGCGGAGATCGTCGCCCGGGCCGGCTATGACTGCGTGGTGATCGACCTCGAGCACGGCCCGGGATCGACCCTCGATGCGATCCATATCATGCAGGCGCTGCAAGGCCATGGCTGCGCGCCGCTGATACGCGTGACGGACAGCGGCCAGGCGGGGCTGAAGCGGGCTTTGGACGCCGGCGCAGCGGGCTGCATGGTACCCTCGGTCGACAGTCTGGCGGAGGCGCGGGAGATCGTTATGGCCTGTCACTTTGCGCCCAAGGGCCGGCGCGGCATGGCGACCTCGGTCATCCGGGCCAGCGGTTACGGGACCCGGGAGGCGGACTATCTCGAAGCCGCGGCGGAGGAGACCCTGGTGATCTGTCAGATCGAGACGCCGGAAGGCCTGTCCGAGGTCGAGGCCATCGCCGATCTTGACGGGGTCGACATGCTGTTCCTCGGTCCGAACGACCTGGCGGCCAGCCTGGGCCATCGCGGTCAGATCGACCACCCGGAGGTTCTGGCGGCCTCGGAGCGGGTCGAGGCGGCGGCCCGGGCGGCGGGCAAGCTGCTGGGGGCGATCCCGACGCCGGCGCGCCCGGTGGCGGCGCTCAAGGCTGCCGGCTACAACCTGATCATGGCGGATGCGGACACACTGCTGCTTAGGGAGACCGCGTGTCGCCGCGTTGCTGCCTTTCGTAACTCCGAAGAACCGGACTAAAAACACGCCTTTCGGTGTCTGAAGGCGGATGGGGAAGGATTCCGTGACACCTCTGACCAAGAGAGAAGACTCCAGTCGAAACCCGGAGGCCGCGGCGCTCTTGACCGTGGAGGAGGCCTATGCCGCCGACAAGGCGGCGATGGGGGCCGGTATCGACGGCGCCACCCTGATGGAGAATGCCGGCGCCGCCGTGGCCCGGGCGATCGCCGATCGCTGGACCCCGCGGCCGGTGACCGTGCTTTGCGGCCCGGGCAACAACGGCGGCGACGGCTTCGTGGCCGCGCGCTACCTGGCCAAGCGGGGCTGGCCGGTCGCGCTGGCGCTGCTCGGCGATCAGGGCGCCCTGATGGGCGATGCCGGCCACCACGCCGATCTCTGGACCGGCGAGGTGATGCCCCTGGGCAGCGTGTCCTTCCAAGGCACCGGCCTGGTCATCGACGCGCTCTTCGGGGCCGGCCTCAGCCGCCCGCTGGACGGGGTCTCGCGCGCCGTGGTCGAGAGGCTCGGCCTCTCCGGCGTGCCGGTGGTCGCCGTGGACATGCCGAGCGGGGTCAAGGGCGACGACGGCCGGGTCCTGGGCGAGGCGGCGGTCAAGGCCGACCTGACGGTCACCTTCTTCCGCAAGAAGCCCGGACACCTGCTTTACCCCGGGCGCTATTTCAGTGGGGAGACGATCATCGCCGACATAGGCATACCGGGCGACGTGCTGGGCGAGATCGCCCCGCGCTGCTTCGAGAACGATCCGGCGCTCTGGCTCGAATCCCTGCCGCAGCGCTGCTTCGACAGCCACAAGTACGACTTCGGCCACGCCCTGGTGGTCGGAGGCGGCGAGCTGACCGGTGCCGCCCGGCTGGCCGCCAGGGCCGCGATGCGGGTCGGGGCGGGGCTGGTGTCTCTGACCTGCCCGCCACCGATGGTCTCGGTCTACGCCTCCGGCTTTCCCAGCCTCATGGTGCGGCCGACCGGAGGCCCCGGCGACCTCTCGGCGATGCTGCGGGATCAGCGGCGCAACGCCATCTTGGTCGGGCCCGGTTTCGGCCTGACCAAGAACACCCGCGAGATCGTCGCCCTGGTGCTGGGCACGCGGCGCTCCACGGTCCTCGATGCCGACGCCCTGACCGCCTATCACCAGGATCCCGAGACGCTCTTCGCCAGCTTGAAGTCGCCCTGCGTCCTGACCCCTCACGAAGGCGAGTTCACCCGGCTCTTCCCCGAACTCGACGGCGACAAGCTGCACCGCTGCCGCGCCGCGGCGGCGATGTCGGGCGCCATCGTGGTTCTCAAGGGCGCCGACACCGTGATCGCGGCGCCGGATGGCCGGGCGGCCATCAACGGCAACGCGCCGCCCAGCCTGGCGATCGCGGGTACCGGCGACGTTCTGGCGGGACTGGTGGTGGGGCTGCTCGCCCAGTCGATGCCGCCCTTCGAGGCGGCCTGCGCCGCGGTCTGGCTCCAGGGCGCGGTGGCCGACGAGATCGGCCCGGGCCTGATCGCCGAGGACCTGCCGGACAACCTGCCCAAGGTCCTGCGGCCGCTTCTGGCCTCTGCCGGATAGGCGCTTTACCCGCTGTTAAGGGGGGCTCTGCCAAGGTCGAAGGGAGAGGTAGCGAAGCAAGAAGCTTCACAGCAAGCAGAGGCCAGATATGTTCGCTCAAATGAACGTATTCTCGTTCTCGCGCGGCCAGGACGGCAAAGACCCCCAAAGCAGGATCAAGGTCGGCTCGACCTACCGCCACGCGGGCCCCGGAGACATCATCGAAACCGCCAAGGTCATCGACGTCGGTCCCGACCCGATGGGCATCCCCCACGTCGTCTACAAGGTCCAGATCGAGCGCGGTCAGCAACGGCAGTGCGTTGAACGTAGAACTCTGAATTTACAGAGCTTTAGTGAGTACTTTTCAGAGTCTATCGAATCCTAGGGCATGATCGTGTCACGCCTCTGTGGCGTGACGCGTGATTCATGCTCCAACTTATTGGAGTAGATCAAGATTCACGGATCAGATTGACTCAATCTGATCCGATCTTGATCTAGGGCCGCCTGTCTTCGGTCGAGCGCCGCTCGACTTGGGCAGCGGCCGGTCGCGTCGCCTGCGTTGCGCGCGGGAGGCTCGTAAACCAAGTTTGACATGACTGCCGGTCGCCGACGGACTTTTTTCCGAAGCGGGCCCCGGCTAGACTGGCCGTCAAGCATGGTTTACGAGGTCCGATGCGGATCGAGATACACTTCGACGACAGACCCGGCTTCACCGAAGCCCTTTTCGGCCTCCTGGTCCTGCAGCATCAGCCGCCGCGGGCCCTGGAGGTGGTTTCGCGCCACGTCTATCTGGACCTGCCGGGCCTCACCGAAGCGGCTCTGGAACCGCTCACCGAGGCGGTCCAGGTCCTGCCCGGCTTCGTCGGGCTGCGGCAGGTCTCGGCCATGCCGCGGGAGCTTCGCCTTCGCCAGCTCGAGGCCGTGATCGAGGCCTTCCCGGATCCGGTGCTGGCGATCAACAGCCAGGGGCTGGTCGTCCTTTCCAACGAGGCGGCCAAGGCCAGTTGGGGCGCCTGGCTGGCCGGCCTGCCGATCGACGAGGTCCTCGGGCGCAAGGGCTGGGACAAGGCGGACTGGCAGCCGCAGGCCGACGGCGCGGCCGAGTTTCTCGGCGGCTCCGTCGACTTCGCCGGCGAGACCTACATGGTCGAGCGGATTCCGATCCGCGCCCAGAGCGCCGGGTCGGGGGGCGCCGGGTCCAGGGTCGCCGGGGCGGTGCTGGTCTTGCGGGCGCCACAGCGGGTCGAGGCCCTGCGCCGCTCCGGCGCCGAAGAGCCGTCGGTCGCGGACGGGCCGCCGGTCGCTGAAGAGGCCTTTGCGGCGGACTGCCCCGAGACGCCCGCAGCCGGGGCGCCAAAGGACGGGGCCCCCGAGGATGGGGCCAGCGAGGACGGGGCGTCGGAGGATTCCTTCCCGGACTCCTTCGCCGAGGCGCAGCGGGCCTTCGAGGCCGATCTCCTGCGCCGGCTCTTTCCGCGCTATCCCAGCAGCCGCAAGCTGGCCAAGCGCCTCAAGCTCTCGCACACCGCGGTCGCCAACAAGCTGCGCAACCACGGCATCGGCCGCTCGGAGTGAGCGCCCGTTCCCCGGAGCCGGCGGCCCGGGAGAGCTTGGCAGGCGGGCCCTGCCGTGCCATTTCCTTGTCTGGATCAAGGACACGGCCCGCGGGGCCGGGGTCTCGGGAGGGAGGCGAAGGTGGCCGGTCAAATCAGTCGGGAGACGACCCAGCCGGGGACGGTGTCGGAGGCGGCGCGCCTGGCCTGTCTCAAGGCCCTGGAGCGCAAGTTGCTCTGGCTCTCGTCCTGGACGATCCACAACGCGAACCACCTGCGCCCGAGCCGGGACGGGCTGAAGGTCGGCGGCCACCAGGCCTCCAGCGCCTCGCTGGTGACCTTGATGACCGCGCTCTACTTCTCCGTGCTCCGGCCGCAGGACCGGGTCGCGGTCAAGCCCCACGCCAGCCCGGTGTTCCACGCCATCCAGTACCT
>JANQGU010000279.1 GCA_028282935.1 Kiloniellales bacterium
CTCTGTCGTCGTGGCGCTGCCGTGTAGAACTTGTCCCATAGCGCATCCTTCCAAGCCTGAGATAAGAATGCACCATCAAATGCCGGGACTAAACAGCTAAGCCCGAGCGATCCATAGTGCCGCTTCCGAGATGGATGCCCGGATCAAGTCCGGGCATGACAGCTGGATTTGGTTCCTTGATGGCGCGACCTTGGCATCCTTGGTCCAGGGCTCGGGTGGGGGAAGATGCACGAGGAACTGGCCACTCTCACCGCTGTCATCCCCGGGCTTGACCCGGGGATCCATCGGGACGCGGCAGGATGGATCCCCGAATCGCGCACAGTGCCGCGCGCACGCGCTCCAGATATGACAGCGAAGTGAACGGCGACATCCCTGTCGTTCGTCCCCTAGCCTAGTTGCCGAAGAGCTTCTTCAGCGCGTCGGCGGGCTTGGGCTCTTCCTCCTGGGCGCCGCCGGCTTCGGGCGCGTCATCCCCGCCCTGGCCGGTCAGGCCTTTCAGCAGGGACTTGCCGGCGTCCTTGGCGCCCTCCAGGGCGCCCTTGGGGTCCTTGGTGATCTCCTCCAGGTTGCCGCCGACCGCGGCGGCGAGGTCGGGACGGTACTTGATGTCGTGCCAGGGCCCTTCGGCGATGACCGGCACCGCCAGGCCCTTGGCGGCCGCATCGCCGCCCTGGCCCTCGATCGATCCGACCACCTTGGGCTCGACCCGATAGTCGACGCTCCGCTGCGGCAGGTCGGCGCTGCCCGCGCCGGCGACCCGCAGCAGGGGGTTGAGCAGCAGCAGGTCGTCGTTGCGCAGGATTCCATCGGTGATCTTGAAGCTGCCGGAAAGCTCGGCGAAGTCGGTCTTCTGCGCCTCGCCGGTATCGGCAAAGGCCGTGGTCACGTTGCGCACCATCTGGGCCAGGTTGATGCCGCGGATCGCGCCGTCGACGAACTTGATCGCGCCGGTGCCGTCGAGAGACTGAACCATCGCCTTCTGGCTCTCGCCGGCGGCGGTGACGGCGATCTCGATGTCGCCGCTGCCTTCCAGCCGGTCGAAGTCGGCGGCATCGGTCAGCAGGGGGCCGGCGTTCACGCCGGTCAGGGTGAAGCTGTTGCGCAGGCTCGGCGTCGCGCCCCGTCCGTCGACCGCCAGCTCGGCACGGCCGACGCCGTCATAGAGCTTGAGCTGCTTCAGGTTGGCGGTCAGCAGGCCGTCCTTGATCGCCAGGCCGAGCGCCGACTCGCCGATCACGATCTTGCGGATCCGGATGCCCTGGACGGAGAGGTCGAAGTTCAGGTTCAGGGCCTGCAGGCCGCCGAGGTCGATCGGCTCGTCGCTCCACTCCTGCGGTTCCGGCTTGGCGGCCGTCTCCCCGCCGTCGCTGTCCGGCTCGGAGCCGGATTCGCCGCCCTCCGCCTCGGGCGGCAGGTACTTGTTGACGTCCAGGACGTCGAGGTTGAGCTCGCCCTGGATCTGGGGCTTGGCCCCGGAGACGTCGGCCGTGACCGCGCCCTGGCCGGCCATGCCGTCGAGGCCGATCTCGGCCTCGGTGAAGGCGAAGCGGGTCGGCGTCGCCGCCAGCTTGCCCTTGATCGAGAAGGGACCGAGGCCGTCGCCGGCCAGCTCCAGCGGCGTTCCGGCCCAGGCGGCGAGTTCGCGGATCGACGGCACCTCGAGGTCGACGGCGGCGGCCATCTGCAGGGTCTGTCCCTTGTCGAGGCTGCCTTCGTAGCTGAGCCGAACCGGCTCCGACTCGACCTTCAGGCCCAGGCTGGTGGTGCCGCCTTCCAGCAGGGCGCGCGGGCGGTCGGCGGCGAGCTCCAGGCTGATCGTCTTGCCGTTCCAGGCCAGCCCGCCTTCGGCGGTCAGCGGGCTGTCGAGGCTGGCCAGGGAGACGTCCATGTTGACGTCCTCGACCTCGTAGGCCGCGCCGCTGCGGGCGTCGCGATAGGCCAGGCGGCCGCCTTCCAGGCGGACCTCGCCGAGGGCGACGTTGGCCACCGCGGTGCCGCCGCCGTCACCGGAGGGTGCCTCGGCGGGTGCTTCAGACTCCTGCGCCGGCGCCCCAGTCGTCTCCGGGGCGCTCGCCGACGCGGTCTCGAAGACCCAGTTGGGCCGGCCCTGGGCGTCGACCTCCAGCAGGATGCTCGGCCGCACCAGGACCAGGCGGTCGAGCTTCACCTCGCGCGACAGCAGCGGCAGGACCTGGAGCTGGACCGCCAGCCTCTCGATGCTCGCCATCTGCGGCTCGGCGGCGCCGGGCGCGTTGGCGAAGCTGACGTTCTCGGCCTCGATGGCGAGGCGCGGCAGAAGGCTGAGGCTGATGTCGCCGTCGATCTTCAGCTCGCGGCCGGTCGCCTCGCGCGCCGCGGTCTCGATCTGTCCCTTGTAGGCTTCGACCGGGATGAAGACCGGCGCCACCAGAAGGCCGCCGACGATCACCACGAGGATCACGGCGAGCGCGATCAGCGTCTTTTTCATTGCATTCCCTCGCGTTGAATCCTGGCTCGATTCACCTTGCCTCCTGCGCCGGCTTTATGGCGGAAGTGAGGTCTCGTCGATGAAAATAAGCCCCGCAGCCGCCTCCGGCTGCGGGGCTCCAGCATATATGTCTTTCAGCCTAACGCGAGAGCTTGATCTCGACGCGGCGGTTGCGCTCCTCCGGCTCCTGGGTCGGGACGACCGGACGCGAGGCGCCCAAGCCCGAGCCGACGATCTTATCCTTCTGGACGCCGCTCTCGATCAGGAAATCGACGACTGCGCGGGTCCGTTCCTCGGACAGGGACTTGTTGTAGCCGTCCTTGCCGACCAGATCCGTGAAGCCGTTGACGTCGATCCGCTGGAACTCGGACTCCTTGACCGCGTTCACCATGTCGGTCAGCACCGAGCGCGCGTTCGGCGTCAGGTCGGAGCGGTCGAACTCGAAGTTCACCACCCAGGGCCCGGGCAGCGGCTCGGGGGCGGGGGCCGGGGCGGCCGCGACCGGCTTCTCCTCCAGCTTGGCGACCGCGGTCAGGAATCCGCCGCGGCAGGCCTCGATGTCCGCGGACTGGCGGTTCTCTTCCTGTTCCTGCATCCAGCAGTCGAACATGACCTGGGCCTGCGCCGCCTCGAAGGGCTTCTTCTCGCCGGCGTCACCGGCCAGGGCCGTGACCAGACGCTGCCGCGCCGTGGTCAGCTCGTTGACCTTGTCCGCGGGCAGGCCGCGGGCGTCGATCTTCTCGGGCTCGACGCCGCCCTGCGTGCCGGAGACCACGGCGCGCTCGGCGAAAGTATCCGAATCCCGATAGTCGCCTTCGGCGAACTCGTCCTTGGCGAGGCCGACGTAGCCCTGATAGAGGTTCTGATCGAAGGAGGAGCCTTGAGGCGAGACGCCCTCGGCCTTCTCCAGTCCCGTCCCGCAGGCGGCCAGGACAAGCAGGCCGAGGCAGGGCGGTAGTATCTTCATCAATCCGTTCATCGTGTTTGCTCCCGTGCAAGGAAAATCTCGGGGCCTTGTTGGATCGGCCCTTGGCGACGGGATCGGCCGTGCAGGAAAGCCCCGCCGTCCCGTCTGTCTCTTCCGACCTCGGCCGCCGTCGAGCCGTGCGCTCCTCGAGCGGCGCGACGGCGGTCTTCGGTCACTCCGCCGCTTCGGCGGCGATCTTCTCCGAACCTCCCGACGCGATATGGACGCTTTGCTGCGGGTAGGGGATCGAGATGCCTTCCGCGTCCAGGCATTCCTTGAAGGCCTTGGTCAGGTCGAACTTCAGGGGCCAGTAGTCGCCGGCGTTCACCCAGACCCGGACCGTGAGGTTGACCGAGGAGTCCGCAAGCTCGGAGACCACGACCATCGGCTCGGGGTCCTTCAGGGCCCGGCCGTCGGCCTCGATCACGCCGCGGACCGCCGCGATCGCCTGATCCATGTTGTCCTCGTAGGCGATGCCCAGGAGGAAATCGACCCGCCGGGTCGGATGGTAGCTGTAGTTCATGACCGCGGTGCCCCAGAGCTGGGCGTTGGGGGCGACGATATGCACGTTGTCCGGCGTCGCCAGCTCGGTCACGAAGAGGGTCACGCCCTTGACCGTGCCGGAGATGCCGCCCGCCTCGATGAAGTCGCCGACCCGGAAGGGGCGGAAGATCAACAGCATCACGCCGGCGGCCACGTTGCTCAGGGTGCCCTGCAGCGCCAGGCCGATGGCCAGGCCGGCGGCACCCAGGACGGCGATCAGGCTGGCGGTCTGGACCCCGAACTGGTTGAGGACCGCGACCACCGTGATGACGATGACCAGGTACTTGGCCAGGCTGGCGAAGAAGGTCCGCAGCGTGACGTCGAATTTGTCGAACTTCGACAACCCGCGGTCGACCGCGCGGCGCGCCCAGCCCGACAGCATCCAGCCGATGATGAGAATCGCGATCGCGCCGATGACGTCCAGGCCGTAGGTCGTCAAGAGCGTCGTCACCTCGGTAACGGCTTCCTGGATGGTGTTTTCCATCGTGTCGTTTCCCTCTCCTTACCCCTATGTCGCTGTCACGCCTGCCGCCATCGCACGAGGGCTCGCCAAGCCCTATCGCGTGGTCTCGCCGGGCGTTCCGGCAGGGGTCCCGTCAAGAGTCCCCGTAGGAGTCGGGCCACCGCAGCCACGCGGTGACGCGCCCGCAGGCCGGGACCGTATGAGCATGAAGAAAGGTCGCTGCGCGCAGCCCCGCTGCAGGCGTCCAGACACGCCGCCGCTGCGCCCGCCGAAGGCGCCTTCGCCCCTGTCGTCACCCGGACCTCCCTACGACCTTTGGGCTAGGGCTCGGCCCCGGCCGCAAGATCGTGCCCGACGTCCTCCGCTCACGTCCTCCCCGGAAGGGCGCCGGCCCAGTGTCGTCGGCAAGCCCCCGAAATCCCGGGGCGATCCCGACTAGTTTGGAATTGATTTAAATATAAGGTATTGCGGCCGTCAATGATTCTGGACGGCGGATTTGCTTTTCCTTGGAAATCTGCGAGGAATTGCAGACCTCCCGCCGCCGCGCTTCTTGCCCGGCACGAGAAATCGTCGCCGCCTTCTTGGCGGAGTTGCAGAATATCTTTGCTTTTCAGAGGAATAGTCGGGCTTTTGGGCCGCGGCTGGCAGGCTCCGCCGACCCGGCTGGAGCCGTCCCGGACGCCGGCGGACGCCGCTCCGGGAAAACCCGAATATGCCCTAGGGGTTATCTGGAGGGCGTGCCGTCTCTCCGGCTTCCCGCCTCGCCGTCGGCGCTGCTAGGCTGGAGCCGGTGAAGCGGCGGAGGCCGGATTGCAGATTCGCACAGCAAGGTCTTCGGACGCGGCGGCGGTCGCCGAGATCTACGCGCCCGTCGTCCGGGAGACCGTGATCTCCTTCGAAGCCGATCCGCCCTCGGCAAGCGAGATGGCCGAGCGCATCGAGAGCGGCCTGGCGACCCATCCCTGGATCGTCGCCGAGCGATCGGAAGGGATCCTGGGCTACGCCTACGCCGGGCCGCACAGAAGCCGGGCCGCCTATCGCTGGGCCTGCGACGTCTCGGTCTATGTCCGGCCCGAGGCGCAGCGCCGCGGCGTCGGGCGGGATCTCTATCGGGCGCTGTTCGGGATTCTCTTCCGACAGAACTTCGCCGTGGCCTTCGCCGGCATCGGACTCCCGAACGCGGCGAGCGTCGCCTTGCACGAGTCGCTGGGGTTCACGCCGGTCGGGACCTTCGAGCGGGTCGGCTTCAAGTTCGGGGCTTGGCACGACGTGGCTTGGTGGCGCCTCGCGATCCGGGATCTCGGCGGCACCCCGCCGGAGCCGATTCCCTTTCCGGCACTGAAGACTCCCCTGCCCTGAGCCTGCCGCGCCGCCGGCCCCCTTCACCGGAGCCAAGGCTGGGAGCCGGGCGCAAGCATCGGGTAGCCCCGCCCGGCCGCCGGGTCGTAGCCTGCCGCCCGTCGTGATCGGGAGGAGGTGACCGCGGATGGGCGAGGGACGCATGGCTACCCGGGACTGGGGACTGCTGGTCCTGCTGTCGCTGCTTTGGGGCGCGGCCTTTATCCTGACCGAGGTGGCGCTGCGCGACCTGCCGCCCTTCACCGTCGTGCTGGGACGGATCGGCCTGGCGGCGCTGGCCCTCAACCTCTTTCTGCTGGCCCGCGGCCGGCGGCTGCCCTTCGAGCCCAGGCTCTGGGCGGCCTTCTTCGTGATGGGCGCGCTGAACAACGTGCTGCCCTTCAGCCTGATCGTCTCCGGACAGGTGACCATCGACGGCGGCCTGGCGGCCGTGCTGAACGCCACCACGCCGCTGTTCAGCCTGTTGATCGGCCACTTCGTCACCCGTGACGAGCGCCTCAACTGGCATCGCAGCCTGGGCATCGCGCTCGGCATCCTGGGCGTGGTGATCCTGACCGGGCCGCAGGCGCTGCGCGGCCTCGGCGCGGTCGCGATCGGACAGGTCCTGGTCCTGGGGGCGGCGCTGTCCTACGCCTGCGCGGCGGTCTTCGGCCGGCGCTTCGCCGGCCGGCCGCCGGTCGTGGTGGCCGGCGGTCAGCTGACCGCCTCGACGCTGCTGATCCTGCCCCTGGCGCTGTTTCTCGACCGGCCCTGGACCCTGGCGCCCGGGACCGCGACCTGGGCGGCGCTCTTCGCCCTCGCGGTCTTCGGGACCGCGGCCGCCTACGTGATCTATTTCCGGGTCCTGGCCAGCGCCGGCGCGACCAACCTGATGCTGGTCACCCTGATGATCCCGGTCAGCGCGCTCGCCCTCGGCATGGCCCTGCTCGGCGAGCGGCCGGCCGTCGGCGACTGGGCCGGCGCGGCCTGCATCCTGGGCGGCCTGCTGGTGATCGACGGGCGCTGCTTCACCTGGCGGCCGGGCGCCCTGCGGGGTCGAAGGCCCTGAGGAAGCGCAGCAGCACCCGGGCCGCGGTGCCGGCGTCCTCGGCGGTGATCGCCTCGGCGGGGTTGTGGCTGATGCCGCCGGTGCAGCGCACGAAGAGCATGGCGATGTCGGCGATCCGCCGCAGCGCCATGGCGTCGTGCCCGGCGCCGCTGAACAGCCGGCGCGGCGCGACGCCCTCGGCCTCGACCGCGGCCTCCAGCTGATCCATCAGCCAGGGGCTGCAGGGGCAGCCCGGCAGCTTGTAGCGGCGCTCGATGTCCAGGCCGAGCTTGCGCTCCCCGGCGATCTCCGACAGCCGGGCCTCGAGGTCGGCCACGGCGTCCCTCAGCAGGGCGGCGTCGGGCGAGCGCAGGTCGACGGAGAAGCGGCAGCCGCCGGGGATCACGTTGCTGGCGCCCGGCTCCACCATGAGCTGGCCGACGGTGCCGACCAGCCGGTCGCTGGCCCGGCAGCGCGCCTCGACCGCCTGGATTCCCTCGGCCGCGCCGGCCAGGGCGTCCTGGCGCCGGGTCATGGGCACGGTGCCGGCGTGGCCGGCGACGCCGGTCAGGGTAACGGTCATGTTGGCGCCGTGGGTGATGTCGGTGACGATGCCGACCGGCAGGCCCTCGGCCTCCAGGACCGGGCCCTGCTCGATATGCACCTCGACGAAGCCGTGCAGCTCCTCCGGACGCCGCGCCGCGCCCGGCAGGGCCTCCGGGTCGAGCCCGAAGTCGCGCAGCGCCTGGGCCAGCGAGACGCCCTGGTCATCGAGCCGGTCCAGGTCCTCGACCCGGGGCTCGCCGATGATCGCGGCGCTGCCGAAGAAGCCGGTGCCGAAGCGCAGGCCCTCCTCGTCGCTGAAGGCGACCACCTCCAGCGCGAAGGGCAGGCGCTCGCCGGCGTCGTGCAGGACCTTGATGCAGGCCAGCGGCACCACCACGCCGAGGATGCCGTCGTAGCGGCCGCCCTGGCGCACCGTGTCCTGGTGCGAGCCCATCATCAGCGCCGGCGCGCCCGGCGCGCTGGCCTCGTAGCGGCCGCAGGTGTTGGCCGCGGCGTCCATGCCGACGGTCATGCCGGCCTCGGCCATCCAGCCGGCCAGCAGCTCGTGCACGGCGCGATGCTCGGGCGTCGCCAGGCGCCGGGTGACGCCGGGCCCGCCCTCGCTGTGGCGGGCCAGGAGCTCCAGACGGTCGAGGATTTCCCGGCCCCAGGCTGCGGCCGGCGGGAGAGAACTTGGGTCGGTCATCGATTCGCGCTCCGGAATGCCGCGGCAGCTTAGCAGAGCGGAGCGGCTTAGGCCTCCCTTCGCGGGCCGCCGGCCGGACGAGCTGCGTGGCTCTCTTGACTCGCTCTCATATTTCAATAATTGTCAAAGTATGGAAATGAAATCCGCGGTCGCCGCCCTCGCGGCCTTGGCTCAGGAGACCCGTCTCGCCGTGTTCCGCCTGCTGATCGGGGCGGGCCCGGGCGGCCTGCCGGCGGGGTCGATCGCCGCCCGCCTGGAGGTCGCGCCGGCCACGCTCTCCTTTCACCTGGGCCAGCTGGAGCGGGCCGGGCTGCTGGCGTCCCGCCGGAACGGACGGCAGATCCTCTACGCCGCCGACATCGAGGGGACGCGCCGGCTCCTGTCCTTCCTGACCGAAGATTGCTGCGGCGGCCGCCCGGAGCTCTGCGGCGAGCTGGCCCGGGCGGAGGGCCGCGGAAGGCTGCCGATAGGCGGAGGCGAAAGGAAAGGGGCGAGATGACGGAGAAGGTCTACAAGGTTCTGTTCCTCTGCACCGGCAACTCGGCGCGCAGCATCCTGGCCGAGGCGATCCTGAAGCGCGAGGGCCTGGGCCGCTTCGAGAGCTTCAGCGCGGGCAGCCAGCCCAAGGGCGAGGTGCATCCCTACGCCATCGACCTGCTGCGCAACTGGAACTACCCGACCGGGGAGCTGCGCTCCAAGAGCTGGGACGAGTTCGGCGGCCCCGGGGCACCGGAGCTGGACTTCGTCTTCACCGTCTGCGGCAACGCGGCCGAGGAGGTCTGCCCGGTCTGGCCGGGGCAGCCGATGACCGCCCATTGGGGCGTCCCCGATCCCGCGGCCGCCGAAGGCAGCGAGGCCGAGCGCCGCGTCGCCTTCAGCGAAGCCTTTCGCATGCTGTTCAATCGGGTCAGCGTCTTCGTCAACCTGCCGATCGCGTCGCTGGACAAGCTCACCCTGCAGAGGCGTCTGAGCGACATCGGCGCCCGGAACGAGATGCCGTCATGACCGAGGTCCGCAGCGTCCTGGCGGAGGACGAGCCCGCCGAGGCCGCGGCCGCCGATCTGCCGCGCCGCCTGGTCGCCGAGGGCCTGGGCACGGCCTTCCTGCTGGCGATCGTGGTCGGCTCGGGAATCATGGGCGAGCGGCTCTCCGGCGGCAACGTCGCGATCGCGCTGCTGGCCAACGCGGTCGCGACCGGGGCGGGGCTGATGGTCCTGATCCTGGTCTTCGGCCCGCTTTCGGGCGCGCACTTCAACCCGGCGGTCACGCTGGCCTTCCTGCTGCGCCGCGAGATCGGCCCCGCCGCGGCCCTGGCCTACGTCGCGGTGCAGGTGCTGGCGGCCGCCCTGGGCGTGATGGTCGCCCACGTGATGTTCGCCGAGGCGGTGATCCAGGCCTCGACCACCCTGCGCAGCGGCGGCGCCCTCTGGACCGCGGAAGTGGTCGCGACCTTCGGACTGGTGGCGACGATCCTCGGCTGCCTGCGCGCCCGGCCCGAGGCGGTGCCCTATGCGGTCGGGCTCTACATCACCGCCGCCTACTGGTTCACGGCCTCGACCTCCTTCGCAAATCCGGCGGTGACCCTGGGGCGCACCCTGACCGACACCTTTTCGGGCATCGCGCCGGGCGACGCGCCCGCCTTCATCCTGGCGCAGGTCCTGGGCGCGGCGCTGGCGACCTGGGTCTTCGGCTGGCTGCTGTGGAAGCCGCGCTAGCGGGCATCTATTCGGCAAGTCGAGATTGCGGCTGGCCAGTCCCGACGAAAGGACAGGCCGGGTGCCCAAAAACAAAACGCCCCGCTTTTCAGGGGGCGTCTCACTTCCGCTTTTGCGCAGAAGCTTCTGTTGTGTTCGGTGAACCGACCGATCCCCATGGCTACCTTAATCTCATCACCACAGGAACCAGCCGATCACCTAAGTCCCAGCTTATGTGGGAAATCGATTCAAGTAAACAAGTCCTTGGTTAAGGTTTCATAAATGTCACATGAAGATTCGGCATCAATCGACGGGCGACGTCTGCTCGCCCGGGCGGTTCCCTGGTTAAGGAAGTATGTGGAGGTTACTCGCGAATTGTTCGGCGCAGCGGGTCCAGGAGTAGCGGAGCGCGTGGTCGCGGCAGGCCTCCGGTGACAGCGCCGCCGCGGCGCGGGCCGCCTTGCCGAGGTCCTCGTCCAGGCAGCCGACCGGCGCGCCGTCGACCACGTCCAGGGGCCCGGTGACCGGATAGGCGGCGACCGGCAGGCCGGAGGCCAGGGCCTCCAGGAGCACCAGCCCAAAGGTGTCGGTCCGGCTCGGAAAGACGAAGACATCGGCCGAGGCGTAATGCCGGGCCAGGTCCTCGCCGACCTTGGCGCCGGTGAAGTGGACCTGCGGGTAGCGCCGCTTGAGCGCGTCGAGCTGCGGACCGTCGCCGACGACGACCTTGCTTCCCGGCAGCTCCAGGTCGAGGAAGGCCTCGAGGTTCTTCTCGACCGCGACCCGCCCGACGCAGATGAAGATCGGCCGCGGCAGGTCGAAGATCGTCTCGTCCTGCGGGCGGAAGAGCTCGGTGTCGACGCCCCGGCTCCAGTCGACCAGGTTGCGGAAGCCGCGGCCGGCCAGGTCCCGCTTCAGGCTCTGCGTCGCGACCATCACGCCGGCGGCCGGCCGGTGGAAGCGGCGCAGCCAGGCATAGCCCCAGGCGGTCGGAATGCCGAAACGGGCGTGGACGTATTCGGGAAAGCGGGTGTGGAAGGAGGTCGTGAAGGAATAGCCGCGCTTCAAGCAGTAGCGACGCGCCGCCAGGCCGAGCGGCGCCTCGGTCGCGATGTGGATCGCCGAGGGCTGGAAGCTGTCGAGCATCCTGGTCAGCTTGCGCCGCGAGAAGAGCGCCAGGCGGATCTCCGGATAGGTCGGGCAGGGGACGTTGACGAAGAGGTCGGGCGAGACGACCTGGATCTCCTTGCCCAGGGTCTCGAGCTCCTGCTTCACGCGGTGCAGCGTGCGCACCACCCCGTTGATCTGGGGAAACCAGGCATCGGTGACGATGGTCAGACGCTTCGGGGGGACGGTCACGTTACTGGCCGAAGCGTGTCGGGGCCGAAGCGTCTCGGGGGGCCGGCCGCCTCAGGCGGCCTCGAGCATCGAGAGGGCCCGTTTCTCGGCCCAGTGGATCAGCTCCAGGCGGCCGTCCATGTGCTCGACCAGGGCGGTGCAGCTCTCCACCCAGTCGCCGTCGTTGCAGTAGATGATGCCGTCCATCTCGCGGAGCTGTGCCTTGTGGATGTGGCCGCAGACCACGCCGTCGACGCCGCGCCGCCTGGCCTCGGCCACCACGGCCTCCTCGTAGTTGTCGATGAACTTGACCGCGTTCTTGACCTTCTCCTTCAGGAAGGCCGAGAGCGACCAGTAGGGGAAGCCCAAGCGCCGGCGGGCGAGGTTGTACCAGTGGTTCGTCGCCAGGGCCGCGGTATAGGCCCAGTCGCCGAGCAGGGCCAGCCAGCGGGCGTACTTCACGACGCCGTCGAAGGCGTCGCCGTGGGTGACCAGCAGCCGCTTGCCGTCGGCCGTCACGTGGACGATGTCCTGCACCACCTCCAGGCCGCCGAAGTGGCGGCCGGTGTACTCGCGCAGGAACTCGTCGTGGTTGCCCGGGACGTAGATCAGCCGGGTGCCCTTGCGGCCCTTGCGCAGCAGCTTCTGGACCACGTCGTTGTGGCTCTGGGGCCAGAACCAGGACTTGCGCAGGCGCCAGCCGTCGACGATGTCGCCCACCAGGTAGAGCTGGTCCGAATCGGTGTGGCGCAGGAAGTCGAGCAGGAACTCGGCCTTGCAACCGCGGGTTCCGAGGTGGACGTCGGAGATCCAGATGCTGCGGTAGTAGGCCCTGGCCTCGCGCCCCTGAATCGGTGTCATGTCCATGGAAATCGACCCCTGCCGAAGCTTCGTTCCGGGGCTGCCATAACAATCCCCCGAAGTAAGGAAAAGGTAAAAACTCAAGGGTTTGGCCTGTGGGTCGGAAACTTCACCCGGCGGTAACGGAAGTGTAACCGCGGGGCTCCCGGTGGCCTCCGGCAGGGCCTCGCAAGGGGGCTCCGGCCAAGCCGCTCGACCTCGATTCGCAGGGCTCCGAGGCCGGCGCGATCGTGGCCCGCGACAGGGCGGCGGCTTCGTTGTACCCTCGCGCTTGCGGAACAGGCTTCGTCGGGGGAGGACGCGATGTTCGAGGATCAGGCTTTCTCAGGCGTGCTGGTGCCGGTGCTGACGCCTTACGATCAGGACCTCGCGCCGGACGCCGGCCGCTTCGTCGCTCATTGCCGGGCGCTGCTGGACGAGGGCGCGACCGGCCTGGCGATCTTCGGCACCACCAGCGAGGGCAACGCGCTTTCGGTCGACGAGAAGCTGCGGCTGCTGGAGGAGCTGGCCGCGAGCGGCGTGCCGGCGGCGCGGCTCATGCCCGGGACCGGCTGCTGTGCCCTGACCGACACCCTCGCCCTGACCGAGCGGGCGGTCCGCCTGGGCTGCGGCGGCGTGCTGCTGCTGCCGCCCTTCTACTACAAGGCGGTCGGCGACGACGGCCTCTTCGCCTACGCGGCCGAGGTGATCGAGCGGATCGGCGATCCGCGGCTCAAGGTCTACCTCTACCACATCCCGCCGGTGGCCCAGGTCGGCTGGTCCCTGCCGCTGATCGAGCGGCTGGTGGCGGCCTATCCCGATACCGTCGTGGGCATCAAGGACAGCTCGGGCGACTGGGCGAACACAGAGGCGGTCCTCAAGGCCCTGCCGGGCTTCGGGACCTTCGTCGGCTCGGAGGCCTTCCTCTTCGACAACCTGAAGGGCGGCGGGGTCGGCTGCATCACGGCGACGGCGAACGTCACGGTGGCGGCGATCCGCGCGCTCTACGACAACTGGCAGGGCGCCGACGCGCGGCGCCTCAACGACGAGGTCGTCGCGCTGCGCAAGGCGATCCAGGCCTATCCCATGATCCCGGCGCTGAAGGAGATCATGGCCCAGCGCAACGGCGATCCGGCCTGGCGCCGGATCCGCCCGCCCCTGGCCGCGCTCGACGCCGAGCAGGCCGCGGGCCTGACCCGGGACCTGGCGCGCCTCGCCTTTCCTCTGGCCGCCGAATAGCCGGGCGCGGCCGGCGCCCTTTTCCGCGCGGGGTGCCATGCCAATTGCATGGCGGCGATTCGCGATCTACTGTCACAAAACCGTTATAGAACGAGCCGAAAATTGGCCGTGCCGCCCGCAGTCGGAGGCGGCTTTCAACAGGGAGGAGCGAATCTCATGCTGCATCTGAGCAGTCGTGTCTTCGGCAGCCTTGCCGGAATGACGGTGCTGTTGTTCGCCTTGGGGGGCCAAGCCGTCCAGGCCCAGGAAGACTGCCCGCGCGGAACGCTCGACCAGCGCTACTGCGACCGCGACGGCGACCTGGTGGCGGACCTGCCGCTCGACCCGGGCAAGTGGTCGGATCCGGACACCGTGATCTTCTCCTACACCCCGGTCGAGGACCCCGCGGTCTACGCCAAGGTCTGGCAGGGCTTCATCGACCACATGTCGCAGGTCACCGGCCGCAAGGTGGTCTTCTTCCCGGTGCAGTCCTACGCCGCCCAGTACGAGGCCATGCGCTCCGGGCGGCTGCACGTGGCCGGGGTCAACACCGGCGGCAACCCGGTGGCCGTGAACTGCGCCGGCTTCGTGCCCTTCGCGATGATGGCCTCGGCCGACGGCTCCTTCGGCTACGAGATGGAGATCATCGTCCCGGCCGGCAGTCCGCTGCAGACCCCGGCAGATCTCAAGGGCAAGCAGCTCGCCTTCACCTCGCCGACCTCGAACTCCGGCTTCAAGGCGCCCTCGGCCCTGCTCAAGTCCGAGTTCAGCCTGGTCGCCGAGCAGGACTTCACCACCACCTTCTCGGGCAAGCACGACAACTCGATCCTCGGCGTCGCCAACAAGGACTACGAGGCGGCGGCGGTCGCCAACTCGGTGCTGAAGCGGATGGTCGACCGCGAGGTCATCAAGGCCGAGCAGATCCGCACGATCTACAGGTCGGCGACCTTCCCGACCACCGGCTACGGCCACGCCCACAACCTGCATCCGGAGCTGGTCGCCAAGATCAAGCAGGCCTTCTTCACCTTCGACTGGGAAGGCAGCGATCTGAAGGAGGAGTTCAAGAAGGAGGACCGCTTCGTCTCGATCCACCACAAGTCGGACTGGGACGTGATCCGCAAGATCGACGCCGCCAACGGCGTCTCCTACGACTGCCGCTAAACGAAGCCGGCGGTCGAGGAGGCGGGCCTTGCTGCGCCTGGAGTCGCTGACCAAGCGCTATCCGACGGGGGACCTGGCCCTGAAGGGCGTCGACCTGGAGATGCCCAAGGGCCAGGTCCTGGCCCTGATCGGTCCCTCCGGGGCCGGCAAGTCGACCCTGGTCCGCTGCATCAACCGCCTGGTCGAGCCGAGCAGCGGCAAGGTCTCGCTGGACGGGGTGGAGGTCACCAGCCTGGGCGGCCGGGCCCTGCGCCGGATGCGCCGGCAGATGGGCATGATCTTCCAGGAATACGCCCTGGTCGAGCGCCTGACGGTGATGGAGAACGTGCTCTCTGGCCGCTTGGGCTACGTCGGCTTCTGGCGCAGCTACTTCCGGCGCTTTCCGCAGAGCGACATCGACGAGGCCTTCCGGCTCCTGGCCCGGGTCGGCCTCGAGCACATGGTCGACAAGCGGGCCGACGAGCTCTCGGGCGGGCAGCGGCAGCGGGTCGGCATCGCCCGGGCCCTGATCCAGGACCCCCGGCTTCTGCTGGTCGACGAGCCGACCGCCAGCCTCGACCCCAAGACCTCGCGGCAGATCATGCGCCTGATCTGCGAGCTCTGCGGCGAGCGGGACCTGCCGGCGATCATCAACATCCACGACGTCCTGCTGGCCAAGATGTTCGCCCAGCGCATCGTCGGTCTGCAGCTCGGCGAGATCGTCTACGACGGGTCGCCCCAGGGCCTGACCGACGAGGTGCTGACCCAGATCTACGGCGAGGAGGACTGGTCGGCCACGGTCGGCAAGGGCGGGGAGGAAGGCGAGGCCGAGGAGTCCGCGGAGCACCACGACCTGCCGGAGCCCGATCGGGACCGGCTGGCGGGCATGACCTGAGGGGACCGGGACCGTGAGCATGGCTTCTGCTCCAAGGGTTTCGGGGGGCGCCTCGCTGGCCGGGCGCCGCTGGCGCCCGCCGCCCCTGATCAAGCGCCGCTGGCTGCGCTGGACGCTCGGCCTGGGCGTCGCCCTCTACCTGGCCGCCGCCTTCGGCACGATCGAGGTCAACTGGTCGCGGGTCTACGACGGCCTGCCGCGCGGCCAGGCCTTCCTGGCCGCCTTCTTCCCGCCCGACTTCACCTCGCGCTGGGAGGAGATCCTCGAGGGGATCAACGAGAGCCTCTGGATGACCGTGGCCTCGACGGTGGTCGGCATCGCCATCTCGGTGCCGGTCGGCCTCGGCGCGGCGCGCAACATCGCGCCGGCCCCGGTCTACTACTTCTGCCGCAGCATCATCGCCGTCTCGCGCAGCTTCCAGGAGGTGCTGCTGGCGATCTTCTTCGTCAAGCTCTTCGGCTTCGGCCCCTTCGCCGGCTTCGTGACCCTCAGCTTCGCCACCATCGGCTTCTTCGCCAAGCTGCTGGCCGAGGACATCGAGGACATGGACCCGACCCAGGCCGAGGCGGTGCGCGCGACCGGCGCCGGCTGGTTCCAATGGCTGAACTACGCGGTCCAGCCGCAGGTGCTGCCGCGCTTCATCGGCCTGTCGCTCTACCGCTTCGACATCAACTTCCGGGAATCGGCGGTGGTCGGGATCGTCGGCGGCGGCGGGATCGGGGCGACCCTGAACACCGCCTTCGAGCGCTACGAGTTCGATTCGGCGGCGGCGATCCTGCTGGTCATCATCGCCATCGTGATGGCGATCGAGTACCTCTCCGGCTACGTCCGAAAGTGGGTGCAGTGATGCCGGTCAGGGAGGAAGCCGGTCTCAAGGTGTGGCAGCGGCGCGAGCGCGGCCGGCAGCTCGCGATCTGGGCCGGCTGGCTGATCGGGGTCACGATCTTCCTCTACTGCTTCCAGCTCATCTCGGACAAGACGATCTGGTTCTTCGTCCTGGACGCGGGCACCCAGGCCGGCGACCTGGGCAGCCGGATGTTTCCGCCGCAGTGGAGCTACGTCGATCAGCTCTGGGTGCCGCTCTGGGACACCTTGAACATCGCCACGATCGGCACCGCGATCGCGATCGTCATCGCCGTTCCGGTCGCCTTCCTGGCGGCCCGCAACACCACGCCCAGCGTCCTCTTCCTGCGCCCGATCGCGCTCTTCATCATCGTCGCCTCGCGCTCGATCAACTCGCTGATCTGGGCGCTGCTGCTGGTCGCCATCGTCGGGCCGGGCGAGTTCGCCGGGATCATCGCGATCGGCTTCCGCTCCATCGGCTTCGTCGCCAAGCTGCTCTACGAGGCCATCGAGGAGATCGATCCGGCCCAGGTCGAGGCGGTCACCGCGACCGGCGCGGCGAAACCGCAGGTCCTGGCCTACGGCATCTTTCCGCAGATCGCGCCGGCCTTCGCCGGGATCTCGGTCTTCCGCTGGGACATCAATATCCGGGAATCGACGATCCTCGGCCTAGTCGGGGCCGGCGGCATCGGGATCCAGCTCAACGCCTCGGTGATGGAGCTGGCCTGGAGCAAGGTCAGCGTGATCCTGATCGCGATCCTCTTGACGGTCGTGGTCAGCGAATGGGTTTCCGCGCGGATCCGTCACGCTATTATCTGAGACCGGATCACCCTATCCCTCGCCGCCCGCCTGCCCGGAGGCCATCCTCGCGATGCGCTGCTCCAGGCCGCTGATCAGGGCGTCGAAGCCCTCGCGCTCGATGACCGAGGAGTACTCCGCGCGCTTGGTCGCCACCTCGCTGAACTTGGCGTCCAGGTGGACGTCGACCGCGCGCCAGCCGGCCTCGTACTTGCGCATCAGGTAGTGCAGGGGAATGACCTCGCCGTCGGCCTTGACCAGCTGGTTGCGCACCAGGACCGATTTCCGCAGGCCGGCTTCCTCGCCCAGGACCTCCATCTTCTCGCCCGAGTAGCCGTTGAAGCGGGCGGCGAAGGTCGCGATGCTCATGCGCGAGAAGACATCGACCAGCCGCTCACGCTGTTCGCTCGACAGCTTTGACCAATGCCGGCCGACCGAGATCCGGGCCATGACCGGGAAGTTGAAGGTCTCGTTCAAGACCGGCGCCAGGCGCTGGTAGCGTCCCTCGTAGCCGAGCTGCTCGGCGTTCTGCATGGCGTCGAGCAGGGCCGCGTTGAGCCGGGCGACGGCCGCGCCGGGGCTGGTCGCTTCCTCGGCGGCCGCGGGCGACCCCAGGGCCAGCAGGAGCGTCAGGATGGCAAAGAGGAAGCGTGACACAATATCTCCACTGGTGCGTGTTTGGGCCGGGCGGTAAGCTACGATCCGGATGGAATGCTCGCGGTTTCCCCCTTCGGGCATTAGGTCGTATCTTTCGGCTTACAAGTCAATGTGGTGTCATAAGCCTGCGCCAGCGCCCCGGCATCCGGGGCGGTTCCTGGCCAGCACGAAATCGGAGGCACAGTCTTGACCGTCGTCGTTACCGGTGCCACCGGCTTCGTCGGCTCGGCCGTCGTTCGCAGCCTGCTCCAGCGCGGCGAGACCGTCCGCGTCATGGTCCGCGCGGGCAGCGACCGGCGCAACCTCGAAGGCCTGGATATCGAGGTCGTCGAGGCCGACCTTCTCGATCCGGACTCGCTGGCAACCCTGGTTGCCGGCGCCGGCGGGCTCTACCACCTCGCGGCCGACTACCGGCTCTGGTCGCGCCGGCCCGACGAGCTCTATCAGGCCAACCTGGAGGGGACCCGAAACCTGGTGCGGGCCGCCGCCGACGCCGGGGTGGAACGCATCGTTTACACCAGCTCCGTGGCGACCCTGGGCATCCACCGGGACGGCACGCCGGCCGACGAGGAGACGCCCTCGACCCTCGAGGACATGATCGGGCACTACAAGCGCTCCAAGTTCCTGGCCGAGGAGGCGGTCAAGGAGCTGATCACCAAGGACGGCCTGCCCATCGTCATCGTCAACCCTTCGACGCCGATCGGTCCGCGCGACGTCAAGCCGACCCCGACCGGACGCATGATCGTCGAGGCCGCCGCCGGCCGCATGCCGGCCTTCGTCGACACCGGGCTCAACGTGGTTCACGTGGACGATGTCGCCGAGGGCCATCTTCTGGCCTATGACACCGGCGAGATCGGCGCGCGATATATCCTGGGCGGCACCAACATGACCCTGGCCGAGATCCTCCAGGGCATCGCCCAGCTGACCGGCGGCAAGGCGCCGCGGGTGAAGCTGCCGCACGGCCTGGTCATGCCGATCGCGGCGGCGGCTGAGGCCTGGTCGCGCCTGCGGCCCAACGGCACTCCCTTCGTCACCGTCGAGGGCGTCCGCATGGCGCGCAAGAAGATGTTCTTCTCCAGCGCCAAGGCGATCTCCGACCTGGGCTACCGCTTTCGGCCCTGGGAGGAGGCGCTGGCCGACTCCATCAACTGGTTCAAGCGCGGCGGCTACCTCCAGTAGCCGCCCTTCTCGCGCCGGCGTCTCCATCGGGGGTCAGTAGTCGAGCTTGAACTTGACGCCGGACTTGGTCTCGCCCGTCTGGCTGACCTCGGACTCGACCGAGATGTTGGGCGTCAGCTCGATCTCCACGTTGACGGAGCTGGACTCGACCGTGGCGCCCTGCTTGACGCCCAGGTAGACGTCTTCGGTCACGTACTTGCCGGCCTTGACCGCGGGTGCCGGGCCGTTCTCGCCTTCGGTCGTGTCGATCTGAAGGACGTCCACTCCGACGGTCTGCCGCAGGAAGCCCATGATGTCGAAGCCGCCGGAGCTGCCGGTGAGTTCCGGCAGGGCGACCGCGAGCTGCGCCGCCTCGACGGCGGACAGGTTGCCGACGCCCTTGTTGAAGAGAACCCGCGACACGATCTCGTCCTTCGGCAGCTCCGGCCTGGAGGTGAGGGCGATCTCGGGATTCGAGACCGGCCCCGTGACCCGCGCCGTGACGACGAGGTCCTCGGTCTCGTATTGCGAGACGATGTCCAGCTCGGGCTCGGCGCCCGGATCCTCGGGCAGCCTGATGCGTCCGGATTGCAGCTCGAAGGACTTGCCGACGATCGACAGCCGGCCTCTGACCAGGGTGATCTGGCCCGAGACCCGCGGCGCCTCGGCACTGCCCTTGACCAGGAGCCTGCCGGACCACTCCGAGTCCAGGCCACGCCCGCGGACGAAGACCTTTTGCGGAAGCTCGACCGTCATGTCGAGATCCAGGCCGTAGGGCGCCTGGACTTCGCGCTCGGCGCGCGCGTCCGGGGACTGACCGGTCCCGTCCTCCTCGATCACATCCAGCTTGACCACCTCGGGCGGGAGGCTGCCAAGGATGCTGACCTCGACCCGATCGGTCGCCAGGCGCCCGGTCAGGCGGGCCGCCTCGGCGTCGCCTTCGAGCCGGACCTGGCCGCTGGCGGCAGCGGTGACCTCGTCGCGCCTGACCAGATGAAAGTCCTCCAGCTCCGTCGAGACATCGAAGGCAAATCCGGAGTCCGGCGCGAGGACGACCTGGCCTTGCGCCGAGAGCGTACCATCGCCGCCATCGCCCGCGGAGAGGCGGGCGATCCGGGCGGAGTCCTTGCTCAGCTCGATCAGCAGGTCCAGGTCCTTGAGCAAGGTACCGGACTCCAGGCTCTCGTACTCCGCGCCGCTGACGGCGATCCGCCCCTCGACCTGCGGCTTGCCAAGGCTGCCGCGCAGGGCGACGGCGATGTCGCCCTCGCCCTGCAGGCGGTGGTCGGCGACCGGCAGGAAGGCCAGAAGCCGCCCCGTCTCGCCCTGCCATCTGAGCTGCCCTTCGATCGGCTGGTCGTCCGGCAGGTCGGGGGCGAGGCTGCCGGGATCCAGGCGCAGGGGAAGCTCGGCGGAGAACTCGGCCTCGGCGGCCTCGGCGGCGCGGAGCTTGCCGTCCAGTCGCGCGCGGCCGTCCTGCCAGCGACCGGTCAGGGCGATCTGCGAGGCCGGCGCGCCGGTCAGGCGCGAGGTCCGCAGGTCGCTCCCCCGCAGCGAGAGGCGCCCGCGGGGCGCCGCACGCGGCCCCTCGATGCTGGCCTCGCCGGAGATCCGTCCCTCGAGGCCGAGCGGGGCGGCGAGGTCGACGAGCCGGGCCGGCAGGTCGTCGAGCTTGAGCGAGGCCTGCAGGCTCTTCGGCGCCAAGGCCGCCTCGGCGGCGAGGCGGCCCGCGCCGATGTCGGCGTTGAGCCCGCTCAGGCGGAGGCTCTCGCCCGCCAGCTCCAGGCGTGCCGGGTCCGCCAGTCGAAAGCTCTCGCCCAGCGCCTTGCCTTCCGCCTCGCGCAGTTCGGCGGTCAGCTTGCCGTCGCTCAGCGCCAGGCGGCCCGTCGCCTCCAGGCTCAGCGGCTCGATCCACTGTCCCTCGGCGCGCAGGCTCAGGGCGAGATCGCTCGCGCGGCCGTCGCCGGCGACCGTCAGGCCGTCCAGGGTCAGCGCGTCCCGGCTCAAGTCGCTGCCCTTGAGCTCGAAGCGTCCCGGCCCGCCGGCCGCGGGATCCTCGGCCTGGAGCGTGAGCGCGAGGCTCGCCGCCTGGAGCGGGGCCGAGGTGTCGTCGGTCTTCAGGCTGGCGTTCTCTATGGTCGCGGCCAGACGCGCCGACTGGCGGCCCCCGGTCCCGGTCAGCTCCAGTTCGGCCTCACCCTTTCCCCCGCCCGACAGCCCGGCCAGCGCCAGGACCCCTCCAAGGTCCCGGATGGCGGCGCGAAGCTTGCCGGTCACAGGGCCGCCGTCGAGGCGTGCGGTCAGCGCGCCGGTGACCTTGCCGTCCGGGGCGCTGGCCTGCAGGGACGAGAGGCGCAGGTCGTCGTCCTCCAGGGACAGCTCCGTGGCGGCGCTGAGGGGGCCGAGCGGGCTGCTCGCCTCCGCCTCGACCCGGGCGGCCACTATCGGCACGAGGCTCGTGGTCCGATAGGCGGCCGAGATCTTCGAGAGCACGAGGCCCTCCAGCCGCAGGGTCTCGGCCGAGGCGGTCCCCGTCATCTCGGGGTTGTCGCTCGAACCCTCCAGGCGCGCGGTGACGGCGCCCGGTCCCTGGAGGGTGACGCCCAGCGCATCGGAGAGCAGCCCGGTCTCGGGCAGCGACAGATGGAAGCTGCCGGACAGCGCCTCGAAGCCGTCCAGGAGCGCCAGGTCGCCGCTGACCTCGGCCGCCGCGCTTGTGATCTTCATGCCGCGCAGCGTCAGGCTCTCGGGCCCCAGGTCCAGGTCGAGGTGCGATTCCAGCGCCGCCTCGGCGGTGAGCAGGCCTGCGACGATTTCGACCTCGCTGTTCGCGTCCCGCAGGCGGCCGGACAGACTGCCCGCGAGGCGGCTGCCGAAGCCCTCGATCTTCAAGGGACCCGCGATCTCGGCGCTCCCCTTGAGGCCCAATCCCGTGATCTCGTCGAGGCGCGACAAGGTGAAATAGCGCGTCCTGGTCTGGATCTCGCCCCGGCCGTCGTCCAGCCCGAGTCGCCCCGAGGCCTCGACGTCGAAGGCCTCGCCCGTCACCGTCAGGCGCTCGGCCTCCAGGAGCGATGCCGCGAGATCGAGCTTGCCCTCGAGCTTCGCCTCGAAGGTTCGGCCGACAAGGGACTGGAGCTCCGGGTCGTCTCGGATCTCCAGGTCTTCCACCGCGGCGACAGCGGACAGGCGGCCGCGGGCCGGGGCCTCGAGAACGTCCGCGCTGGCCTCGAAGCGGGCCTGAACCTGCAGGCCCTTGGCCGCGACGCCATCGACGGCGACCTCGGCCGCGCGAAGCTCGGCCTCGACCTGCGGACGGGAAAGGCTGCCGTCGAGGGCGACCTCCGCGCGGACGCCGTCGACCCGCTCGGCGCCGAGCCATGGAGCGAGGGGACCGTCGTCGCGCAGCTTCGCCGTCAGCTCCGCCTCGATCCGGTCGCCGGCGGGATCGAGCGCGCCCGCGCCTTGGACCTCCAGGGCGTCGCCTTCGAGGGACAGCGTCGTGACGCCCAGAGTGCCGGCCTCCCGCCAGGCGCCTTCGATGCGGAGGCTCTGCGCGCCGGCCAGGAGCTGCCAGGGCGGCTCCGTCGTCGTCGGCGTGACCTGCGCCTCGGCGCTCAGGTCGAAAGCGAGATCGGTGCCGCGGCGCAAGGTGAGATCGGCCTCGCCCTGCAAGAGGCCGTCCAGCCTGGCGGTCAGCTCGCCCCGCCAGTCGCTCAGCGGGCCGTCACCGGCGAGCCGCAGATCGACGGCCGGCCGTCCGGGGAGATCCAGCAGGTAGGCCGACAGCCCGCCCT
>JANQGU010000312.1 GCA_028282935.1 Kiloniellales bacterium
ATGACACGCGAGGAGCTCTATCTCGTCCAAGCGAGCTGGGCGCAAGTCCGGCCGATCTCGGCGCAAGCCGCGGAGATGTTCTATCGCCGGCTGTTCGAGGTCGCACCGGAGCTGAGGCGCCTGTTCAAAGGCGACATGCGCGAACAGGGGCATCGCCTCATGGACATGATCGACACTGCGGTCAAGGAGCTGGAGAGGTGGGATCACCTCGTTCCGGCGCTGCAGGCCCTCGGCAGACGCCACGCAGGATACGGCGTCAAGGATGCCGACTACGACGCGGTCGCCACCGCCCTCCTGTGGACGCTGGAAAAAGGGCTGGGAGAGGCCTTCACCGACGAGGTCAGAGGGGCATGGATCGGCACCTACGCCGCTTTGACGGAAACCATGAAGAAGGCGGCGGCAGAGGCGGGATCGGCCTAGATCAATCCCCGTTCAAGGGCGACGCCGAGATCGCGAGCGCCGCCTTTGCCGGCAAGCTGCCTGGGCCTCGGGCGGCGTCATGAGCGCCTGAAGGGCGGCACGGTCTAAGCCGCCCCCGCCCCGTTGGCGACGAAGGTCTTGTAGTCGCTCTCCAGGCCGGCCAGTGCCGTCTTGAAGATCTTCTCGCCGGCGTCCGGGTTGGCCAGGGTCGGGTTGGAGCCCATGCGGCCGTCGGGGAAGCGGCGGCGGAAGTCCTCGGCATCGTAGATCGGGCCGTAGGGGGCCTTGCCCGGGGTCATCTCCGCGGTCTTGATGCTGTCCGGATAGGCGTACTGGGTCAGCGAGATCTCGGAGCAGGTGGCGTGGCCGCCGTCTTGGTCGCCGAAGAGCTGGTCGCAGAGCCCCTTCACCCCCGGCGCGTCCCACCAGTTGGTCAGCTTGCAGCGGATCGAGGGCCGGTTGTGCGAGCCCGGCTGCAGGCTGGTCTGGGCGTAGATCTCCGAGAAGGCGGCGCTGACCGTGGCGATGTTGCCGCCGTGGCCGTTGAGGAAATAGAAGGAATCGAAGCCGTGGCGGATCAGCGAGTTCACCGTGTCCTGCAGCACCGCCAGGAGGGTCGAGGGCCTGAGCGTGATCGAGCCGGGGAAGCCGAGGTGATGCTGCGCCATGCCGACCGAGATGGTCGGCGCCACCAGCGCCTCCAGCCGCTCGCCGAGGGCATGGCCCAGGGCCTCCGGGCAGAGCGCGTCGGTGCCGATCAGGCCGTTGGGGCCGTGCTGCTCGGTCGAGCCGATGGGGACGATGATCGCGCGGCTGCGCGCGAGATAGGCCTCGACCTCCTGCCAGGTGCAGAACCTCAGCTCCATGGAAACCCTCCTCCCTGAAAATCGGCGCGCATGATAGCACCGGCAGCAGGCCGGCCCAGCGGAGATTGCCGCTACCAGAGCAGCAGCACGCCCGCCAGGTTCGCGAGGCTGCCGAGGGCGATGGCGGCAAAGGTCAGGGTCATGCCGGCGACGCGGAAGCGCAGGTTCTCGGGCTCGCGCGCGACCCCGAAGGCATGCAGCAGGCGGCCGCAGAGCAGCAGCAGGCCGAGGCCGTGGAGCAGCCAGAAGGCATGTCCCTGCAGCTCGGCCAGGGCGAGCAGAATCAGGGCGATCGGGGCATACTCGACGAAGTTGGCCTGGACCCGCATGGCGCGCCGGACCCGCGGCTCGCCGTCGTCGCCCAGGACGACCTTGAAGCGTTGCCTCTGCCGGATCACGCGATGGGAGAGCAGGATCAGGAGCAGGCCGCAGAGCGCGGCGTAGAGCGGCGTGACTGTCATGCGAGGATTTCCGGGGCTGTTGCGCGGCAGAGAACTTTACGGCGAGTCGGGCCTGGACGATGACTCCGCAGCCTGCCGGCGCGGCCAGGCTTGCGGCGACGAAAAGACTATAGCTGTGCCGCCACCGCCCGATTGAGCGCGACCAGCTCCGGCCGCTCCATGGGATCGGCGCGCTCGAGCTCGAGGAGCCGGTAGAGCCGAAGAACCGGCAGCAGGTCTTCGCCCTCGCCGGCCTCCAGCTCCCACTGCGCTTGCGACAGCAGGGCCGCCAGGTCGGTCAGGCGGCACATCCGGTCCACTACGGACCGCACGGAGGCGCTGCCGGCGCCCGCTCCCAGCAGCGCTTCGATCCGCGCGGCCACCACATCCAGTAGGTCGCGCGCCGCGCCGGCGTGATCCCGAAGCTCGGGCCGGACGATCCCGTCGAGCTCGGCCGAGAGCCGGCCGAGCCAGGCCCGGTGCAGGCCGCGCTCGGCGAAGTCGCGCAGCACCTGGGCGCAAAGCGTGTTGTGGGTGCCCTCCCAGCTCTCGATCACGATGGCGTCCCGGTAGAGGCGCGGCAGCACCGAGAAGTCCTCGATGGTGCCGTTGCCGCCGAGGATCTCGATCCCGTCGCGGACGCTGCGGGTGCTGGCGAGCGCGGTCCAGTACTTGTTGATCATGACCCCGATCCGCCGCGCGCCGACCAGGGCCTCGTCCCCCTCCCCGCGCTCGCAACGGTCGGTCATGGCCAAGAGCCGGAAGGTCGTGGCCAGGCCGGCCAGGCCGCGCAGCCGCATCCGGGCCAGGATCTCCTGCACCGGCGCGAAGCCGGCGATGCGCGCGCCGAAGGCCTGGCGGTGGCGGGCGTAGCCCCGCGCCTCCACCAGGGCGCGGCGCTGGATCCCGCAGGCGGCCAGGGCGTTGTGGACCCGCGAGGCGTCGAGCACGATGCCGACCAGGTTGCGGAAGCCCTGGTCGCTCGGCCCGATCGCCTCGCCCAACGCGCCGTCGAACTCGATTTCGCCGGTCGCCATGGACCGCGTGCCGAGCTTGTACTTCAGACGCCGCAGGGCGAAGCCGTTGACCCGGCCGTCGAGGGTCCGGGGCACCAGGAAGAGACCCAGTCCCCGGGTGCCCGCCGGCGCGCCGTCGAGGCGGGCGCTGACCACGAAGAGCCCGGCATCGGCCACCGAGCAGAACCACTTCTCGCCGCTGATCCGGTACCAGCCCGGACGCCCGGGCTCGGGCGCCGCCCGGCAGGCGTTGAGGCCGACGTCCGAGCCGCCCTGGATCTCGGTGACGAACTGGGCGGCGTGGAGCCGCCGGTCGTAGTCGCGCGCCAGCAGTGCCGGCAGGTAGCGCGCCCGCTGATCCTCCGTACCCAGCTTCTGGAGCAGCTTGATTGCGCCGGCGGTGCAGGCGACCGGGCAGGCATGGCCCGCCTCGCCGTGCTGGTCGAGCAGGTAGGCGCGCGCGCCGCAGAGGACGTCAGAGCCCGGCTCGCCCAGCACCGAAAGCAGGCCGCTGTCCCAGAAGACCCGGCCGGCCGCGTGGTAGCTGGGATGGAAGACCACCGCCTCGACGGGGCGGCCGTCGGCGTCGTGGCGGCGCAGGGCCGGCAGGTTCTCGTCGCGGTTGCTCTCGATCACTAGGCGGTCGAGCGCCGCCCCGCTCGCCTCGGCGACGCGGTGAAGTTCCGGCTCCAGCGCAGCATAGCGCGCGCCGAGATGGCGGCGCAGAAGCCGCAGGAACGCCGGATCGTCCTCCAAACGCTTGCTCCAGACGCCCGCGCGCCAAGCGTCCAGGTCCGCCCGTGCCGCCGCCGTCGCGCTCTGATCGATCATGGACTGACTCCGCTCGCTCGGAAGGCCGCGCCTGCGGAAGATGGCGCCCTGCGGGCTGCGCACAAACGAAAGCCCCGCCAAAGTGACCTTTGGCGGGGCTCCTAATGGCCCGGCGGACTCATGGCTAACCTCCTTTCCTGGAGTATTCGCACCCTCTTCTCCGGCGACCCGACCGATCGCCCGGGCGACTTCGCTCCCCTGATAAGAAGGAGCCCAAAAAGCATACACCCCCCGGCTCGAAGCGCGCAAGCGAGCGGGCCGTCTTCGATGCGCGCATCACGAAACGCGCCGGACCCTTGCGGCTCCGCGCCGGGCGGCGATAGGCTTTCACGCTTACGCCGATCGGACTGCGGAGGGCCGGCACCGCGTCCCGCCGGCCGCAGACGAACACGGACGAGGGAGGCTTGGGGTGATGAAGAAGGTCCTGCTGCCGGCGATTCTCCTGGTCCTGGCCTGGGGCTTCTGGGTCAGCCCGCAGTTCAAGGAGATCGCCGCCGGCGTCGCGATCTTCATCTTCGGCATGATGGCGATGCAGGAAGGCTTCAAGGCCTTCACCGGCGGCGTGCTGGAGACGGTGCTGCGGGCCTCGACCGACCGCACCTGGAAGAGCCTCGGCTTCGGCTTCGTCACCACCGCGCTGATGCAGTCGAGTTCGCTGGTCTCGGTGATCACGATCTCCTTCCTGAGCGCCGGGCTGATCGGCCTCGGCGCCGGGATCGGCATCATCTTCGGCAGCAACATCGGCACCACGACCGGCGCCTGGCTGGTCGCCGGGATCGGCTTGAACATCAACATCTCGGCCTATGCCATGCCCCTGATCGTGTTCGGCGCCGTGCTGAACTTCCAGAGCGGCAAGGGCCTGAAGGGCGCCGGCTTCATCCTCGCCGGGATCGGCTTTCTCTTCCTCGGCATCCATTTCATGAAGGTCGGCTTCGAGACCTTCCAGGAGAGCCTGGACCTGACCCAGTTCGCCGTGCCCGGCTTCGCCGGGGTGCTGATCTACACCGCGGTCGGCATCGTCGCGACGGTGGTCATGCAGTCCAGCCACGCGACCCTGATCCTGGCCATCGCCGCCCTCGCCGCCGGCCAGGTCACCTACGAGAACAGCCTGGCGATCGCCATAGGCTCCAACGTCGGCTCGACCGTGACCGCCCTGATCGGGGCGATCGGCGCCAACGCCGCCGGCAAGCGCCTCGCCGGCGCCCACCTCATCTTCAACCTGACGACCGGGCTGCTGGCCGTGGGCCTGCTGAGCTACGTGGCGCTGGCGGTCGACCTGATCAGCGCGGCGATCGGTATCGCCGCCGCCGACTTCACCCTGAAGTTCGCCGTCTTTCACACCCTCTTCAACGTCGCCGGCGTCCTCCTCATGCTGCCCTTCATCCCTTTGCTGGTGCGCCGGCTCGAGCGGCTGATCCCCGAGGAGGTGCTGGACGTGTCGCAGCCGCGCCATCTGAACGAGGCCGTGCTGGACTTTCCCGACGCGGCGCTGAAGGCGGTCTTCGCCGAGCTCGGGCACCTCTTCGAGAACGCCGCCGACTACATCGCCCAGGGCCTCGGCCTGACCTATGCCGAGCTGCAATCGGACCGGGACCTGGGACAGATCCTGCGCCAGGCCCGCCCCGAAGCGGGGACCGACTTCGACGACCTCTACCAGCGGCGCATCAAGGGCCTCTACGGCGCCATCGTCGAGTTCGCCAGCAAGGCGGAGCATCAGATGCTGCCCGAGCAGGTGGAGGCCCTGAACGCGTCGAAGATGATCGCCCGCGACATCGTGCAGGCGGTGAAGGACGTGAAGCACCTGGAGAAGAACGTCGTGCGCTACGCCAGGTCCGAGAACGCCGAGATCCGGATCCAGTACGCCGCCATCCGCAGGCGGATCGCCGAGGTCCTGCGCAGCGTCAGCCACGTGGCCGAGGACCGCGCCGCCTCGCTCGAGAAGCTGGAGGCGCTGTCCACCGAGATCGACTCCGAGGACATCGTCGAGAGCGGCACGCTCGACGCGCTGATCCGCGACAACAAGATCACCCGGGACATGGGCACCTCGCTGATCAACGACAACGGCTATGCCCAGAACATCGCCCGCAGGCTGATCCACGGCGCGCGCACGGTGCTCGGCGAAGGGACCTACCAGCTTCTGCTGGCGGCGCGGGAGAGCACCCTGGGGGAAGCCGGCGAGGAGGACATGACCGGCAGCGAGGCCCGCGCCGCCTCCGTCGGCTGAGGCCTTCCAAGGGGCGTGGCTATTGTCACTTGCCGGCCGGCGAAAGCATGCTGGCCTCCGTCGTCCCATGCCGAGGGGTGTGAAGCCGTGTTGGAGACGAGCCACCAGCCGCCAGCGGTCGACAGCCTGAGGGCCGGCCAGGGGCCCCTCGTCCTGCTGGTGCATTCCAGCGTGTCCGGGGCCCGGCAGTGGCGCCGGCTGATGGGCGAGCTGGAGGACCGCTTCCATCTGGTCGCCGTGAACCTCTTCGGCTACGGCGATACCGCGGCCTGGCCCGGCCGGCACCCTCAGACCCTGGAGGACCAGGCGGCCCTGGTCGAGGCCGCCCTGCCCGACCGCGACGCCCGCCTCTGCCTCGTCGGCCACTCCTTCGGCGCCTCGGTCGCCATGCGCGCGGCCCAGAGGCTCGGCGCGCGGGTGGATAGGCTCGTCCTCCTGGAGCCGAACCCCTTCTACCTCCTGGAGCGGCACGGGCGACGGGAGGCCTTCGCCGAGATCCTCGCGCTCCGCACCTGCATGAAGGAGAAGGGCGCGGCCGGCGACTGGACGGCCGCGGCGGAACGCTTCGCCGACTACTGGGGCGGCGCCGGCACCTGGGCCGCCATGCCGGAGGCGCGCCGGGCAAGCTTCGTCGAGGGTCTGAAGCCGAACCTGCACGAGTGGGACGCGGTCCTGGGCGAGACCACGACCCTGGACGAATGGTCGGAGGCCC
>JANQGU010000325.1 GCA_028282935.1 Kiloniellales bacterium
TACTGGAAGGGCAAGCATCCGGGCTGGGCCTTCTTCACCTCGGTGCCTTTCGGGCTGACCTATACCGAGCAGAGCGCCTGGATCAACCACCTCGGCGGCCAGGCGCTCTGGGACGAGCTGGCCGGCGAGTTCGGCTTGAAGGCGCTGCCCGCCGGCAACACCGGCGTGCAGATGGGCGGCTGGTTCAACAAGGAGATCGAGACGGTCGACGACCTCAAGGGCCTGAAGATGCGCATCCCGGGCCTGGGCGGCGACGTCATGGCCAAGGTCGGCGCCTCGCCGGTCTCCCTGCCCGGCAGCCAGATCTACGAGAACCTGGTGTCCGGCGCCATCGACGCCACCGAGTGGGTCGGCCCCTACAACGACTTCTTCCTCAAGTTCTACGAGGCGGCCAAGTACTACTACTATCCCGGCATGCACGAGCCGGGCGGCTTCCTGTCCTTCGGCATGAACAAGTCCTGGTGGGGCGGCCTGTCGAAGTCGGAGCAGCTGATCATCGAGGCGGCCTGCCAGATGGAATGCGAGATCGCGATGTCGGAAAACAACGCCAACAACGCGACCTACCTCAGCCGTCTGATCAACGAGCACGGCGTCGAGCTGCGCGAGTTCGGCGACGAGATCTACGACAGCTTCGGCGACGCGGCTGGCGAGGTCATGGACGAGGCGCGTAAGCACAGCGACCTGGCGAACCGCATCTACGAGAGCTTCGACAAGGCCCGCAGGGACGTCGCCGGCTGGATGAAGCTGTCCGACGTCGGCTACTCGCTGAAGCGCAACCGGGTTCTCGGCCTCTAGCGGGCCGGGTTCGCAAGACCTGAGCGAGGGACGGAGCCGCCGGCTCCGTCCCGACCTACCGCCCGGGGTCTTGGGACCGTTGCGCGATGGTTGACGCCGCATCCCCCGGAAAGGTCGACGGGTACCTGCCGAGCGGGTCCGTGCTGGGCTTTCGTTATCTCGCCTGGACCATCGTCGCCACCCTCTTCGCCTTCCTGCTCAACGCCTATCTGAAGTTCTGGCAGGGCTGGCCAGGCGTCACCGCGGCGCTCGGCGACGGCGGCACGCTGGCCTGGCTTCAGGTCCTGTTCTGCGTCGTGGCGGTCGCCGGACCGGCCGCCTTCGTCCTCAGGACCAAAGGCCGCAGCCTGCGGCGCGACGGCGAGGCGATGACCGCCCTGGCCGCCTACATCACGCGGGCGGCCTTCTGGATGGTGTTCTTCGTCGGCATCACCGACGCGGCGATCTCCTTCCTGCGGGTCGAAGGCCTGCTGGAGGCCGTGGTCGGCCCGGAACTGACCCAGGACCTGGGCCGCAACCAGTTCCGCGGCCCCTACGTTCACATGCCGCTGATCGGCCTGGCCCTGATCGTCGCCCTCTTCACCCGGACCCTGGGCTTCACCTGGCTCGCCCTTCTGGTGGTGCTGGCCGAGCTGCAGATCGTGATCTCGCGCTTCGTCTTCTCCTACGAACAGGCCTTCATGGGCGACCTGGTGCGCTTCTGGTACGGCGGCCTCTTCCTCTTCGCCAGCGCCTACACCCTGCTCGAGGACGGCCACGTCCGGGTCGACGTGCTCTACGCCGGCTTCACCGAGCGGACCAAGGGCCTGGTCAACGCGACCGGCGCCCTGGTCCTGGGGATTCCGCTCTGCTGGGTGGTGCTGGCCATCGGCCTGGAGCAGCGCTCGAGCATCATCGCCAGCCCGCTGCTCGCCTTCGAGGTGACCCAGGCCGGCTTCGGCATGTACGTCAAATACCTGCTGGCGGGCTTCCTGGCGATCTTCGCCATTTCGATGATGATCCAGTTCGCCGCCTACGTCCTGGATGGCGTCGCCGACTACCGCGGCGAGCCCGGCAAGCGCCGGGTGTCGTCCGAGACAGCGCACTGAGCGCCGGAGGCATCGAGACGGCACCATGGAACTGGTTTTCCTCGCACTGCTGATCCTCCTGATGGTCTGGGCCCTGGGCTCCGGCTTTCCGGTGGCCTTCGCCCTGCCGGGCGCCGCGATCCTGTCGATCTCCGCCGCCGCCCTCTTCGGCTGGCTCTTCGCCGGCGACACCAGCGCCTACTTCGCCCAGGGCGGGCCGGCCCAGTGGCTGACCGCCGGCGTCACCAACTTCCGCGGCATCTACTGGGAGGCGGAGCGCGACACCCTGATCGCGATTCCCCTCTTCGTGTTCATGGGGATCATGCTCCAGCGATCGAAGATCGCCGAGGACCTGCTGGTCACCATGGCGCAGCTCTTCGGGCCGATGCCGGGCGGCCTGGGGATCTCCGTGGTCTTCGTCGGCGCGCTGCTGGCCGCCACCACGGGCATCGTCGGTGCGACCGTGGTCGCCATGGGCCTGATCTCGCTGCCGGCGATGATGCGCAACAAGTACTCCAACCCGCTCGCGACCGGGACCATCGCCGCCTCGGGCACCCTGGGCCAGATCATCCCGCCGTCGATCGTGCTGATCATCCTCGCCGACCAGCTGGCCAGCGCCGTCGACCAGGCGAGCACGACCCGCAAGGCGCTCTACAAGGAAGCGACCGGCGAGCTGTCCATGCCCTCGGCCTTCGACATCACCTCGACCAGCGCCGGCGACATGTTCATGGGCGCCTTCGTGCCGGGCTTCGTGCTGGTCCTGGTCTACATGGCCTTCATCCTGATCCTCGCCCTGCTGCGCCCGAAGCTGGCGCCGCCGGTGCCCTTCGAGGGCCGCTTCGACACCAAGTTCGCGCTGCGGGTCCTGCTGATCCTGGTGCCGCCGCTGACCCTGATCTTCGTGGTCCTCGGCTCGATCATCATGGGCATCGCCACGGTGAACCAGGCCGGCGCGATCGGCGCCGTCGGCGCGACCATCATGGCCGGCTACCGCCTGGCCGAAGGCAAGCCCGGCGCCTACTACCCGGCGGTTCTGGCGGTGCTGTCGATCGTCGCCCTGGCCCTGATCACCAACATCGCGCCGATCAACGTCAAGAACATCCAGACCGGCGGCGACGTCGTCGCCCTGGTCCTGGCCAGCCTCGCCGCGGCCGCCTTCATGACCTCCGTGATCTGGAGCTTCTGGCGGACCTTCAAGATCGAGGACACCTTGCGCGGGGTCATGCTGGAGACCGCCAAGACGACCTCGCTGGTCTTCATCATCCTGCTCGGCGCCGCCATGCTGACCGCCGCCTTCCGGGCCTTCGGCGGCGAGGAGCTGGTGCGCGAGTTCCTGACCGGGCTGCCGGGCGGATTCTGGACCCAGTTCGTCATCGTGATGGCGGTGATCTTCCTGCTCGGCTTCTTCCTCGACTTCATCGAGATCGCCGTGGTGGTGGTGCCGATCGTCGCGCCGATCCTGCTGTCCGATCCCTCCGCCAACGTTACCGCGGTCTGGCTGGGGGTCATGATCGGGCTCAACATCCAGACCTCCTTCCTGACCCCGCCCTTCGGCTTCGCGCTGTTCTACCTGCGCGGCGTCGCCCCGCCCGCGGTGCGCACCGTGCAGATCTACAAGGGCGTGATCGCCTTCATCGGCCTGCAGCTTCTGGCCCTGGCGATCGTCGGCGCCTTCCCCACCCTGGTGAACCACCTGCCGAACCGGATCTCGCTGACCTCCGACACCGCGCCGCCGCCGATCAATCCCAAGCTGCAGCATTGCCTGGAGGAATACGTCTTCGAGGTCTACGACCAGCGTGGCGAGGAGATCCGCGCCCGGATCACCGAGGCCCGTGGCCTCGAGATCGCCTACCTGCCCGAGAAGCAGCGAAGCGCCTTCGCGGCCAGCCTGGACAAGGCCGAGGCGACCTTCGACCTGCTGGCGGAGATCCGCGAGGCCGACGCCGCGGTCGAGGCCCGCACCGAGGCCTACCGGCCCCTGCATGCGCAGGTGCGCGCCATTCAGGCCGACATCTCGCGCCACGACGCGGAGATCCAGGAACTGAGGACGCAGATCGACCGGAGCCGCGGCGAAGAGGCCGAGGACCAGGCCAGGAAGGCCGGGCTGGAAGCCGAGCTCGCGACCCTCGAGGCGGAACGCGAGGCCCTGCTGGGCACGATCCCGGCGGTCTGGGAGGAGGAGCACAAGACCTTCGCCGGCTTCCTGAAGACCGCCGAGCGGGCCCGGACCAGCTACCGCCGCAACGTCGACGACGCCTACAAGGCAGTCCGCGAGCTGACCGAGGTCGTCGCCGACGCCGAGGCGCTGGCGGCGCTGGAGGACGACCTCAGGGACCTCGGCAAACTCGTCGCCGGCAGCCCGCCCGCGGAGGCGGGCGACCGGGTCGCCGAGGTCGCCAAGCTGGTCGGCGCCGTCGAAGGCGCCAGCGCCATCCGATCGCCGCTGAACAAGGCCCGCCGCGCCCTCAAGGCCAGGACCCCCGACATTCAGGCCGCGACCAAGGAGATCGACAGCGCGATCGCGGCCTACACCGAGGACCTGGCCTGGCGGCAGCGGGCCGCGGCCGAGCTGCTGCCCGGGCTGCAGGCCTACGAGGCCGGGATCCGCGACACCATCGGCCTGCGCCAGCAGCGGCGCCTGCCCAACGCCCAGGCCGTCGCGGTCGCGAGCTGCAACGCCCACCACCGGGACATTTCCCTGCACTTCTAGAGCCGGTCCGGGCCGCCTGCCCGGCTGTCACGGAAATGTCCCGGAAATGCCCGGTTCGGGCCCGTCCCGGGCAACCTGATCTTTACCATCGCCAGGGTAGCTTGCCGGTCAGCGGCGGTTGGCGCGTGGGCGCCGGATCCCGCGGCAAACTCCAGATGATGACCTCCAGGTCGGGAGCGGATCTGACCAGGCGATGCGGTGGCTCGTGGCACTTCTCTGGACGCTGCCCCTTGCGGCCTGGAGCCCCCCGGCGGAGGCCGGCCCGCTCCACGACGCCGCCCGGGACGGCGACCTCGGCCGGGTCGAGGCCCTGCTGGCCAGGGGCAGCCCGCCCGACGCGCCCGGACGGGACGGCAACACGGCGCTCTATCTTGCCGCCTATCGCGGCAACCTCGAGGTGGTCGAGGCCCTGCTCGCCAAGGGCGCGGACGCGACCCGCGCCGGGCGCAAGGAGATCTCGCCGCTGCACGCCGCGATCGGCCGCGGCCACGTCGAGATCGCAGAGCGGCTGATCGAGGCCGGCGCCGACGTGAACCGCCGGACCGGCAAGGGCGAGACCCCTCTGCACCGGGCGGCCAAGACCGGCAGCGGGGTCACCGAGCTCCTGGTCAACTGGGGCGCCGACGTGGACCTGCACGACGCCCGGCAGCGCAGCGCGCTGCACATCGCGGCCGCCGGCGGGGCGCTGGGCAGCGTCTTCGTGCTGGTCAAGTTCGGCAGCGACGTCAACGCCCGCGATGCCGAGGGGCGCACGCCGCTGCATCTGGCCGCCGCCCGCGGACATGCGGCCTCGGCCGAGGTCCTGCTGCTGCACCGTGCCGAGGTGAACGCCCGGGACGCCAGGGGCCGCACGGCCCTGGCCCTGGCCCTTGCCAAGGGCCACCAGGAGGTCGCCGCCGCGCTGCGGCGGCGGGGCGCTCGGGACTGAATGATGGGACTGAACGACCGGACCGGGCGACCGGCCCGACCGCAGAGGATGGATGGGCCGCGGACCGAGGGCCCGAGAGAAACGGAAGGATCGAGACGACCATGAAGATTATCGGCGCCTGCCTCGCCCTCTGCCTGCTGCTCGCCGTCGGCGGCATGATCGCGACCAGGGACCTGCACCTGGCTGCCGCCAGCCCCAATGCAGCCATCGCTGCCGACGTGCCGGCCCTGCACCGCGCCGCCCTGGCCGGCGACCTCGGCCGGGTCGAGCGGCTGCTGGCGGAGGGCGTCCCGGTTGATGTTCGCGATCCTTCCGGCAACACCGCCCTGCACCCGGCCGCCAGCATGGGCCACGTCGAGACCGCCCGACGCCTGATCGAGGCGGGCACGAAGGTCGACAGCCTCAACGCCCTCGCCTTCACCCCGCTGCATCAGGCCGCGGCCTTCGGGCAGATCAAGGTCGCCGAGTTGCTGATCGAGAGGGGCGCCGACGTCAACGCGCGCCAGCAGCAGGGCGCCTCGCCCCTGCACCTGGCGGCCATGGGCGGCCAGGACCGCTTGGTCGAGTTGCTGCTCTCGGCCGGCGCAGAGGTCGATGCCCGGAACGACAAGGACGCGACGCCGCTCGACCTGGCGGTCCTGATGGGCGAGGCCGCGGTGGTGGGTCAGCTTCTCGACCGGGGCGCCGCGCTGAGCGGCGACGCGGGCAGCGGACAGTCCCCACTGGCCCTGGCCAGGGAACTGGGCCACGACGAGGTGGTCGCCGTGCTGGCACAGTACAGCGTGACGGACTGAACCTGGCCGGCCCGAAGGGGCCGCCCTATTCCGCCTGGATCAAGTTAGTGAACGCGGGCGGCCCTAGCTCCGGCCGGCCTTGGTCAGCAGCTTCCAGGCCAGCGGCAGGACCGCAGCGGCCAGCGCCAGCTTCAGCGCGTCGCCCAGCAGGAAGGGCGTCAGGCCGCTGGCCAGCGAGACCTTGAAGGCCGCGTCGAAGGCCAGGGACTTCGCCGAGGCCAGGAAGACCGTCAGCCAGGCGAGCCCCGGCAGATAGATCACGACATTGCCCAGCAGCATCGCCAGCGCCGTGGTCAGCGGGCTGCGGTCCCAACCGCGCTCGGCCAGGTAGCCGATCAAAGCGGCGGCCACGACGAAGCCGAGGAGGTAGCCGCCGGTCGGCCCCATCAGCACCGCGGGGCCGGCGGCGAAACCGGAGAAGACCGGCAGGCCCGCCGCCCCCTGGGCGAGGTAGAGGGCCACGGTCGCGGCGCCCAGGCGCGCGCCGTAGGCCATGCCGATGACCAGGATGGCGAAGGTCTGGCCGGTGATCGGCACGGGCCAGAGCGGCACCTCGGCCTGGGCCGAGGCCGCGATCAGGAAGCTGCCGAGCAACGCCAGCAGCACCGGGCGCAGCAGGCGCTGCGCGTCCCGGCGCGGCCAGATGACCGAGGCCAGGGTCGGCTGCGGGCCCTGGAAGCCGGCGGGATGGGTGAGGCTCATGGTCTGCTCCCTGCTGCTGGTGATGCCGCCCCGGCGGGTCTGCGCCGGGGCGCGCTGTGCTTGTCCGCAGATATATCGTGGCGTCGCGGCCGCGTCACTGGAATTTGTTGGAGCGCGGGAAGCCGCGCGGCGCCAGGCGGCCGGCCTGCGCGCGCTTGCCGATCCACTGCATCAGGTCGGTCTCGGTCCGGGTCCGCCCGGCGCCCTGCAGCCAGGTCAGGCCGGCGTCCAGGGTGAAGGTCTTGGCGTCGGCCAGGCCGCCGTCCTTATAGCGCTGCAGGATGACGCCGCGGCCGCGGGTCATCTCCGGCAGTTCCTCCAGCGGGAAGACAATCAGCTTGCGGTTCTCGCCGACCACCGCGACGCTGTCGCCCTCGACCACGCTGCAGGCCACGGCCTCGACGCCGGAGCCGAGGTTGAGCACCTGGCGGCCGTTCTTGGTCTGGGCCAGGACCTCGTCGGCCGGGACCACGAAGCCGCGGCCGTCGCCGGAGGCGACCAGCAGCTTGTCCCCGGGCCTGTGCACCAGCAGGGTGACGATGTCCTCGTCCTTGGGCAGGTCGACGATCAGCCGGATCGGGTCGCCGAAGCCCCGGCCGCCCGGCAGCTTGTCGACGCCGATGGTGTAGAAGCGGCCGTTGGTCGCGAAGACCAGCAGCTTGTCGGTGGTGAAGGCCTTGAGCTGGAAGCGGCCGCGGTCGCCCTCCTTGTACTTGGGCACGGTTTGCTTGGGCACGGTTTGCTTGGGCACGCTTTGCTTGGCGCCGTTGCCGTTCTCGCCGTCCTCGAGGTGGCCCTTCATGGCCCGGATCCAGCCCTTGTCGGAGCAGAGCACGGTCACCGGCTCGCGCTCGATCACCGCCTCCAGCGGCACCACGACCTCGGCCGGCGGCTCGCCGATCACCGAGCGGCGGCGGCCGAGCTCGGTCTTGGCGCCGAAGCTGTCGCGGATGAACTGGACCTGCTTGCCGACCACCTTCCAGCGCCGATCCTCGTCCTTCATCAGCGCCTTGAGCTCCTTCTGCTCGGCGCTGAGCTCCTGGTGCTCCTTGCGGATCCCCTCCTCTTCCAGCTTCCTGAGGGCGCGCAGGCGCATGTTGAGGACCGCGTTGGCCTGGACCTCGGTCAGGTCGAAGCTGGCCATCAGGGCCTCCTTCGGCTCGTCCTCCTCGCGGACGATGCGGATCACCTCGTCGATGTTGAGGTAGACGATGAGGTAGCCGTCCAGGATCTCCAGCCGCGCCGCGATCTTCTCCAGGCGGAAGCGGGTGCGCCGCTCCAGCACCTCCA
>JANQGU010000348.1 GCA_028282935.1 Kiloniellales bacterium
GGGCTCTGCCGAGGCCGTCGACTTCGACTTCGCCGGGGCCGCGCCCGAGGGCTGGGCCGGGCCCGGCCTGCGCCTCGCCACGGCCCAGGCGGCGGCGCCTGAGGCCGCCGAGGCTGGCCCGCTGCCGCTGCGCCCGGCGGTGCTGCCGGACTGGGCCAGCCGCCCGCCGGTCCCGGAGCGCCTGCCGCCGCAGCCCCTGGCGCCCTCCCGCCCGAGCCTGCCCGAACCGCCGCTGCGCAGCCCCCTGGGTCCCGAGGAGGGCGCCGCGCTGCGCCGCGGCCGCCTGGCGCACCGCCTGCTGGAGCTGCTGCCGGAGCTGCCGCCCGAGGTGCGGGCGGCCGCCGGGGCCCGGCTGCTCGCCCTGCCGCAGCAGGGCCTGGCGCCGGAGGCGGCCGAGGCCCTGCTGGGCGCGACCCTGGCCCTGCTGGAGCATCCGGACTTCCTGCGCTTCCTGGGTCCCGGCAGCCGCGCCGAGGTGCCCGTGGCCGGCCTGGTCGAAGGGCGTGACGGCGCCCAGGTGGTCGCCGGCCAGATCGACCGCCTGGTCGTCGAGGAGGACTCGGTGGCGGTGGTCGACTACAAGTCGAACCGCCGGCCGCCCGAGGATCCGGACGGCGTGCCGGAGGTCTATCTCAGGCAGATGGCGGCTTACCGGGCGCTGCTGTCGGAGATCTATCCGGGGCGGCGGATCGACTGCTACCTGCTCTGGACCGAGGGGCCGCGGCTGATGCAGCTCAGCCCTGCGCAGCTCGCCGATCACGCGCCTTGACCTCGGCTCGGCCTGGCCCCAGATTCCTGTGATCTTTCCGAGTCGCGCCCGACCCCGGCGCCTCAAGAAAACAGGTCACAGGAGTGGGTAATGACGACAACCGCAGTCAGCGACGACAGCTTCGAAAGCGACGTTCTCAAGGCCGGTGCACCGGTTCTGGTGGACTTCTGGGCCGAGTGGTGCGCGCCCTGCAAGGCGATCGCGCCGGCGCTGGAGCAGCTCGCCGAGGACATGCAGGGCCAGATCACGGTTGCCAAGATGAACATCGACGACAACCCGCTGACCCCGCAGAAGTACGGCGTGCGCGGTATCCCGACCCTGATGCTGTTCAAGGACGGCCAGGTCGCCGGCACCAAGATCGGCGGCAACCTGACCCGCAACGAGCTCGCCGACTGGGTCGGCGGCGTGATCGGCATCGCGGCCTGAACCTGAGCCGCAGAGGTTTTCGAGCCCCGCCCTCGTGGCGGGGCTTTTCGTTTGTGCCGACCCCTCACCCTCCCACGACTTCGTCGCGGGCCCCTCCCTCTCCCCGTGGGAGAGGGAATGCACGGCGGCGTTCCTCTCCCTCGGGGAGAGGGATGTGGAGGCTTGGCGAGGCCGAAGGCCGAGCCTTAGCCGAAGCTGGGTGAGGGGTGGCCCTACGCCGGCGGCGTGCCGTTCTCTGCCAGCACCCGCCCCGCCAGGTAGAGCGAGCCGCAGATCAGCAGCCGCGCGGGCCCGTCGGCTTCTCTCTGCGCAAGGGCCGCCAAGGCGTCCGAGACGCTCTCGAAGGCCTCGGCGGCAAAGCCGGCGGCCCGCGCCGCCTCCGCGGCCTCGGCGGCGCCGAGCGCGCCGGCCTCGCCGGGGATCGGGATCGCGGAGAGCGAGGCCGCGCCCGGCGCGAGCAGGCGGAGGTAGGCCGCCACGGCCTTGTTCCGCATCATCCCGTAGACGATGTGCAGGGGCCGATCGCGCCAGCCCGCCGCCGTCTCGGCGAGGTTCTCTGCCGCGGCGACGTTGTGCCCGCCGTCCAGCCAGAGTTCCCAGCCCGCCGGCAAGGCTTCCGGCAGCGCGCCCTCGGTCAGGCGCTGGAGGCGGCCCGGCCAGGCGGCTTCGGCCAGGCCTCGGCGCCGCGCCGCCGCGTCCAGGCCGAAGCCCCCGAGCCGTTCCGCACAGGCCAGCGCGGTCGCGGCGTTGGCGATCTGGTGGCCGCCGGGCAGGGCCGGCGCGGGCAGCGTCAGGCGCTCCTGGCCGAGACGCAGCGTCCAGTCGCCGCCGGCCTCGCCGGGCGCGAAGTCCCAGTCCCGGCCGTGGAGGTAGAGCGGCGCGCCGACCCGCGCCGCCTGGGCCTCGATCACGGCCCGGGCGGCCGGGGCCTGCGGGCCGATCACCGCCGGCACGCCGGGCTTGAGGATCCCCGCCTTCTCGAAGGCGATGGCCTCCAGGGTCTCGCCCAGGAACTGGGTGTGGTCGATCGACACCGGGGTGATCACCGAAAGCGCCGGCCGTGCCACGACGTTGGTCGCGTCCAGGCGGCCGCCCAGGCCGACCTCCAGCAGCAGGACGTCGGCCGGATGCCGGGCGAAGGCCAGGAAGGCGGCGACCGTGGTGATCTCGAAGTAGGTGATCGGCTCGGCGCCGTTGGCGGCCTCGCAGTCCTCCAGCAGCACCGCCAGCTCGGCCTCGGGGATCAGGCCCCCGGCCAGGCGGATGCGCTCGTGGAAGCGCACCAGGTGCGGCGAGGTGTAGGCCTGGACCCGCCGGCCGGCGGCTTCCAGCATGGCCCGCAGGTAGGCGATGGTCGAGCCCTTGCCGTTGGTGCCGGCGACATGGACCACCGGCGGCAGCGCGGCCTCGGGATGGCCGAGCCGGGACAGCAGCCGCTCGACGCGGCCGAGGGAGAGATCGATGATCTTGGGATGGAGGCGGCTCAGCCGCTCCAGGATCGCGTCACTCGGCGGCTTTGCGATCGATCGTCCCGGCGCCATGCTTGGGGTCGTTGGTGTTGCTGGCCTTGCCCTTGGCTCGGGCGGTGGTGGTCGCCACCGGCAGGGCGATGGCCTCGGGCGGCGCCGGCTGGCGGATCAGGGTCAGGAGGCGGATCAGGGTGCCGCGCAGCTCGCGCCGGTCGACCACCATGTCGACCATGCCGTGCTCCAGCAGGTACTCGGAGCGCTGGAAGCCGTCCGGCAGGGTCTCGCGGATCGTCTCCTCGATGACCCGGGGGCCGGCGAAGCCGATGATCGCGCCCGGCTCGGCGATGGCGATGTCGCCCAGCATGGCGAAGGAGGCGGTGACGCCGCCGGTGGTCGGGTCGGTGATCAGCACGATGTAGGGCAGGCCGGCTTCCCGGACCATCTCGACCGCGATCACGCTGCGCGGCATCTGCATCAAGGACAGGATGCCCTCCTGCATCCGCGCGCCGCCCGAGGCGGGCACGACCAGCAGCGGCGCCTTGGCCTTGACCGCGGCCTCGGCGGCGGTGACCAGGCCCTGGCCGACCGCGATCCCCATGGAGCCGCCCATGAAGCCGAAGTCGAAGACCGCCACCACGATGGGATGGCCGCCCATCTTGCCGCGGGCGACCATGATGGCGTCGGTCTCGCCGGTCTTGTTCTGGGCGTCGCGCAGGCGGTCGGTGTAGCGCTTGTTGTCGCGGAACTTCAGCGGATCGCTCAGCGGCTTGGGCAGATCGACCCGGTCGTAGGCGCCGTCGTCCAGCAGCATCTCCAGGCGCCGCTTGGCCGGGATGCGCAGATGGTGGCTGCAGTGTGGACAGACCCGCTGGTTGTTCTCCAGCTCGCGGTGGAAGACCATCGCACCGCAGTTCGGGCACTTCTCCCAGAGGTTCTCCGGGACGTCCTTGCTCTGGACCAGCGCTCTGATCTTGGGTCGGACGAAGTTCGTCAACCAGTTCATGGCTTGCTATCCAATCCTGTCCGCCTCAGCGGCGCGCCCCGCGGACGCCCTCGGCCAGATCGGCGACCAGTCCGAGGACCGTCGCCGCCAGCCCGTCCCGGGCGCGGCCGTCGTCGTCGAGCCCGGCCTTGACCGCGTCGACGATGGCGGAGCCGACAACGGCGGCGTCGGCCACCTTGGCGATCTCCGCCGCCTGCTCGGGAGTCTTGATGCCAAATCCGACGGCAATCGGCAAATCCGTATGCCGCTTCAGCCGCGTCACCGCCTGCTCGACGGCGCCGGCGTCGACCGCGCGGGTGCCGGTGATGCCCATGATCGAGACGTAGTAGAGGAAGCCGCCGGTGTGCGTCAGCACCGCCGGCAGGCGCGCGTCGTCGGTGGTCGGCGTCGCCAGGCGGATGAAGTGCAGGCCGGCGCGGATCGCCGGGATGCAGAACTCCTCGTCCTCCTCGGGCGGGAGGTCGACCACGATCAGGCCGTCCACGCCCGCGGCGACGGCGGCCTGCAGGAAGGCCTCGACGCCGAAGTGGTAGATCGGGTTGTAGTAGCCCATCAACACGATCGGCGTGTCCGGGTCCTCGGCGCGGAAGCCGCGCGCCATCTCCAGGACGCCCTTCAGGGTCATGCCGGACTTCAGCGCCCGCAGGCTGGAGGCCTGGATCGCCGGGCCGTCGGCCATGGGGTCCGAGAAGGGCATGCCCAGCTCGATCACGTCGGCGCCGGCCGCCGGCAGGCCGCGCAGGATCTCGGCCGAGGTCGCGAGGTCGGGATCGCCGGCGGTGACGAAGGCGACCAGCCCGGCCCGGCCCTCGTCGCGCAGCGCGGCGAAGCGGCGGTCGATCCGGCTCTCCGCACCCGCGACCACGGCGGCGGCCTCGCTCATATCTC
>JANQGU010000397.1 GCA_028282935.1 Kiloniellales bacterium
TAGAGGCAACGCGAAAAGGCACCCTTGGGCAGAAGGCCGAGCTGCTCGAACAGGCTCATGAAGTCGAAATGATTGTGCGCGGTGATTAGCTTTCCGTCAGAAATGCGCACGGCGATCTGACCGCTCATTTCGACGGGCTCCCCCGTATCCCGCCTTTTCGCCTTCAACGAGCACAGGATGTGGGCCCAGTCGTCTTGCTCCACGAAGCGGTCGATATCCACGCGGACGTCCTTGATCATCGAAAGCAACAGTCGATGAAACGCCTTGAACTCGGCCGGACCTTCACGAGGCTCTTCGCCCAGGCCCTTCGCCGTCGTTTCCGGCACCAGCATTTCATCGATTGCGCTTTCGTCTTCTTCGGCCCAGACACGCTGGAACCAGGTCTCGGCAACTTCCCGAAGCTCCGACACTTCGCCTCTCTTTCTGCGCACGGCCTCAAATATACCCAAATTGATATAACTATATTGGGCTATATGCTGAGACGCTAGCGGCCTCGAAGGAGACTTGCCAAGCGGATTGCCATCCGCAGCCTTCGCGGACTTTGGGGCGCGCCGACCGCCGGAAGCGGTCTTGCGGGCGGTCATGGCCCCCTGCCGCTGCGAAGAGGTGCCAAAGACCGAGTCCGTCCGAGCCGGCCGAGACCTGGCGGCCGAGAGCTGCCTTATCCTTCCGGCAAGTAGCGCAGTTGCCGGCAAAAGGGACCGGACCGGACCGGCCCCTTCGGCTCGAAGTATCCTGGTCTTCGTCGGAGAGAGCGGCGAGGCAGGGCGCGCAGCGTCTCTCCGCCGGCGCCGTGAATCGCCGCGGTCAGGCGAACATCCCCTTCAAGGTGAAGTAGAACAGGGCCGCGAGCACGCCGCCGATCGGCAGGGTGACGATCCAGGATACGATGATCCCGCCGATGACCCGCAGGTCGATCGCCCCGATGCCGCGGGCCAGCCCGACGCCCATCACGGCGCCGACCGCAATATGCGTGGTGGAGACGGGCATGCCGGTCCGCGAGGCCAGGACGACCGTCGCGGCCGCGGCCATGGTGGCGCTGAAGCCGCGGGTGGGCGTCAGCTCGGTGATCTTGGAGCCGATCGTCCGCATCACCTTGTAGCCGTAGGTCGCCAGCCCGACGACGATGCCGAAGCCGCCGAGCAGGAGGATCCAGATCGGCAGCTCTGATCTCTGCGCCACCTCGCCGCCGGACTGGACCAGGCCGTAGACGGCGGCCAGGGGCCCGACGCCGTTGGCGACGTCGTTCGAGCCGTGGGCGAAGGCCATCCCGCAGGCCGTGAACAGCATCATCGGGACGAAGACCTTCTCGACGCTGGCGAAGTGGTACTCCTGATCCGCCGTCTCATCGACCGTGATGCGCCTGATCAGCAGCCAGCCGATGAACGCGACGGCCAGCCCGATCACGGTCGCCGCCAGGAAGCTCATCGGGATGCTCAGGTCGAGCTTGAGGTGCTTCAGGCCCTTGAAGAGCGTCACCAGGGCGATGACGAAGCCGACCAGGAAGACGTAGATGGGTCCCCAGAGCTTGGCACTCTGGAAAGGGTTGTCCGTGTTCAGGATCAGGCGGCGGATGCTGATCATGAGGATGAAGGCGATCGTGCCGCCCAGGACCGGCGACACCACCCAGCTCGCGACGATCTGGCCGATCTTGTCCCATTTGACGGCATCCAGTCCGATGCCGGCGATCGCGAAGCCGACCACCGCGCCGACGATCGAATGGGTGGTCGACACGGGCCAGCCGCGCGACGAGGCGATCATCAGCCACACCGCGGCGGCCAAAAGCGCCGCCAGCATGCCGAAGATCAGCACCTCGGGGGAGCCGACGATGGGCGTGGGGTCGATGATGCCCTTGCGGATCGTCGCGGTCACGTGCCCGCCCGCCAGCGCCGCCCCGGCGAACTCGAAAATGCCGGCGATGATGATCGCCGTGGTGACGGTGATGGCACCGGACCCGACGGAGGTGCCCATGACGTTCGCCACGTCGTTGGCACCGATGCCCCAGGTCATGTACAGGCCGAAGATTACGCCGAGAGTGATCAAGACCGTGCCGTATTGAGCGATGACATCCATGGCCGCTCCTCCCCCTTTTCTGTCAGTCGGACGTTCTTCAGCTCGCGAGCAAGAGGCGCAGCCGATTGCCGACCTTTTCCGCGTAGTCCGCCAGATCGCCGATCCACTGGATCAGCTGGTACCAAAAGATCACCGAGACCGGCTTCATCTCGTCTTCCTGCGCGAAGAGGCGGTGCGTCAGATCCATGCCCATCTCGTCGGTGTCGTCCTCGATCTTGTTCAGCTCGTCGACCATCGCCGACACCCGCTCGGACTCGCGCCCGCGGAAGCCGGTCTCGACCAGCTCGTCGAGCTCGCCGATGACCTCGGCCGCCTTGTCGCAGGCCTGGACGCAGCGCCGCGCCAGGCCGATCAGCGGCTCCTTGAGGCTTTCCGGAACCTCCATCGGCCGCTCGACGAGCAGACCGGCGATGTCCTGCGCCGTGTCGGCGATGGAGTCCTGCATGTCGAGGACCTCCAGCAGGTCGCGCCGGTCCACCGGCATTAGAAGGCTCTTGGGCAGATGGGCGCGGAGCTCGTTCTTGATGTCGTCGGCCTCTTGCTCGAGCGCGAAGATCCGATCCTTGACCTCGACCACCTTCTCCTGATCGCCGGCGCAGAGCGCTTCGAACAACCCCGGGACCTCGCTGGCGCAGCGGGTCACGACCTTGATGTGCTCCTGCATCGGCTTGATCGGCGAGCGGCCGAAGAGGCTTGCAAAGGGACTGGTTCTTGCCATGAGCGACTATCCTTTTTCTGCTTCAGCTTCCGGCGCCCGCGCCGACGCGCGGCAAGCGGACAGCGGTCCCGTCAGCCGGCCTCGAACCTCTGTCGGTTCGAAAGACCACGGCTCAACAAGGCATCGATAAGATCTCGGCAGCTAAGGCCTGAAATTGCTCCCTGTAACGAGATGGTAACAGACCTGGCCCGATCAGATTTTGATCCTTGTCAATTATCTGCCGCCCCGGTGAGGCCACGAGCAGAATTGCCGTCGGCCGGCAAAGCAGCGACATGTCTAGGCGGCGTTACGGCCCGAATGACCTGAAATCGCGGAAGACTGGACGGTCTTCCTTGCCGGCAAGGTCTCACGCTGCTGGGCTGAAAAGCCCAGCCGGGCCCGCAGCCGAGCATGCAAATTGATCCATATCAGCGATTTTTGGGCGAGACTGCCGAAGCATTGCCGGGGGCTCGAGCGGAGGGGAACCAACCGAAAGGCGCCAAATCAAGGTCAAAGCCCCCCACCGCGGATTGGCCCAAAGGCAAGCGTAGCGGCGCCATAAAGAGGCCTGCACAGAATGGCGGAAACGCCAGCCGGGTGGCGGGAACTGGGAGATGGCCGGCAAGATCCTTGTGGTGGATGACGAAGCGACGATCCGTGAGATGATCGGATTCGCCTTGTCCCTGGCGGGCTTTTCCTATGCCGAAGCCGCCGACGCCGCGCAAGCCGAGGCGGAGATCCTCACCGGGCCTCCCGACCTGATCCTGCTCGACTGGATGCTGCCGGGGCAGTCGGGGATCGAGTTCGTCAAGCTGCTGCGCAGCGACCCCGCCACAAGGTCCATCCCGGTCATCATGCTCACGGCGCGCGGCGAGCAGGAAGACAAGATCCGCGGCCTGAGGGACGGGGCCGACGACTACGTCACCAAGCCCTTCGCGCCGAAGGAGCTGGTGGCGCGCATCGAGGCGGTGCTGCGCCGCATGAAGCCCGAAGCGACCAACGAGACGGTCAACGTGAAGGGGCTGCTGCTCGATCCCTTGAGTCACCGGGTCACGGCGGAGGAGCGCGACCTCGATCTCGGCCCCACCGAGTTCCGGCTGCTTCACGTCCTGATGACTCACCCGGAGCGGGTCTACACGCGCGATCAGCTGCTCGATCTGGTCTGGGGCCGGAACATTCACGTCGGCCCGCGCACGGTGGACATGCACGTCAGCAACCTGCGCAAGGCCCTCGAGGCCAGCGGGCACCATCGGCTGATCCAAACCGTGCACGGCAGCGGCTATCGCTTTTCGACCCGGGGCCGGCCTTGATCCGCGCTTGGCGGAACGAGCTTCTCGTCGTCGCCGCCGGTGGCGGGGCGCTGCTGCTCCTGGGGCTTCTGGTCGGAGAGACACGCCTCCTGCTCGGGCTCGGCCTGCTCGGCTACCTCGCCTGGCACCTGGGCAACTTCCTGCTCCTGCAGTCCTGGATCGGGCGCCGCCGGGGGTTTCGCCTGCCGGTCTCGCTCGGGGTCTGGGAAGCGGTCTTCGACGCGCTGCAAGGCGAGAGGTTGCGAAAGCGGCGGCGCGGCCGCCGGCTGATGACCTTGCTTTCCGACTATCGCGACGCCGCGGAGACCCTGCCGGATGCCCTGGTCGTTCTCTCCGAGACCGGCAGCATAGGCTGGTTCAATCCGGCCGCCCGGAAGCTCCTGGGTCTCCGTTGGCCCGCGGACCTGGGCAAGGACATCGCCCGGGTGGTGACCCACCCGGTCCTGGAGGACGACTTGGCCGCGGGCCGCTCGTCGCACCCCCTTGAGGTCCCCTCCCCCGCCAATGGCGCCTGGATGCTCAACGTCCAGGTCACCGCGGCCTTCGGCAACCAGCGGGAACGCCTCATGGTGGCGCGCGACATCACCCCGGTCTTCCGGCTGGAGCAGGCGCGCCGCGACTTCCTGGCCAGCGTGTCCCACGAGCTGCGGACGCCGATCACGGTGTTTCGCGGCTACCTCGAGACCCTGAAGGAGATGGCGAAGGGCGACCCGGATTGGCGTGTTCCGCTGGCTCACATGGATCAGCAGGCCGAGCGCATGCAGGCGCTGGTCGACGACCTTCTGACCCTGTCGCGCCTGGAGATGGCGGAGCGGCCGCAAGCGGAGGCGCCGGTGCCGGTCGCCGAGATGCTGACGGAGATTCTGGCCGAGGCCCGGATCCTCAGCAACGACAGGAAGCACAGCCTTCGGCTCAAGATGGATCCCTCGGTGCTGCTGCTCGGCGAGGAGGGCGAGCTGCGCAGCGCCTTCTCGAACCTGATCTTTAATGCCGTGCGTCACACCCCGGCCGGCACCCGGATCGACATCGACTGGCAGGGAAGCGCCGAAGGCGCCAGCTTCTCGGTCGAGGATCACGGGCCGGGCATCGCCGCCTATCACCTGCCGCGGCTGACCGAGCGCTTCTATCGGGTGGAGGCCGGACGGTCGCGACGCTCCGGCGGCAGCGGCCTCGGCCTGGCGATCGTCAAGCAGGTGCTCGATCGCTATTCGGCGGAGTTGAAGATCGTCAGCGTCACGGGCCAAGGCACCAGGTTCACCTGCCACTTCCCCGGCTCGCGGGTCCGGATCGAGCCGGACGCGGAACTTTCCGAAGCCGGATAGCGCGACCGCGGCGCGACGAGCCACGTCCTCCCGCTCCGCCGCGGATATGACAGAAACTTTTCGCGCTCATGACAAAACCATAACAAGCGGCTGGCATCCTCCCGAAAGAAAATTGATCTAACGCATTCTTGGATCCCTGCGGCAGGGGCACCCAGAACCCCGCCCGCAGGAGGGAGGAACCATGCCAAAGACCGCCAGACTGGCCATCGCCGCCATTCTCGCCGCGGGCGCCGTCTCGCTGAGCGTTTCGGCGCAGGCGCGCGAACTGATCCAGAACAAGGGCTCCGACACCCTGGTCAACGTCGCCCAGGCCTGGGCCGAAGCCTACCAGAAGGTCAACTCCGACGTGGCCGTCGCGGTGACCGGCGGCGGCTCCGGGACCGGCATCGCGGCGATGATCAACGGCACCGTGGACATCGCCAACGCCAGCCGGGCGATGAAGGGGAAGGAGCTAGAGCTCGCCAAGTCCAAGGGCCAGAACCCGATCGAGCACACCGTCGGCTTCGACGCGCTCGCGGTCTACCTGCACAAGGACAACCCCGCCAAGATCCTCTCGATCCCCCAGCTGGCCGAGATCTACGGCGAAGAGGGCAAGACCGAGAAGTGGACCGACATCGGGCTCGAGGTCCCGGGCTGCAAGGACCAGGAGATGGTCCTGGTGAGCCGCCAGAACAACTCCGGCACCTATGCCTACTTCCGCAAGGCGGTCCTCGGCAAGGCGCGGGACTACCGCATGGGGACCCGCGACATGCACGGCTCGAAGGACGTCGTCGACCTGGTCGAGAAGACGCCCTGCGCCATCGGCTACAGCGGCCTGGCCTACGCCACCGACCACGTCAAACTGGCCTGCGTCGCCATGGACGGCAAGGACTGCGTGACGCCGAGCGTCCAGACCGCCGCCGACGGCAGCTATCCGATCGCCCGCCCGCTCCTGATGTACACGAACGGCGAGCCGACCGGCGAGGTCAAGAAATACCTCGACTTTATCCTCAGCGACGAGGGCCAGTGCATCATCCGTGAGAAGGGCTACGCACCGGTCCGCGACGTGACCTGCAACTGAGGGTCTCCGCCGGGCCGGCAAGCGCCGGCCCGGCAGTCAGGCACTCTTCGATCGGTCGCGCGCCCGGCAGCGCCCGACGACCGGCCGGAATCCCGAGCCCAGTTCCTGCAACCCACCCGAGGCGGGACTCCCAGCGAAGGCGGAGCAAACAGCCATGCCACTCTACGAAGAGCGACTGTCCAACGACATGGCCCGGATCCGGGAGTTGGTCGCTTCCCTGAGCGCGGCAGTGCAGAAGGCCCAGGAGGACGCGGTCCAGGCGGCCCTGACCGGCAACAGGGAACTCGCGAACCAGACCATCCTCCGGGACCATCCGATCAACCGCAAGACCCGGGAGATCACCCGGCAGTGCCACGGCTTCCTGGCCACTCACCTGCCCACCGCCGGCCACCTGCGCCTGATCTCCTCGATCCTGAGGCTGGTCAACGAACTGGAGCGGATCGGCGACTATGCGGCGACCATCGCGCGCGAGGGGCTCCAGCTTCCGCACCTGCCGACCGGACTCCTGAAGCAGGAAATGGAGGAGATGGCCCGGCAGGCGCAGACCTGCCTGCGCCAGTCGATGCGGTCCTTCAACGAAAAGGATGCCGAGCTCGCGCGCGAGACCAGGGCCATCGCCGCCCAGGCCAAGAGCCATAGCGACATAGTCTTCGAGGAATTGGTCCGGGAGAGCGAGACCTCCCATGAAGAGATCAGATACCTCTTCGACGCGCTGATCCTGATCGGCCGGCTGAAGCGGGTCTGCGACAGGTGCAAGAACATCTGCGAGGAGACCCTCTTCACCGTGACCGGCGAGACCAAGCCGCCCAAGGTCTACAAGGTGCTGTTCCTGGACGAGGACAACGCCTGCCAGAGCCAGATCGCCGAGGCCTTCGCGCGCAAGAGCTTCCCCAACAGCGGCGAGTACGACAGCGCCGGCCGGCGCAACGGCGTCGATCTCGAGCCCGGTCTCCTGGGCTTCCTGGAGACGCACGGCCTGGCGCCCGGAGCGATCGCGACCAAGGCCCTCGAGCCCGAGGCATCGAAGGTCGCCCGCTACGACGTCGTGGTCAGCCTGCAGGGCAAGGTCAGCACCTACCTGCCGCAGCAGCCCTTCCGGACCGTGTTCCTGGACTGGGACGTCGGGACGCCGCCCGAGGGGCTCGGCGAGGCCGAGGCCAAGGAACGCTACGTCGAGATGTACCGCGAGATCTCTGTCAGGGTCCGGGACCTGATGGAGACCCTGCGCGGCGAGGGAGCCGACTGAGATGGCCGGTACAGCAAAGAGCGTGGCCGGCACCTTGAAGGTGGCCGGCGGGACCTCGGCGGCGCGGCTCGGGGCGGCCGCCCGGCGCGACGACCAGGACTTCGACCGCCGCAATGCCGACTGGTACATCGACAAGGTCGTTCAGACCCTGGTCTTCATCGGCGGCATCTCGGCCATCGTCTTCATCATCGGCATCTTCGTCTTCGTCACCAAGGAAGGCTTCGGCTTCCTGGTCGGCGCCTTCGACTTCGCCGAGTTCTTCGGTTCGCCGCGCTGGAAGCCGACGTCGGAGTACAACACCACCTACGGGATCCTGGCCCTGGTCGCCGGAACGGCGAGCGTCACCGGGCTCGCCATGCTGGTCGCGATCCCCTTCTCCCTGGGCGCGGCGATCTTCATCGCCGAGTTCGCGACCGGGAAGACCCGGGAGATCCTCAAGGTTCTGGTCGAGCTCCTGGCGGCGATCCCCTCCGTGGTCTGGGGCTTCATCGGCCTGACCATCATGAACCCGCTGATCATCGAGCTCTTCGACGTGCCGGTCGGCCTGAACGTGCTCAACGCCGGCGTGATCCTCGGCCTGATGGCGGCGCCGATCATGACCTCGATCTCCGAGGACGCCCTGAAGGCGGTCCCGGACCGCTACCGCGAGGCGGCCGAGGCCATGGGCGCGAGCCGCTGGCAGGTGATCTTCCGGGTCGTGCTGCCGGCCGCCAAGAACGGCCTGCTCGGCGCCGTGCTCCTGGGGGTCGGACGCGGCTTCGGCGAGACCATGGCGGTGCTGATGGCCAGCGGCCACGCGATCAACCTTCCGGACAGCATCTTCGATTCGGTGCGCGCGCTGACCGCCACCATCGCCGCCGAGCTCGGCGAGACCGCGGTCGGGTCGGACCACTATCAGGCGCTCTTCACGATCGGCATCTTCCTCTTCGTGATCACCTTCCTGATCAATCTGACCGCCGACCTCATCGTCCGCGGCATCCGCAAGAGCTGAGGCGCAAGGTTTAGGGACGAAGGACAGGCCATGTTCGCTGCAACAGAACTCAACATCCAGAACCGGCGCCGCGAGGGGCTCGTCCGCCTGCTCTTCCTGGTGATGACGATCCTGCTGATCGTGCCGGTGCTGATGATCCTCGGCACCCTGATCTACAAGGGCGGACCGGCCATTTCCTGGGAGTTCCTCTTCGCCGATCCCATCGACGGCATGACCGCCGGCGGGATCTTTCCGGCCCTGGTGGGAACGGTCTGGCTGGTCGCGGTCGCCCTTCTGGTTTCGGTGCCGCTCGGCGTCGCCGCCGCGCTCTATCTCAGCGAGTTCGCCCCGGACAACTGGTTCACGCGGACGATCAACCTTGCGATCATCAACCTCGCCGGCGTGCCCTCGATCGTGCACGCGCTCTTCGGGGTCGGGGCCTTCGTGATCTTCTTCGGCTTCGGGACCAGCATCCTCGCCGCCAGCCTGACCCTGGCGATCATGACTCTGCCGTTGATAATCGTGGCGACCCGGGAGTCGCTGCAGGCGGTTCCGCTGGCCTTTCGCGAGGCCTGCTGGAACATGGGCGCGACGCGCTGGCAGACGATCCGCCGCCTCGTGTTGCCTAATGCCGTCAGCGGCATCTTGACCGGCGTGATCCTCGAGGTCTCGCGGACGAGTGGCGAGACGGCGCCGATCATGTTCACCGGTGCCGCCTTCTTCCTGCCCTTCCTGCCGGAAAGCGTCTTCGACCAGACCATGGCACTGTCCCTGCACCTCTTCGTGGTCTCGACCCAGGTTCCCGGCGTCCCGGACCACCTGCCCTACGGCGTCGCCCTGGTGCTGATCGCCATGGTGCTGACCATGAACGCCCTGTCGATCGGCTTCCGCATGTACCTCCGGGGGAAAAAGAAATGGTAGAGACCATGACCGCGACGGCGCCGGATCCGGGACAAGCGCCGGGGAGCTCGCCCCTGGCCGAAGACGCGCCGCTGAAGCTGGAGGTGCACGACCTCTCGATCAGCTATGGTGGCAAGCCGGCCCTGGTCGGCGTCAACCTGGAGATCCGCAAGAACGAGATCTTCGGGATCATCGGCCCGGCCAACAGCGGCAAGACCTCCTTCCTGAAGGCCTTGAACCGCATGGACATGTTCAACGCCGGCATGCAGGTGACCGGTGACATCCTGTTCAACGGCCGCAACGTCCGCGACTGGCGCAACGTCTATGCCCTGCGCAGCCGGATCGGCGTGGTCTTTCCGCTGCCGGTCGGCCTGCCCATGACCGTCTACGACAACGTCGCCCTGGCGCCGCGCCTGGCCGGCATCACGGCGAAGGCGGAGCTCGACGAGATCGTCGAGCGCTGCCTGAGCCGGGCGGCGCTTTGGGACGAGGTCAAGGACCGCCTGCACTCGCTGGGCAGCCTGCTCTCCGGCGGCCAGCAGCAGCGCCTGACCATCGCCCGCGCGCTGTCCCAGGAGCCGGAGCTCCTGATGCTCGACGAGTTCTCGATCGCCGTCGATCCGGTGACCACGATGCGGATCGAGGACGTGCTCAAGGAGCTGCGTCACGAGATGACCATCATCCTGGTCACCAACCTGACCCAGCAGGCCCGCCGGCTCGCCGACCGGACCGCTTTCTTCCTGATGGGAAGCTGCGTCGAGATCGGCGACACCGAGAGCCTCTTCACCGGCGACGTCGCCGACCGCCGGACGGCCGACTACATCGCAGGCCGTTTCGGCTAAGCCGGTCGAAACGCGACCGCCGCTCAAAGGTGCTGATCATGAACGAGACCGCGCAGACGAGTAACGGCCAGAACGGCCTCGCCATACGGAGCCGGAACCTGAACCTCTGGTACGGGGACTTCCAGGCGCTCTTCGACGTCAACCTCGATATCAAGCGAGGGATGATCACCTCGCTGATCGGACCTTCCGGCTGTGGCAAGACGACCTATCTGCGCAGCATCAACCGGATCAACGAAAGGCTCGGCTACGTCCGGATCGAGGGCTCGATCGCGGTGCTGGACCACGACATCTACGACCAAGGCGTCGAGCTCGCCCAGGTCCGCAAGCAGGTCGGCATGGTCTTCCAGCGCCCCAACCCCCTGCCGATCTCGGTCCGCGACAACGTCCTCTTCGGCTTCGAGCTGCACGCGGAAGGCAAGAAGCGGATGCACCGCAGCGAGAAGGACGAGATCGTCGAGCAGGCGCTGCGCCAGGTCCTGCTCTGGGACAACGTCAAGGACCGCCTCGACCGCAAGGCCACGGAGCTCTCGCTGGAAGAGCAGCAGAAGCTCTGTATCGCGCGCCTGCTGCCGGTGAAGCCAGAGGTCCTGTTGATGGACGAGCCCTGCTCGGCGCTGGACCCCAAGGGGACGGAGGCCGTCGAGGAGCTGATCTGGGAGCTGCGCGGCCAGTACACGATCCTGATCGTGACCCACAACATGGCCCAGGCCCGGCGCGCCAGCGAGGAGTGCATCTTCATGCTGATGGGCCGCGTGGTCGAGCACACGCCGACCGAGGACATGTTCGTCACCCCGGCCAGGCAGGAGACCGCCGACTACATCGAAGGCCGCTACGGCTGAGCCGCGAAGCGGGGTCTCCGCCGGTCCTACTCGGGCTCTACGCGCAGCCTCTGGACGCTCCGCTCGTTGGCCTCGGTGACCGTGAAGCGATAGCCTTCCTCGACGATGAACTCGCCTTCCCGCGGGATGTGCCTGAGGCGGGCCATCACCAGGCCGCCGACGGTGTGGAACTCGGTGGTCGGCAGGGCCGTGCGCAGGATCTCGTTGGCCTCCGCGATCGAAAGCCGGGAGTCCATGACGTAGATGTCCTCCGCCAGCTTCTCGTAGACCCGCTTACGCTTGGGCAGGTACTCCTCGAAGTCGTAGCCGACGTCGATCTCGCCGACGACCTCCTCGACGATGTCCTCCATGGTGATGATGCCGGTGCTGGAGCCGAACTCGTCCACCACCACGGCCATGTGGTCGCGGCGCCGGCTCAGCATCGGCAGGAGCTGATCGATGGTCTGCAGGGGCGAGACGTAGAGCGCCGGCTGGATCAGAGATGCCAGGTCCTGCTCCGCCAGGTCCCGGTCCATCAGGTCCCAGGTCGTCAGGGTGACGATGCCGACGATGTTGCTGGTGCTGTTCTCGAAGACCGGCAGGCGGTTGTAGCCGTGGCGGCGCACCAGCTCGATCGCGGTCTTGGTGGTCTGCCGGCGATCGATGACCGTCGCCTCGGCGATCGGAATCATGGTCTGGGCGACGGTGGTCTCGGCGAAGCGGATCACCCGGCGAATGCGCCCGCGCCCGAAGGCGTCGAGGGACACGCCCTGCTCGGCCATGTCGACGACCGTGCGCAGCTGTTCGCGGGTGATGAAGAAGGGCTGCTCGATCTTGCCGGCCCCGGCGAGGCGGGCCGCCGCGCGGGCGATGCGCGAGAAGACGAAGACGATGGGATAGAACAGCAGCGAGGCCCAGCGCAGCGGATAGATGATGACGGGCGTCAGCTCGTCGGACTTCTGCTGGTAGACGCTCTTGGGGACGATCTCGCCGAGAACCAGGAGCAGCGGCGTCAGCACCAGAAAGGCGTAGAGTTCGCCGCTGCCGCCGAAGAGCTGGATCATCAGCAGGGCGCCGATCGTGGTCAGGACGACGGTGGAGATGTTGGTGCCCACCAGGGTCGTGCTCAAGAGCACGTCGGGGGTCTGGAACAGCCTCAGCGCCAGGCTGGCGCCGCGGTCCCCCTGCTTGGCCCGATGCCGCAGCTTGATCTTGTCCGAGCTGACCAGCGCGATCTCGGAGCCCGAGAAGAAGCCCTTGAGCAGGAGGAAGACGAACATCACGAGCAGCGCGACGAGAATGTCCATGGCTCAGCCCCTTTCCCTGCCGTGGGATCCGGGCGGACCCTTGCCGTCCGGTCTGCGGGCCTTTTTCTTGGCCTTGCCGCCGCCCTTCACGGTGGAGAGATCGACGACTTCCGCGCTGGGCCGCGCCTCGCCCGTCTCCGCCCGCTCCGGCTCCCCGGACTCCTCCGTGCCACCCCCGGCGGCCTTCGGCGCCGCCCTCCGAAGGGCATCGCCCTCGCCGCCCTTGTCCTCGGTCTCGCCCTCCTCGCCCGGCGCGCCCTTGGCGACGCGCACCCGGGCCAGGCGATGGCCGTCCATCTCGAGCACCGTCGCGATCAGGCCGTCCATGGCGACCTGATCGCCGACCTCGGGCAGACGGTCCAGGTAGCGGAAGACCACGCCGCCGATGGTCGTCATCCGCGGGTCCTCGATACCGAAGTTGGTCAGGTCGTCGAAGTCGGTCAGCTTCATCTCGCCGGGCACCTCGAAGACGTTCTCGTCCCGCTCCTCGTAGAGGGCCTGGGCGGCGGCGGTCTCCGAGACCTCGCCGAAGATGAAGCTGATGATGTCGCGCATGGTGATGAAGCCCTCCATCCCGCCGAACTCGTTGAGGACGGCGGCCGCGCGGGCGTTGTTGGCCTGGAAGAAGTCGAACATCTCGTCGACGTACTTGGTCGGCGGCACCACCACGGGCGGGTGCAGGAGCTGGTCGAGCGTGAGCTTCGAGAGATCGGCGCCGTCCAGGACCAGCCGCAGGACGTCCTCGGCGTGGACGAAGCCGACGAGGTTGTCGTGATGCTCGTGGCAGACCGGAACCCGCGGGTGCCGGAACCCGCGAAAGTGGTCGACGACCTCCAGCACGCTCATGTCGTCCCTGAGGAAGTCGACCCGCGTCCGCGGGGTCATGATCTCGACGATCTCGGTCTCGCCGGCTTCCAGCAGGTTGTCGATCAGCACCCTTTCGGTGGCGTCCAGGATGCCTTCGTCCGCGACCTCGGCCAGCAGGGTGCGGAACTCGTCGACCTGGAGGATGTTCTCCCGCGCCCTCTCCTCGCCGACGATCCAGGTGGTGATCTTCTCGGCCACGATGCGGACGACCCGGCGCAGCGGCGTGATCAGCCTTGCCCAGGCGCCGAGCGGGCCGGCGACGATCCCGGCGCTGATCTTGATCGGATGGCTGACCGCGATGGTCTTCGGCGTCACCTCGCCCAGCAGCAGCAGCAGCGGAAACATCACCAGCACATTGATCCAGCCGGCCCGCTGCTCGCCGTAGAGCACGACCAGAATGCCGGCCAGGTTCGCGGTCGCCGCGATGTTGACCAGCTCGTTGCCGCAGAGGATGGAGATGATCAGCCGCCGGGGCTGATCGAGCAGGTCGTGCAGGGTCTCGGAGCGCGGATGCCGGTCGCGCCGCAGCTTCTGGAGGTCGAGGCGGGACAGCGAGAACAGCGCGGTCTCGGACCCCGAGAAGAAGGCCGAGCAGCAGAGCAGGAAGACCTGCAGGACGAGCAGGGCGATCATCCCGGGCTCGAGCAGCAGCGCGGTATCGAAGGCGAAGAAGCTCTCCACCGCCGCCCAATAGCTCTCGAGTTGATCGCGAGCCGACTCCATCTGCGCCTCCCTGCACCCGGACCCTTGCCGATGCCGGTTCGCCGATGCCGGTCGGGAGCGAAAGCCGGACGACGGCCCCGCCCGCTGAACCGCATCGCGTACAACGCCTCGGCCCTAGCGCGCCCCTGCCGCCGGGTTCCAAGCATCATCGGAAGTGGACAACGCCCGAACCCCCGGCCCGAACATCGGGGCCCGAACTGCCGTGGTTCGAACCTCCGAGACGGTCGGCGAGGTTGCACCAGAGGCTTTGCGTCCGGCGGACAGGCTTCGGCTCTCGACCTTCCGGCCTCCCTGCCCCCTTGTCGTCCCCGGGTGTGCAGCACGAAGATAGACCGCCGGCCAGACCAATATATTGACCTAGGTCAAGGAAAGCGCGAGGGCGACCTGTCTGAGTGTTATCGGTCGATCCAATCGGCAACCGGCTCCAAGACCGCAGGTGTCGTTCGCCCCGCCCGGGAGGGCGGACCCGACACCGGAGGCCCGCGAAGAGGCAGCGGAAAGGCCAGGCGGCTCCAAACGCCGGAACGAGACTTGGGGTTTGGCGGCGCAGAGCGTCGGCCTGTGGCGTCATCGACGCCGAAGCGACGCGGCGCCGCGACCCCTTCGGGGAGGCAGAACATGGTGGAACAAGACGCCGACGGCCGGAAGGGCCCGTCAGTCGGCAACGGTCCGATCCTGGTGGCGGTCGATTTCTCCAGGGACTCCGAGGCCGCGCTGCAGTGGGCCTGCCGCTACGCGGACCAGGTCGAGGGGGAGATCCTGGTGCTGCACGTCGTGCACGACCCGATCGAGACGCCGGGCGCCTACCGGCGATCCGAGGCGGACGTGCTGCGTCCCGTGGAGGAGCTGGCGGCCGAGCAGCTCGACAGCTTCGTCGCGACCTTCGGCGAGGCGCATCCCGACCTGAAGGCCGCAGCCGCCCTGACGACACGGCTGGTGCACGGCATTCCCGAGACGCGGATCCTCGAGGTGGCCGAGAAGATCGACGCCTGCATGCTGGTCCTCGGCAGCCGGGGGCTGACCGGCCTGCCCCATCTCCTCCTCGGCTCCAAGGCCGAACGCATCGCGCAGCTCTCGCCCAGGCCGGTGACGATCGTCAAGGCGGAGCGCGCGACATGACCGATTGGCGCCGCGGCAGGAGCGGCCGGAACCTCCTGCTGGTCGGCTCGGCCTTCGTCGTCTGGCTCTTCGCCCTGCCGGGCCTCGCGGCGACGGCCGCGGGCCAGAGCATCGAATGGTGGAGCATGGGCATGCAGCTCTTCGGCGGGCTGGCCATCTTCCTCTTCGGCATGGAGCAGATGGCCGAGGCGCTCAAGAAGGTCGCCGGAAACCGGATGAAGACCATCCTCGGCACGCTGACCACCAACCGCATCATGGGACTGATCACCGGCACGGTCGTGACCGCGGTGATCCAGTCCTCCTCGGTGACGACGGTGATGCTCGTAGGCTTCGTCACGGCCGGGCTCATGTCGCTGTCGCAGGCCATCGGCGTGATCCTCGGCGCCGACATCGGCACGACGATCACCGCGCAGATCGTCGCCTTCAAGGTCACCAAGTACGCCCTGCTGCTGGTCGGCGTGGGCTTCGTCCTGATGTTCCTGGGCAAGAAGGACATGACCAAGCACTACGGGGTGCTGGTGATGGGCCTCGGCATGATCTTCTTCGGCATGGGGATCATGAGCACCGGCATGAAGCCGCTCAGAAGCTACGAGCCTTTCATTGCGCTGATGCAGCAGGTCTCGAACCCGATCGTCGGCATCCTGGTCGCGACCGCCTTCACCGGCCTGGTCCAGTCGTCCTCGGCGACCATGGGCGTGGTCATCGCGATGGCCATGCAGGGCCTGATCACCTTGGAGGCGGGCATCGCCCTGGCGCTGGGCGCCAACATAGGCACCTGCGCCACCGCCGGCCTGGCCGCGATCGGCAAGCCCCGCGAAGCGGTCCGGGTGGCGGTGGCCCACGTCGCCTTCAAGATCGTCGGCGTCCTGATGATCGTCTGGTTCATTCCGCCCTTCGCCGATCTCGTCAGGTACATCTCGCCCTCCGAGCCGGGCCTCACGGGCTTCGACAGGCTGGCCGCCGAGACGCCCCGCCAGATCGCGAACGCCCACACGGTCTTCAACGTCGGCATCGCGCTCCTGTTCCTGCCCCTGGCGCCCCTCTTCGCCCGCTTCTGCGAATGGGTCGTGCCGGACAGGCCCATGGCCGAGCCGACGGTCATACAGCCCAAGTATCTCGACAAGGAGCTGCTCTCGACACCGCCGCTGGCGCTCGACCGGGCGCGCCGGGAGGTCGGCCGCCTGGGCGACCGGGTCGAGGAGATGCTCGACGCGGCGCTGCCGGCGGTCACCTCGGGAACGGAGGAGGAGCTTCGCGACCTCGCGGAACTGGACGGCGACATCGACATCCTGCACGGTCATATCGTGGAGTACCTGGGCCAGATCAGCCTCGGAGAGCTGAGCAGCGAGGAGTCCCACGAGGTCATGGAGCTGCTTCAGGTGGCCAACCACCTGGAGCAGATCGGCGACATCATCGAGACCAACCTGGTGACCACCGGACGCCGTCGCATCGAGGAGGGCGTCGTCGTCAGCAAGGCGACCCTCGACGTGATCCAGCGCTACTTCGACGAGGTGTCGCAGGCCTTCAAGGCCTCGGTCAACTCGGTGCGGGAGCAGGACCGCAAGGCGGCCCGCCGGGTCAAGCGCATGAAGAAGGACATGGCGGCCCTGGCCGAGGAGACCGCAAGATACGAGCTGGGCCGCCTGGTGGCGGACGAGCCGAACCGGCTGCAGACCTTCACCCGCGAGATGGAGATGATCGAGACCCTCAGCCGGATCTACCGGATGTGCCGCAAGATCGCCCGCACCCAGTGGATAGAGATGGAAGAACCCGAGGTCCGCCAGGCCGCTGAATAGGCGCTGCGCCGACCGGGGGCGCCGACCGGGGGCGCCGACCGGGGGCCCCGGCCGGGGCCTTAAGCGAAAGGAAGGAACGAGAAGACATGGCAGGTCGATCCAGCACAGGCCCGAGCGACATCAGCGGCCCGGACGCGGGCGCTTCGGTCACCCCCCTCAGGACCGGGACCGCAAGGGTCCGGCGGCGCCTGCCCGCCGCCCCCGCCGAGCCGCCGAAGCCGGCAGCCGGCGAGGCCGCGACGCCGGTCGCCGAGGCCGCGGCGGTCGAGGCCGCGGCCGCCGAGCCGGTCGCCGCCGGGCCGGTCGCTGCCGAGCCGGTCGCTGCCGAGCCGGCAGGGGTCGAGACGCCGAAGCCTCCGCCCGCGCCGCCGGCGATGAACCTGCGGTCGCCCGAGTTCTATCTCAACCGCGAGCTCACCTGGCTGAGCTTCAACAGCCGGGTCCTGCACGAGGCGCAGGACAGGCGGATCCCGCTGCTCGAGCGGGTCAAGTTCCTGGCGATCGCCAGCTCGAACCTCGACGAGTTCTTCATGAAGCGCATCGGCGGCCTCAAGCAGCAGCTGGCCGCCAACGTCCACCAGCTCACCGTCGACGGCCGGACGCCGCAGGAGCAGATCTCGGAGTGCACCGCGGCGGTCAAGGAGCTTCAGCTTCGGATGCGCGAGGTCTATCTGGACCTGATCAAGTCGCTGGCCCGGAAGGGGATCGTCGTGGCCGACTACGAGGACCTGACGGCCGAGCAGAAGACGGCGGTCCGCGATCACTACCTCAGGAACATCCTGCCGCTGGTCACGCCGCTCGCCATGGACCCGGCGCATCCCTTCCCCTTCATCTCCAACCTCTCGCTCAGCCTGCTGGTCACCCTGCGCTATCGGGACGACGAAGAGCCGATCATGAACCGCATCAAGGTCCCGCTCGGCTCGGGCGTGCCGCGCTTCCTGCGGATCGAGGACTCGGACCACTTCATCCCCCTGGAGGAGGTGATGGCGCACAACCTCGACCTCCTGTTCCCGGAAATGGAGGTCGAGTCCTGCGAGTTCTTCCGGGTCACCCGCAACGCCAACACCGAGCTGGAGGAGGACCAGGCCGAAGACCTCCTGAGCATGATCGAGACCGAGCTGCGGGACCGCAAGTTCGCGCCCTTCGTCCGCCTGGAGATCACCGCCGGCATGGGCGGGCTGCACCGCGGCATGCTGGCCGCCGAGCTGGGGCTCGACGAGGCCGCCGACGTCTTCGAGTTCGACGTGCTTCTGGGCATCCGCGACCTGATGGAGCTGGCGAGCCTGGACTATCCGGAGCTACACGACGACGACCACCGCCCGGTGACCAACGTCAGGCTTCAGGACCGCCGCAGCATCTTCCACCTGATCCGCGAGGCCGGCTCGATCCTGCTGCAGTTCCCCTACGAGTCCTTCGCGACCTCGGTCGAGCGCTTCGTCCGGGAGGCCAGCCAGGACCCCAAGGTGCGGGCGATCAAGATGACGCTCTACCGGACCTCCGCCGATACCGAGATCCTGGAGTACCTGATCGAGGCCGCCCGCAACGGCAAGCAGGTCGCGGTCGCGGTCGAGCTCAAGGCCCGCTTCGACGAAGCGGCGAACATCCGCTGGGCGACCCGGCTGGAAGAGGCCGGGATCCACGTCACCTACGGCGTGGTCGGGCTCAAGACCCACGCCAAGTCGATCCTGGTGGTCCGGCAGGACTACTCCGGCCTGCGCCGCTACGCGCATATCGGGACCGGCAACTATCACGCCGGCACGGCGCGGATCTACTCGGACCTCGGCCTCCTGACCTGCGACGACGACATCGGCCACGACCTGACCGAGCTGTTCAACTACCTGACCAGCGGCTGCAAGCCGTCGCGCCGCTACCGCAAGCTGCTGACCGCGCCGAAGTTCCTGAAGAAGGCGCTGCTGGCCAAGATCCAGCGCGAGATCGAGCTGCATTCCGAGGACTCGCCCGGACTGATCCGCTTCAAGACCAACGCGCTGGAGGACGCGCACGTGACCGAGGCCCTCTACAAGGCCTCGCGCGCCGGGGTCAAGGTCGAGCTGATCGTCCGCGACAGCTGCCGCCTGCGTCCCGGCCTTGCGGGCCTCTCCGACAATATCTCGGTGATCAGCGTGGTCGGCCGCTTCCTCGAGCACACGCGGATCTACTATTTCCGCAATGGCGGCGAGGAGGAGTACTATATCGGCTCCGCCGACCTGATGCGGCGCAACCTGGAAAGCCGCGTGGAGCTCCTGTCGCCGATCGAGGACCCGGCCCATCGCGAAGAGCTCCGCCGCTTCTTCGACACCCAGCTGGAGGACCAGCGCAACGTGTGGGACATGGCCGCCGACGGCGCCTACGTCCAGCGCCAGCCCAGCGGCCGCGGCCGCGAAAGCAAGGGCTGCCAGGAGGTCATGGTCGCCAATGCCGACAAGCGCCAGGCCTCGGCCACCCGGCTGAGGCGCCGCAAGCCGAGGGCCATCGCCAGGCGCAGCGTCCGCTGAGGGCCCGCCGCGGACGCCGGGCCGTGGAGAGCCCGGCCTTCGCACCGCCGAATGCGCGATCGGAAGGAGGTGTCGGATGCAGGTTTCGGAGATACTGGCGGCAAAGGGCAACCGGGTGATCTCGATCGCCTCGGCGGCGAGCGTCTGCGAGGTCGCGAGCACGCTGCGGCGCGAGGGCATCGGCGCGGCCGTGGTCAAGAGTGACGGCAAGGAGATGGCCGGCATCATCTCCGAGCGGGACATCGTCGCCAGCGTGGCCGAGCATGGCCCGGCGGCCCTGGAGATGCACGCCGCCGACCTGATGAACCGCTCGGTGATCACCTGCACGCCGGAAAGCAGCACGCAGGAGATCATGGAGCAGATGCTGATGGGGCAGATCCGCCACCTGCCGGTGGTCCAGGGAGAGGCCCTGGTCGGCATGATCAGCGTCGGCGACGTCGTGAAGGCCGTGCTCTCCGAGCTGAAGTGGATGACCAAGGTCCTTCAGGACCAGGTGGCGACGGCCGCCGCCTGGTCGACCGACGAGGACTGATCGCAGCCCAGAAACAACCACGGGCCGGAAAGAGTCCATGGCCAAGACACTTGTGGTCGAACCGGGCGAAACCCCGACCAGGATCCCCTTCCTCAGAGGCATCCTCACGCATTCCCTTCAAGAGTCCGGACTGCCCTTCGAGGAGGCCTATGCCCTCGCCTCCGAGGTTCGCGACGAGCTGAGCGAGCGGCCCGAGATCACCACGGCCGAGCTGCGCGAGACGGTCCTGCGGCACATCGCGCGCTACGGACCGAGCGTCGTTCAGCGCTATCAGCATCCCCCAGCGTTGACCGGGACGATCCTGATCCGCGACGGCGAGGGCCACACCAGGCAGTTCTCCCGGCAGGAGCACCGGCGGCTCCTCGAGTCCAGCGGCCTCTCCTACGAGGAGTCCACGGCGGTCACGGCGGCCCTCTTCGGCCACATGATGAAAAAGGGCCTTTCGGAGATCCAGTCGGGGCATCTCGGGTTCCTCACCTACCGCTATCTCCGCGTCGCGCTCGGCCGCCAGAAGGCGCAGCGCTACCTCGTGCTGGTCAACTTCCGGCGCCGGGAACAGCCGATCGTGCTGATGATCGGCGGCGCCAGCGGGACCGGGAAGAGCGCCATCGCCACCGAGGTCGCGCACCGCCTGGACATCGCCCGCACCCAGTCGACCGACCTGCTGCGCGAGGTGATGCGGATGATGATTCCGGAGCGCCTCCTGCCGGTGCTGCACCGCTCCTCCTACGACGCCTGGCGCGGCCTGGCGGGCAAGCCCGGGGACGCCGATGCGCTGCTGATCGAAGGCTACCAGGCGCAGGCCGACCTGCTTTCGGTGCCCTGCGAGGCGGTCATCCGGCGCTCTCTGGACGAAGGGGCCTCGGTCATCCTGGAAGGCGTCCACATCCAGAACGCCCTGATCGAGAAGGTGCCGGGGGAGAGCGGCGCCATCGTGATTCCGATCATGCTGGCGGTGCTGAACCCGCAGCAGCTCCGGCGCCGCTTCATGGGCCGGGGCCGGCAGATGGACCAACGCCGGGCCGAGCGCTACCTCGACAACTTCGGCTCGATCTGGCGTCTCCAGGCCCATCTGCTGTCCGAGGCCGATCGCGGACAGATCCCGATCATCGTCAACCACGACCGGCAGCAGGTGATCCAGGACATCATGACGGTCATCGTCAGCGCCCTCATGGAGCGGCTGAGCGCCGATCCCTCCGAGGTCTTCACGTAGCTCCGGCGGGATGCCGAGGGCCGGCGCGCTCAGCCGACGACGCTGAGGTGCCAGCCCGACCTCTCGCCTTGCGGCGGCTCGAACCTCAGCACCATGCCGCTGGAAAGCGTCACCGCCGGCCTTTCGGAGAGCCCGATATGGCCGCAGAGCACCCGGAAGACGCCGGAGTGCGCGACGACGACGAGCGGCGACGGCCCGGTGATCGCGCGCATTGCGGCGATGACCCGCCTGGCGAAGGCCTCGCGGCTCTCCACGCTTTCGGCGCTGGGGTCGGAGGGGCGCAGGTTCTTGTGCAGACCCTGGTATGGTCCCCAGTTCCTTTCCATCAGGCCCGGCACGGGAAAGACCGGGACGCCTCGCAGGATCGACAGGATCGAGGCGGTTTCCCAGGCCCGCTTCAGCGGGCTGGCGTGGATCGACCGCAGCAGGAGGCCGTCGAGGGCGCCGGCCGCCGTCACCGCCGATTGCCGGCCCTTGGCGATCAGCCGGGTGTCGTTCTGGCCCTGAACGATTCCCCTTTCGGTCTCACGGGTTTCGCCATGGCGCAGGAAGTAGAAGGGTGTGACGCCGAAGGCGAAACCGGGCTGCTCCAAGGCCGTGCTCTTTGCTATCGCCTTGGCCCTCGCGCCGGGCCGATGGGCTTATACCAAGGA
>JANQGU010000435.1 GCA_028282935.1 Kiloniellales bacterium
CGTGCCGCCCGAGACGTAGGCGTTGCGGAAGCTCGGGCCGATCAGGTCGAGGACGTCGTTGTCGATGCGCTCGACCTGCCAGGTGCCGTTGGCCTCCACCGTGCCGGCCACGCCCTTGATCGAGACGCTCTGCAGCGGCTCGACCAGGTGCAGGATCGAGGTGATCCGGATCCGGCCACCGTCCAGCACGCCCTGGGACAGCACCGGATTGGTCGTGTAGACCGTCGTGACCTCGGCCGCGATGTAGTAGAGCCGCCGGCCGTTGATCGCGCTGTTGAGCTGGGTCGTCGCCCAGTCGACCGGCGGCGTGAAGGTCACGGTGTGGCTGCCCGGCGCGGCCGTGAAGCCGCTGGTGTTGTCGGTGACCGCCAGGTTCTGCCAGGCCGAGCCGTCCCAATACTTCCACTGGACCACGCCGCCGACGCCGGCGGTCGAGATCGTGATGGTGACTTGGTCGAAGGTCTGAATGTGGCCGATGTAGAAGCGGTCCCCCACCGCCTCCGCCGCCGGAAAGGGATCGACGTCGCCGGCGCCGCTGTCGTTGAAGTCGCCGGTCTCGTCGACGTAGCTGTCGGCCGAGGCGTCCCACTGCCAGGCCGCATCCGCCGGCCCGTTGGCGATCGCCGAGATCGCCTTGCCTGTGGTGGCCGCCGCCTCGACCCAGACCACCTTGCCGACGTCATCGCTGTCGAAGGCGATGCTGGCGGAGCTCAGCACCGCCGAGCCGTCGGTGACCGTGCCGTCCGTCTTCTCGACCAGGTCGCCCTTGGCGCCGTGGAGCTTGACGTTCTCGGCGGTCAGGGCGCCCAGGCCGAAGAGGTCGGCGAGGCTGCGGGCGCTCGCGGCGCCGCTCGGCAGCACGGTCTTGTCGCTGACGTCGGCGGCCTCGGCCGTGCCGGCCAGGAGCGCCGGCTTGCCGGCGGCGTCGAAGCCCAGGTAGCGGCCGGCGCGCAGGCTGTCGATCGGCAGCTCCAGGCCGCCGACCTGGGCGTCGGTCGCCGGCACGCTGAAGGCGCGGGCGTCGAAGGCCGCGAGCTGGGCGTCGCGCAGGGCCGCCAGGTCCAGCCCCTCCTCGACCTGGGTGGTCGGAAAGGCGCCGCCCAGGGGAAAGGCCTTGTCCTGGGTGAAAGGCAGCTCAAGCGCGATGACCAGGACCTCTCCGGCCCGGGGCCGGTGGTCGACCGGATCGGTCAGGACGGTCAGGCTGCCGCCGCTGTCGCCGCCGGCGCCGGAGAGCGCGTACTGGCTGCCCTCGCTCCAGGGCGTCTCCTGGCTGGCGGCGTCGCGCAGGGTCACCTTGACGTGGGCGTTGTCGACGAACTTGAAGGGAACGGGAAAGACGCTGGTCGCGCCGTCGCCCTCGTAGCGGACGCGCGAGGTGGTCGTGCTGACGGTCATCTCGGAACTCCGGATCGGATCGGGATTGTGGGGATCGGATGGTCTCGGGGTTTAGGGGCCTTGCGGCTGAGGCCGCGGCCCCCCTGGGTGTGGGGGGCCGCCGGGCCCCGGATCAGCCCGGCAGGCGCCGGACCCGCGGCCCCGCGGGGCCCGGCCCGGCGACCACCAGGGTGGCGTGGCTGGGCCGGCCGCCGCCGGCGCCGGCGGTCACCAGGATGCGGTCGAAGGGCGCGAGCCAGCCGGCCGCCGGCGCGAAGTAGCCCGGCGCCAGCACCCGGCAGAGCGGATCGTCGGTGATGTAGCCCCAGAGGTTGAGCCCGTTGGCGCCCTCGCTGAGCCGGTGCAGGTCGGCGCGGCGGAGCCGGGGCGGCGCCGGAGGCTGCACCTCCGCCGTCTCCCGCCCTTCGGCCCGCTCTACCTGGGCCTGCTCTGCTTGGGCCCGCTCTGCTTGGCACCGGCCCGCTTCGGCAGCGCCGGCCGCCGGGGCGCTGCCCGCCCGCGCCGTCTCGGCCTCGGTCCGGCCGGGGCCGGCGGCGTCCCGGCGCTGGCCTCGGGGGCCGGCGCGGCGACGCCCGGCCATGAAGCCGCGCCTCACGGCCGCCGCCCGGCCGGGCCGGCCGCCGCCCCGCCGCCGTAGCGTCGGGCGTAGAGCCGGGCCAGGGCGCGCTGGGTCCGCTCGCTGCGGTACTCCTGCGGCCGCGCGAACTGCAGCGCGTGCAGCCGGTCGATCTCGGCCTCCAGGCTCTCCAGGGCGGCGCCGTCGAGGTCCGGCGCCGGCTCCGGATGCGACCCCGCGTCCAGCAGGCGGCCGACCTCGGCCGCGACCCGGATCAGCGCCGGATGGTCGCCCAGGCCGCTGTCCTCCAGGGCCCGGATCAGCTCGGGCGAGGCGAAGGCCCGGGCAGCCCGCCGCGCCTGGTCGAGCCTGGCCGGCAGGTCCTCGCCCCAGGCCGCCTGCAGAGCCCGGGTCGCCTCCGGGTCGGCCGCCGCCATGGCGGCCAGGACCGCGGCCTCCTCGGCGGCTGGCCCGCCCTCGGCCGCGGCCGGAAGGGGCGCCGGCGCGCCCGGGTCGTCCCCGGGCGTGTCCCGCGGGTGGTCCTGGAAGCCGCCCTGGCAAAAGCCGCCGTCCCGGGGCGCGGCCTCGGGCGCCGTCCGGGCCTCGTCGCCCTGTTGCGGGCTGTCCTGCATGATGGAGTCCTTTCCTTTGCTGGTCTCGACTGGAAGAAGGCGGCGCAAGCGCCGCGCGAGCGATGGTTAAGAGCCGCCGGGGGCCGCCGCTTGCCGGCCAGGCCGGCCGCGCCGGTGGGCGGGCGCGGAAGGGGCCGGCGGCCGAGGGCGGAAGGCTTTGGGAAATTGAGCCTAATCGCAACGCCGGGCGCCGGCGGTCCCGGCCGCCCGCCGGCCCGAGCGGACGCGGAACCGCGACCGGACTGCCACTAAGCCGTGCAAAACGGATCCGGCTGCGGCATAGTGCGGGCCGCCATGAGGATTCTCTTCGCGCTTCTGATTCTTTCGCTGACCGGCCTCGCCGGCTGCGCCTCCGGTGAGGAGGACGAGCTTGTGGCCCTGGACTGGGAGCAGATCGACGCCGAGGACTTCCCCTACGTCCTCAGGGCCCCCGGACTCGAGGACCCGGTCGGGGTCTACTGGCGAGCCGACGAGCGGGTCGGGTCCTATCGGATCGTCATGGTGCGCGGCACCTGGCACCCGCCCTACGAGACCTATCCCGTCGCCGGCCTCCAGGTCTCGGCCTCCGGCGGCGTGCTGCTGCGCTCGCCGCGGATCGACAACCGGCTGAACGAGCGGATCCTGGACTATCTGGGCGAGCGAGAGTGGCGCATGGTCCATCCCGGACGCAGCCGCAACCGCTTCGGCCCGGCCGACTACGTCCGGATCGTCGCCGAGGAGGCCGACGAGTGCGTCTTCTTCGCGCAGACCTGGGGCGGCCGGCGCAGCCTCTACATGGTCGACGGCTTCTACTGCGTCCCGCTGGAAAGAGGCCTCGACGAGGCCCTGGTCGACGCCATCATCCAGGGCGTCGACGAAAAGGACGACTGACCCGGCGCGGGGACCCGATCGAGGCCGTGCCGCCTCCTACCAGAAGACTTCTTGCGCCGTATGGCCTTATGCCCCCTGTGACACAAGCACCCGAGACGCGAGAACGACTTCATCACCCCGGCCCGCGAATGCGGGCTGCTCAATCTGTCTGAGATAGATCAAGTTGTCCCCGTTCAATCGCCTCCGATTGAACGGGGTTTGATCTAGAAACTCCTTGGCGGTCCCGGAACGCCTTTTACACCCGCCGGCGCTTCGGGGCGCTTCGCAAAGTCAGCTGGGCAGAATCTTATTTCGCTTCATCTCTTTGACGGTGTTTTCGTACCCTTGCCTTCCTAGGAGGCTATCCTTCGGCTCGTTCTTTACGATTTCATCGAACGTTTTCTTAGCCTTGGATTTATTTCCGCTCTTGATACTGTTAATCATAGTTTCGATACGTTTCATTTGCATATTGTTCTTAACGCCTTCGAATCCGCTGAGCATCAGCCTACGCGGGTCGAGAGGATTATTTTGCTCTCTTTCGAATTCGGGGATAAGGCTCTCCAGAAACTTCCTCCGGTTCTTAACGGCTGCAGGAACGGCTTTTTGACAAACAATTCTAATTGTCTTTTCCTCGTCCGATTTCGACCGCCCCTCTGCTTGTATCTTCTCTACAGCATCCTGAACCTTGAAATGGATCATATCTGGAAGACCAAGTTTGATCCTTGCAGGAAGAGCAAAGTAGTCCCTATGGATATCCCGGTCACTGGCATTTGGCGGATCATGCACAAACTTCCAGATATCTAGATGTCCTTTTTTCTTCACGAATATCGCAAACTCTCGCCAAACGTAACGATCTTTTTTCAGGGAATCGAGGGTTTTGGCGACCATAGGTGACTCCTTGTTCTGACCTGACGTGAACGCGCTCAAGGCTTCCGCTTCTGTGTATGTGCCGGGTCTGTTCCAAAAGGTTCGTACCGCCTTCGCGATTTTTCGGCGGGCCGCAAGGAACGGCAGGCGGGTACACCGGAACGGATCGGAACCTGTCCAATTCGGGCGGGTAGAGCTGCGTGCTGATCCGCTCGCCCCGGGACGGCGCCCGGCTCGACAGCGGATCCTGGAGCGCCTCGGCGAGCGGTCGTGACGGACGGTCTATGACGGGTGCAGCCGGAAGCGCTTCGGCCCGGTCGGCTACGCCGGGATCGTCGCCGCGGAGGCCGACGCCACACCTTCTTCGCCCAGGCCCAGGGTCAGGCATGGCCCGGGAGGCACAGCGTCCAAATGGTGGAGGGCTTCTATTGCGTCACGTTGGAGGAGGGCCGCGACAGCGCCCGGTCGAGGCCTTCCAGGGCGTCCCAGGGCGCCCCCAGGACGTCGGCGAGAAGCGGGGTCGAGCCGGCGCCCTCGGCCCCCGCGAAGGGGAGCCGGGAGCGCCGGTGTACCGGCTTACATGTTCAGCATCGCGGCCAGCAGCGAGCCCTTGGCGGTGGTGTTGAGGGCGCCCTTGGCCTGGCGGACGTCCGAGATCTCCAGCGGCAGCTGGGCCTCGCGGACCGCGGCCTCGAGCAGCGGCCCGAAGCCCTTGACCGCGGCGGTGCCGCCGGCGAAGACCACGGGCACCGGCAGGACCAGCTTGGGCATGCGCTTGGTCTCCAGCAGCTCCAGCTTCAGCGCCTCGACCACGGTCTTGATGACGTCCTTGTAGTAGATCGCCAGGGCCCGATCCATCGCGGTCGGGGGACGCTCGCCCAGGTCGAAGTCCTCGCTCTCCTTGTGCTGGCGCACCGTGGTCGGGGTCTCGCCGATCACCGAGGCCGCTTTGAGGTCGATGTAGTCGCCGGCGTGGGTGGTGCAGAAGTTCAGCACCGGCATGCCCAGGAAGGAGACGCAGACGTTGCAGAGGCCGCCGCCGAAGCTCATGCCGATCCCGGTGAAGTCGGACTCCTTGAGGGCGGTGTAGACCACGGCCAGGCCCTCGTTGACGCTGGCCGCCGTGTAGCCCAGGTCCTCCAGGACCTCGCGCAGGGCCTCCTCGTGGTAGGTCAGCTCGCCCTCGCGGCCCTCGGGCGCGCTGGGGATGGAGTAGCTGATCCGCTCGTCGCCCGAGGCCGGGCCGATGAGCTCCCGGACCGCCAGCTCGATGACCTGCAGGTTGCGCGGCTCGCGCGGGTTCAGGAGGCCGGTGTCCATGGGCCGGCGCATGGTGCCGCCCATGATGTTGGCGAACTCGTCGGCCCGGTTGCCGAAGACCAGGATCTCGTCGTCCTCGACGTGGTGCAGGATGCCCTCCTGCTCCAGGGTCGCCAGGGTCATCTTGGCGTAGGGCAGCGCGACGAAGGCATTCCTTTGTTCCTCGAAGACCGCCTCGTCTCCCGTCATGCTGGCGGCCACGATCCGGCTGGTGCCGAGATCGAGGCCCTTGTACTTGACCGTCTGCTTCGCCGAACTCCCCGCGGATCCCTTCTTCTTCGCGAGTCCGGCCGTCCTGGTCGCTGCCATCTGCTGTGTCGCTCCTCTACCCGGTGTGTATGCCCAATTCCGTCCCTGGCTTTAGGCGCAAGGCATCTGCCGCCGCGCGGGGACGGACCGTCGCTCCCGGCCAGCATGGGCGCCCCGCTGTGAGGAAAATGTGGTTTCTGTACAGAAAGCGG